>CP051187.1:6496411-6861882 GCA_038087035.1 Gloeotrichia echinulata CP02 | reverse complement strand
CATTTGCCACCTTTGCTGCCAATCGTCACACGAGAAGATCTAAGCAAAGACTAATTTAGCATCCCCATGCTCTAGACCTGGAACAAGCTTTTAAGTTGTAATCATTCTGGGACACACCCGGTAGGCAATATCCTACCACCCGCTGACTAACACGGAGAAGCTAAGACACATGATCATCAAAAAGCATAATGGTGAGCAGCCAGATATTGATACAACATCTATGCCTCAACAGTCAGGAGAACGCAGTATGATGTTAATATTATTAACAGTAAGCGCAGTAGTGTTTCTGGGCGGTTGCTCGCTTCTACCTGCCAACACCTTCGAGAATCAAAATAACAATGTTGAGTCTCAGGTGCCACCCCAACAAACAACTGACCCTAACCTATCAGTTGTCCCACCGCCTATTCTCTCATCGTCTGGAGACCCTAACTTTGTGGTTGCTGTTGTGCAAAAGGTCGGTTCTGCTGTAGTTCGGATTGATTCTTCGAGAACGGTGATTTCTCAAAGACCAGAGGAATTTGAAGATCCAATTTTGGGGCGATTTTTTCGAGGAAATGAGCCATCAGAACCTAGACAACGGGTAGAACGGGGTAGTGGTTCTGGATTTATTATTAATTCGTCTGGTCAAATTTTAACCAATTCCCATGTTGTGGATGGTGCTGACACTGTAACTGTTACACTCAAAGATGGTCGGAGTTTTAACGGCAAAGTCATGGGTGAAGATCCAGTCACAGACGTTGCGGTGATCAAAATTGCTGCCAATAACCTACCAACTCTGTCTATTGGTAATTCTGATATCTTACAACCAGGAGAGGCGGTAATTGCCATTGGCAATCCTTTAGGTCTAAATAATACCGTTACCTCTGGAATTATCAGTGCTACAGGTCGATCTGGTAGAGATATTGGTGCTAGTGACAAGCGTGTTGATTATTTGCAAACCGATGCGGCGATTAACCCTGGTAACTCTGGCGGACCACTGCTAAATATTCGTGGTCAGGTAATTGGGATGAACACAGCGATTATCAAAGGCGCTCAAGGGTTGGGATTTGCCATTCCCATCAATACTGTACAAAAAATTGCCCAGGAATTGATTACCACAGGTAAGGCTGATCATCCCTATTTGGGGATTCAGATGGTAACGCTGACACCAGAAGTTAAGGCAAGAATAATTAGTAAATTTGGCGATCGCGTTAATATCATAGCAGATAAGGGCGTATTATTAATTAATATCGTCCCGCGCTCTCCCGCATCACTTGCTGGACTACGACCCGGTGATGTGGTTCGCAGTATTAATAATCAGCCTGTCACCACAATTGAAGACGTACAAAAGCTGGTAGAAAATAGCAAAATCGGTAGTCCCTTGCAAATCCAAGTGGAACGCAATGGACAAACTGTTCCAATAGCAGTCATACCCGCACCTTTACCAGTACAGCGTCAGATGTGAGTTAGGAGTTAGGAGTTGGGAGTTAGGAGTTAGGAGTTAGGAGTTAGGAGTTAGGAGTTAGGAGTTGGGAGTTTGGAGTTAGAGGATGTTTGAAAAGTCGGTTTTGATGTGCCGCAGTCAATTCTATTCGCCGAGAACTTTTCCAACATGCTCTAAGCTCGACTTTATCCATTTTCCATGAAGGCGATCACTAACGCTGAAAGCTATATGGGGCGATAGTTTGAGTTTTTTAATTTCACCGTGAATCAGTGACATGGAAAAAGTTTTTGCCAAAAAGCCAGGATTTTTGCCCTATAAGGAGAACCAAGTTCTTAATTTTGGATAAAGTCGAGCTAAGAGGATGTTTGAAAAGTCTAATTCAATACCAGCCCAGGCGATTAGAAATCGCGGCTACACAGACAAAACCCGCACTTCGACAAGCTCAGTGACCACCTGCGCGGGTTCAAAACCCTTCTCTACCAGACGCGGAGCGTACCACTACGTGGAAGCAAGCTACGCGTAGCGTCTGTCTGCGACGCCGAAGGCTACGTAGAGAAGATTTCTCATTAGTCCGCGCAGGTGGTCACTGAGCTTGTCGAAGTGCGGACAATGCTAGTGTAGTAGTCACCTTCATTCGCCCAAAACTTTTCCAACACGCTCTAACACTTGATTACTCAAAGGAGTTTTACTCATGGCTGAATTAGCACCAATTATTCAATTAGGTAATCCCACACTCCGCCAAAAAGCTGCCTTCATTGACAATATCCAAGATGAGGGCATTCAACAACTAATAGAAGATTTAATGGCTACAGTTGTCAAGGCTAACGGCGTGGGAATTGCTGCGCCTCAAGTTGCTAAATCTGTACGTTTATTTATTGTCGCTTCTCGTCCTAATCCTCGGTATCCCAACGCCCCAGAAATGGAACCTACAGCTATGATTAATCCTATAATTATAGCTCATTCTTCGGAAGTTGTCAAAGGATGGGAAGGTTGTTTGAGTGTTCCCGGAATTAGAGGATTAGTTCCAAGATATCAGGCGATAACAGTTGAATATACTGATCGTAATGGCAATTTACAACAACAGGAATTAACTGATTTTGTCGGCCGGATTTTTCAACATGAGTACGACCATCTCGACGGTATCGTTTTTGTAGATCGTCTAGAAAATACTCTTGATATGATTACTGAACAGGAATATCAAAGGGGATTGCACTTCGGCTCCGCTCAGTGACCAGGGGTTGGGGACTAGGGACTAGGGATTGGGGATTGGTGTACAGTTTGTGGGTGCGGAATGTGGGTTATAAAGAATCATCGATCAAGATAACTCTTGAGAAAGATATATGAGTCGCGAGGATAAGTTAGAGTTAACCTGATGTTAACCTCTGACTTGGTGCAGCTATCAGGTAAATGAGCATCCCTATTAGTAGTCGCGACGAGTTCCGTTCCCAGGTGGCAATATCTTCTGATTTAATCTCTAGTCAGAGCCAAAGCGAAGAAGTAAAAGTTGATCAAAATGCAGTGCAACTATCTTCCGACAGATGTCAAATTGTTCATGCAACCACTGGGCGTGTACGCATCCGTGCTATTGAAGGTGGTTTTAACTCAAAAATAGAGACCATATCCCAATGTTTACAACAGCATCCGGGAATAAAAGAAGTTGTAGTCAATCAGCAAACTGGTAGTTTGATTGTCAGTTTTGATGAAAATCAACTGTCATTGCCGCAAATTTTGGGGATACTTCAACAATTTAGCATTTATCAGCCCCCAATTTCACCTCACTTAGATCCCTTTGCTGAATGGAAATCTCTGGATTTTTGGAAGGAACAATCCATTTCGTTGATTCCCTTAATCACCGGGTTGGTGCTGACAGGAGGACTGGGAATCCACGGTTTAGCAGCAATTCCAATCTACATGATTACGGCGGATGCAACTCGGTGGGTAATTGAATATCTAGAACCGGAAGTTATACCATCACAAACGAGCAAAGATTCTCAACCGCAATTACCCTTATCAAAAGTTGACATAACAACAAAACTTGCAAAAATTGCCTATAGTATTGTCCATATAATTCCTGGACGAATTAGGTTTCATGTACCGCAAATCGCCGAAGATCGGGGTTATGGGCGACGATTGGAAACATTACTCAAAAATGATCCCCAAGTAACAAGCGTGCGTGTGAATGATGATGCAGCATCGATAGCGATCGCCTATCAGCCTAGTGACATTAGCATATCTCATTGGATAAATTTGCTGGAGTTGGCTTTGCAGAAGAATCCACCGATAAATCCCATTAAAACTACAGAACACCAAGCAGATGAACCGATAGATACAACAATCACTGCTGAGGCTGAAACTCAAGATTTATCAAGTGTAGTGGCTCACATGAAGGCTCCATGTCTATCTTATACCTTAGACTTTATGGCTAACTTACCAGTATAAAAGGTAATTGAATTATGGCATTTAAAATTACTGATTTTGTTGAAGACGCCGGCGTCCCTGGAATTATCGCTGGTATTGGCGCAGTACTACTAGCACCTGTGATACTACCCGTGGTAGCTGGAATTAGTAAACCCGTAGCGAAATCACTAATCAAAGGCGGAATTGTCGCCTACGAAAAGAGCAAGGGAACCTTTGCTGAACTCGGAGAAACTTTGGAGGACATTATAGCCGAGGTGCGTGCTGAACTTGCTGAAGATAGGGAAATCTCAACCTTTGAAGCTGGCCTTACCCCCCTTGATAGCACTTCCGATCATGGTGCTTGACATATTTTGAAAGCTTTTGGGGCGCAAGGCCTTGCGCCCCTACAGATTATCGATGTGTTGCAAAGATTTTTTTAATTGGTATTACTTTGATGAATGAATGAATGAGCCAATAAATTGAAAAATGCCATCTAAAGTTATATCTACAAAAGTTATTAGTGATACTCCAGGAAGACTACGGTTGAGAGTGTCTCAACCCTATCGTCAAGCCAAAGAAATGCAACGTATTGCCCATACATTAGAAGCACAACCAAATATTAGTCAGGTCAGAACTAATATTCATCATGGTAGTATTCTTATCAACCACGATGGTAAAGATGATAGCCTAGAAAATGTCCTCGCTGCACTAGAGGATATGGGAATAATTGTTGCCGATATTACTGAGAAGAACCCTGATGCATCAACGGGGGTAACGAATGCAGTGGTTGACTTGAACAAACGAATTGAACAAGCTACAAATGGTGCCGTTGATCTGCGCTTCCTTTTTCCTATGGGATTAGGTATGTTAGCTGTGAGACAGTTACTTGTTAAGGGCGTGCAATTGGAAGTTATTCCCTGGTATGTTTTGGCATGGTATGCTTTTGATAGCTTTATCAAATTGAACGACACCAGCCAACCAAAGAACTTATCCCATTAATCCAAGAATGCCTATTTTTTCAACTTATCAGAAAAATGGGTTGAAAACCTCCCCCTTCTAGGGGGACTTTACATTAGTACGGCTTTAGCTTACCATAGTGAATGTAGTTTGGTAAGCAGAATGTTAAAAGCCTACAAGGGCTCTTGCGTGTGTAGCGTGCTTAATTATTAATGAAAGTCGATTAAATTGCTTTAATAACAAGGCTTACAGGCGTTTATAATTTGATTTTTAGTAACAGTAGCTCAAATACAAAAAATAATGGCTTTTATCGGAGCCACACAAGGGTTTCAAACTTATTTTTTAACAAATTCAGCACGCTAAGTACGGAAGAGCCCATTTTCCCGAAAGGAAAACTGCATATCTGCGTTAGTGGCCATCAAATCACCCCGGATATCTTGTACAGTATTAAATGCTTCCGTATAGGCTGCGATCGCCTCTGTAAATTTTTCCTGGTTGTCGCATTGGCTTTCTCCTTGGCAGAGAATCCGCCCTAGTTGCCATTGCCAGCGATAAATAATATCTTGTGCTTGAATTGACTGGGATAAGATGACAGCCATTATTTACTGCCTTTTAGGTCTGATGATTAAAATTTTGGCTATAAGCGCCTGTAAGCCTTGATTTTAAAACAAAGTTATCGACTGTAATTAAAAATTTAGCACGTTAAGTACGCAAGAACCGAAAGTTGAGCGCCATTTACTAATGACAAAGAACCAGTATCGACGGTAATATTACCCCCATTGCCTTTTGCTCCCTCACGCACTTCATTAAGAATTCGGCTCCCACTATCAGCAACTTTGATTTCTCCTGTCGCATTCAGGGCAATATCCCCAGCAACGGTTTCAGGTGTACCCAAACCCTTACAGATGATCATCGTTCGCCGCCAAAAATCCTGATGCGAGGATGATGGGGGGGGGTAGGGGCGCAAGGCCTTGCGCCCTTACAGATGATCATCGTTCGACGCCAAAAATCCTGATGCAATGACGACCAAAGCCAGTACGGTTCAATAGCCGATATACTTAAGTAGTATTTCAGAAATCGAATACTAATTGTATAGTTATTATGTTATAAGGAAATTATTGATTGATTGATTGATTTATTATTTATTTATAGAATAATATGGAGTTTTTCAACACTTCAATTCCAGGGCATGGAAAATCTTTTTAGCATGAGTTTCAATCAAGGGCAAACAGCGACATTAGCTAGAGTATCCGAACCAGCAGAATTGTCTAATGTGCTTGAGCGAATGGGACTTCTTGGTTCACATCCGGTTTTAGTTATTGTCGGTGGAGCAAGTCAGATTAGCGAAGCGGACTTTGTGCGTATCCAAAACCTGTTTGTCGAAGTACTAGCCCCAATTGCTCAAAGTTTAGGAGCATGTATTGTGGATGGCGGTACAGATGCAGGCGTAATGCAATTGATAGGTCATGCTCGTCACCAAATCAATGCCCAATTCCCGCTGATTGGCGTAGCACCTACAGAAAAAGTCAAGTCGTAGCGATTAGTGCTGCTGTTGAAGAATTTTTTCACTATGGAGAACGGTGGGATGATATCAGTGGTGGTCGCTTTATACGGCGTAGTTACCTCATGCAAAAACCAGACCCCCAATATTGCAAGACAAGGGAAGCCTTAAACCTGGTAATGACCCATCGCTATTTAGAAGCACAGAATCAGCAATATATTTCTCCTTTAGATTTAAATACTAAACAATATGTGCGGAATATGCAATTTGGCAAAACGGAGATTCCACCACTGACAGGAAATGGTGGTGGCTACCAGGACAAGAATAATCGCCTTGCGGGGTATCAAACGATGCTTAAATACCGTATCCACAAGGGTGATCCGAATAATTTTGCCCCTAGAGTCAATATTTTAGATGTTCTAAAAAATCAGGTTTCTGCTGATCTGATCAGAAATCGCATTGTACTAATTGGATTTACTGATAGACAAGCAAGACAAGCCGACTACTGGAATACACCCTATGGAGATGTTTCAGGTATGACCTTACATGGTCAGATGATTAGCCAGATGATCAGCGCCGTTTTAGATAATCGTCCCCTGATTTGGTGGTGGTCGGTTGGCTATGAAACGCTGTGGATGTTTGGCTGGTCTTTGGTCGGAGGGATCATTTGTTGGCGATCGCAACAAACGCTGTATTTATTAGTTGGTGCGATCACCTCTGTTGGCTGTCTGTACATCGCCTGCTATCTCACTCTAGTTTTCCAAAGCGGTTGGGTACCTCTGGTACCGCCAGCTTTGGCATTAATCACTACTGGCTACGGAGTTCTTTTTTTAACCCATGAATTACGAAAAGTTTAACAGGCTGAAGTTTACACTCTCGCGGCAGGTAATTACCATCTGCACGCTCACAACTCTATTTTCTGCTAGCTTGCTCTCTGTGATTTATCCCCCAGAAGCACAAGCACAATTTGGGGGTATTTTTAATCGTCCCAGACCCGAGGGGGCTGCTTCCGGGCGATCAGGTGGTGGAGCGACTCGTTCGCAATGCTCCCAGCTAGAAACCAAAAACCTGATTGCTTTAGTTCCTCAAAGCAACGAGGCGTTGACTACCGAAGAGCATCCTAAATTTTGGTTTTATGTACCCTTTGGTAAGTCTTCTCAGTCCCCCCCAGCAAAATTCAGGCTCCTGAATGAACAGAAAAAGTCTGTTTTGTCAAAACCACTGGAATTATCTTTACCTGACAAAGAAGGCATTGTTTACTTTTCCCTTCCCTCTACCGAAAAACCACTCTCTGTTGATCAACGATATAACTGGTATTTTACCATTACTTGTGTGAATGAGCAAGGTACACAAACCAAGATCGATGTTCATGGCTGGATTAAACGGGTTGACCTTGATTCCAGCCTAGCAGAGCGGCTGAATAACACAAAACCTGAAGATAAATACATTCCTTATCTTGAAAATAACATCTGGTATGAAGCCCTAAGCCAACTTGTCGAATATCGCACCAATCATCAAAAAGAATGGCGTGATTTTCTCTCGTTATATAATCTTCAAAATGTTGCTCCAGATCCGATCTCTGAACTCAAAGCTTTTTGAAGCTGTCAGGACGATTGTGGTAGGGGCGCAAGGCCTTGCGCCCCGCAAGGTCATCGAACCAAGCTAAAAACCCTGATTTCCCCGTCCTATGAGGCAATACAGTTCAGTTAGGCTCTAATGATATACACTGTAGGGGCACGGCACGAATAAAATTGTCATTAGAAGAAAAAATTTTGGATGCCGTGCCCCTACGACAATTTTCCTTAACTGAACTGTATTGTCCTATGAGGGATTAAACCCACAATTCGCGACTCTGTATCCTAGCAGAACTAGAGAGTGGGGAAGCTTAAGGATAAATACCCCTATCAGTCAGCGCCTGAGCAACTCTACCGACCCCCAAAGTATAAGCTGCTAACCGTAGGGTAATCTGTCGCTGCTGCGATTGTTGAATCACCTGACGGTAAGCCTGCACCATTAAGTGTTCCATTTCTCGGTTGACACGTTCTTCATCCCAGAACAAGTAGGAAAGACCTTGCACCCACTCCAAATAACTGACCACCACACCACCAGCATTTGCTAAAATGTCTGGTAGCACCGTCACACCCCGCGCCTCTAGTGACAAGTTCGCCTCTAGAGTTATCGGACCATTCGCAGCTTCTGCAACTATCTGCGCTTGCACCTGATTCACATTTTCTACAGTGATTTGGTTTTCTAAAGCGGCTGGGATCAAAACATCGCAGGGCAAAGTTAATAAATCTGCATTGCTAATTGCTGTTGCTTGTGGATAACCAACAACACTTCTGCGATTTTCAGCAGCGTAGGCTTTCAATGCTGGAATATCCAAACCTGTTTCACAGTATACTCCCCCTGCACCTGTGGAGACAGCGATAATTTTGGCGCCTGCTTGGTGTAGCAATTCAGCTGCTGCACAGCCGACATTACCAAAACCTTGGATAACTACTCGCACGCCGTCGAGAGATTTACCTTGTTCTGCCAACGCTTCACGGACAACAATCATTGTACCACGTCCGGTTGCCATTTCCCGTCCTCTTGAACCACCAATAGAAAGTGGTTTACCAGTCACAACCCCAGGCACCGCATGACCGACATTCACAGAATAAGTATCCATCATCCAAGCCATTTCACGGGCAGATGTACCCATATCTGGTGCGGGTATATCTATAGCAGGACCGATATCTTTAATTAATTCGCTGGTGTAACGACGGGTGATCCGTTCTAATTCCCCAGGGCTGTAACGTTTAGGATCTATGGCAATACCTCCTTTAGCACCACCGTAGGGGATACCCAACAATGCACATTTCCATGTCATTAGCATTGCTAGGGTGGACACTTCCGCCAGTGTTACAGCTTGGTGGTAACGAATTCCCCCTTTATATGGACCTAAAATATTCGAGTGCTGCACCCGATGTCCAGCTAGAACCTGCACTTGGCCATTATCCAATTTCACGGGGATAGAAACCGTCACCACCTTACGCGGGTTGCTGAGGATCTCGACAATTCCTTGGTCTAGTTGTAATTCTTTGGCTGCAGCTTCTAGGTAGCTACAGGCTTGAGCAAGAGGGCAAATATGGGCAGGAGTAGGAGCTTCCAGCGGTAGCAGAGGCGTTGCAATCATGAGTTTTTCTCCTCAGCACAGTATTTTGGAACACTAAATATATATCCTTAATAGTCTGACAACCGAATTTTGATGGGTTCGTAGTGAGGATTAAAGTCCTGACTGCGAATAAATCATTACAAGCCAAACAAAGTTGGGTTGGCAGACTACTAGGGTATCCTCTTTCTTTAAATAAACCAACTTTTTGTAGTCTTTGTTACAATTCTCTTTGTTGGTTTAGTGTACGACATTCATTGGGCATTGGTTAATTTTTCCTGCCCTATCCCCCATGTCCCATACCCCATGTCCTATCGACTAGTGATATTTATCAATTCTTAATAAAGTTAGAGTATTTTCACAAATAGAGTATAAACAATTGGCAACATTGGTTAAAGACGGTAAACAATAACCATAGCTACACTTGGAGTATTCCCAATCTATGCAGCCCATTCGTACATTCAATGTATCTCCTTCACTACCACCGCGACTAGAACAGCTGCGGCGGTTAGCGTATAACTTGCACTGGGATTGGAATGTTGAGACTAAAGATTTATTTCGTCGCTTAGACCCGGATTTGTGGGAGTCTAGCCATCATAACCCAGTGTTGATGCTGGGTACAATCTCGCAAGGGCGGTTGTTGGAAGTTGTCGAAGATGAGGGCTTCCTGGCGCAAATGGATCGAGCTGCGCGTCAGTTAGAAGATTATTTGCAAGAGCTGACTTGGTATCGCAAACAACGCAGTCAAAAGCCAAAAGAATGCTACGCCTATTTTTCGGCTGAATTTGGCTTGGTAGATTGTTTACCGGTTTATTCTGGCGGCTTAGGTGTTCTCGCAGGGGATCACCTCAAATCTGCTAGTGATTTGGGTCTACCACTTGTGGGTGTGGGCTTACTATACCAGCAAGGGTACTTTGCCCAGTATCTCAATGCCGATGGTTGGCAGCAAGAACGCTACCCGATCAACGATTTCTATAATATGCCCTTACACCTGGAACGCAACTCTGATGGTTCGGAACTGCAGATTGCAGTAGATTATCCAGGAAGAAAGGTATACGCCAGAGTTTGGCGGGTACAGGTGGGAACGGTACCACTGTATTTACTCGACACCAACATTGAACCGAATAACCCTTACGACCACGACATCACAGATCAGCTGTATGGTGGGGATATCGATATGCGTATCCACCAGGAAATCATGCTGGGGATTGGTGGTGTACAAATGTTGAAAGCTTTGGGCTATGAGGTAACTGCTTACCACATGAACGAAGGTCACGCCGCCTTCTCCGCCCTTGAGCGTATCCGGATCTTAATTCAGGAAGAGGGTTTGAGTTATGCTGATGCTAGACAGGTCGTAGCTTCTAGTAACATCTTCACCACCCACACACCAGTACCAGCGGGAATTGACTTGTTTGCTCCAGACAAAGTATTGTATTATCTGGGTTACTATGCAGATATTTTTGACTTGCCTAAAGAACAATTTTTAGGACTGGGACGTGAGAATACAGGTGATTTATCGGCTCCTTTCAGTATGGCGGTGTTGGCGTTGAAGATGGCAACATTTTGTAACGGTGTCGCCCAGCTACATGGTGTGGTGTCACGCCAGATGTTTCAGGGTTTGTGGAAGAAGGTGCCTGTAGATGAAGTGCCAATAGCAGCCATTACCAATGGTGTCCATGCTCGCAGTTGTGTGGCTAAATCGACTCAGGAGCTTTATGATCGCTACTTGGGACCCAATTGGTCATCAGCACCACCAGATAGCCCCTTGTGGGAGCGGATGGACGCCATTCCTGATGAAGAGTTGTGGCGTAATCACGAACGCTGCCGCTTAGATATGATTTTGTATGTGCGTGAGCATTTAGTCAAACATTTGCGCGATCGCGGTGCTTCGGCCTCGGACATCGCCCAAGCCCAAGAAGTTTTAGATCCCAACGTTTTAACTATTGGTTTTGCGCGTCGCTTTGCTACGTACAAACGCGCTACCCTATGGATGCGCGATTTAGAACGGATTAAGCGAATTTTGCTGGGGAATAAACACCGCAAAGTTCAATTCGTCATCGCCGGGAAAGCACACCCCAAAGATATTCCCGGTAAAGAACTCATCCGTGATATCAATCATTTTATCCGCGAACAACATTTAGAAAAACAAGTGGTGTTTGTTCCTAACTACGATATTCACATCTCGCGCTTGATGGTAGCTGGGTGTGATATCTGGTTAAATACCCCACGTCGTCCACGGGAAGCATCGGGTACCAGTGGGATGAAAGCAGCCATGAACGGATTACCAAATTTAAGCGTTCTCGATGGCTGGTGGGACGAAGCTGATTATGTCCGCACTGGTTGGGCGATTGGACATGGGGAAAATTACGATGATCCCAATTATCAAGATGAAGTCGAAGCCAACGCGCTCTACGAGTTGCTAGAGAAAGAAGTCGTACCCCTATTTTACGACCATCGCGATGTCGATGGCTTACCCCGTCCCTGGGTTGATAAAATGAAAGATGCGATTCGCTTAAACTGTCCGTTCTTTAATACAGCGCGGATGGTGCGAGAATATGCTCAAAGGGCATATTTCCCAGCCAGCGATCGCTACCAAACCCTCACGAATGATCACTACCTCCCAGCTAAGGAATTAGCGGCTTGGAAAGCAAAACTCAGTCAACATTGGTTTAATATCAAAATCAAAGATATCGACGTATCCGCAAAAGCAGACATCGAAGTTAACCAAACTGTTACCGTGAAAGCGAAAGTTGACTTAGCAACCCTGACAAACAACGATGTCCAAGTAGAACTCTACCAAGGTGCGATCGATGCCAATGGTGAAATTGTCAACGCTGTCCCCGTGGTCATGAATTACCAAGGTGAAGATATAGGAGGGTTAGGTATTTACACGGTGGATATCACCTACACTACCTCTGGCTTGCAAGGCTTGTCTTTGCGCGTCTTACCAAAACACAAAGACCTCTCTAGTCCCTATGAACCAAGATTGATTGCTTGGGCTGAATAACAGTAAATAATACCACCAGGTAGGGGATCTAGGCCTTGCGCCCCCACGATAGGTGTCGAGGTAGGGGATCTAGGCCTTGCGCCCGCTCCCTTACCTGGGGATGATGATGTAACCAGTGGTGCGATCGCCTAGTACGAGGTTGCGTTGTTCTCCCCAATACCACCAGTGAGCAGCTACGTAAGCGCAGATGAGGCTATCTAGCTTGTCTTCAATGGCTTTGAGGGCTGCACCTGTAGTAGGAATTTCACCAGATAATATACCGCCGATGGACGCAGATGTACGCAGATTATTGGCTATTTGTTTGTCTTTATCGATGGTTTCAATATTTAAGCTTGGTTCTAAGGTGGGAAGGATATTGAGAATATATTCCTGAAGTTTGATGAGTTCTAAACGGCGATCGCACAGGCGCCCTTTTTTGTATTTGAGGATGCGTTCTAATTTGAAGAGATTCACTATTGCTGGGTGGGGAAAGACTTCGATTTGATATCTGCCGGGTTTTTGTGGTTCAATTGTGGGTGCGTGGACAAAACCGCGAGATTCTAATTCTAAGCCAAAGTTTACGGTGCGATCGGCAAAGGGTAAGCTGAGATTGGCTGGATAGCAGCCAGCGTGATATTTCCCAAAGTATTTGTGGCTGAGTTTGTCGCTTAGGCGACTACCGCTGACGTTGGGAATCAGTGTGGGTGCGTCTACAGCGATGAGTGCTGGTTCTTGTGGTTGTATGCTCTGATCAATCCAGTTGAGGATATCTGCTATGGATTCTTGGCGATCTATGTCGAGTAGTTGTAGTTGTTCACCTGTCCATTCTAAGCAGCATAATCCGCTTGGTTGCGATTTCCATCCGAAATCAATACCGAGAAATTTCATCAGAAAAATGGGTCCCAAACCCCGTCCTTCTAGGACGGCTTTACATGGTATAATCAGCACAGCAACTAGGACCTTAATTGGTGGGTGAAACTCCCAGTGGCGGGACGTTCTGGTTAAAAGGCTGTTACTCTACATGGGTAATTCGGTACTCTGTACTCCAGTCCCAGCCCCCACAAGCAAGGACAATTAAGTGAGTGAGTAACAAGCATACGATAAGTAGACCCAATGGGCAGTTTACGCACTGCTTGGAGGGAGTAGGCGCAATTGACACCGCGCATCGCACGACACCGGGATACGGGTAAACGGTTCTGGGAGTTGTGGTACGAGCAATGCCATTCCTGGTATCTCCTTTTAAAGAATCTCCTCGCCTAAAGGCAGGAGAGTGTCAACGAAGTTAACCTGAATATGCGATTATTTTCGCACTTTTTGCCTCTTGCCTGAATGAAACTGTACCAATTTCACACCCCACAGCGACCCCACAGCGGCTCTTCCGTACTTAGCGTGCTGAATTTGTTAAAAAATAAGTTTGAAACCCTTGCCTGGCTCCGATAAAAGCCATTATTTTTTGTATTTGAGCTACTGTTACTAAAAATCAAATTATAAACGCCTATAAGCCTTGTTATTAAAGCAATTTAATCGACTTTCATTAATAATTAAGCACGCTATACACGCAAGAGCCCCCACAGCCACACCCCACAACAAAACACCCAGCCGCACCACTGCGACCACTACCAGCGACCAGTTAGCTATTGTTTGGTTGAAAAATCTGTTGAGCAGTTAAATTTAATTCGGGAAATGTAGGCGATTCTATGCGGTCTGTACCTCTAAATTGTTTGCTACGATATTCGTCCTCATTATTTAAAGAGTAAATTGTGAGTGTTGGCTGTTTGGGGTCACCTATTAACACCTTGCTACCTAAAGCTAAATAATCCACAATCCAATATTCTTTAATACCCATTTCTTCATAATCAGCTAACTTTTTGTAATAATCATCACGCCAGTTAGTTGAAACCACCTCAACCACTAATGGTATTGATTCTGGTTGAGTTAAAATAGACTCTTCTTGCCATCGGGGTTCGTTTACTAGATGGGAAAGATTCATTACAAGAATATCTGGGAAGTATCCAGATTGTTTATTTTCAGCCTGTACTAGCGCCTTATTTGATATACCGTATTCGAGTTTAAGACTGTGACATTCGACCATTATAATCATTACTAAAAAAGCAATAATTTCTTCATGCTTTCCTTTTGGTTGTGGCATTTGAATAATGGCTCCATCATATAATTCATACCGGTTGTTTTCAGGCTGAGTTTGTAGAAATTCTACAAATTCATCAAATGTAACTAGTTTTTGTAGTGCTTGTGTCATGGTTCGTAACGTCTGCTCTAACTCTTTTACACCCAATTTACACCCAATTTGTATCTAAAGGTATCCAAAAATGTCCAAAATTGAGATATAGCAGGGGACTGGGGACTGGGGACACAACGACCGCTCAGTGCATCGCTGGGGACACTTCGGCAAGCTCAGTGCATCGCTGGGTTACAAGTCTGATTGTGTCTAGATTTTATCATCAGTTAATGTCCTAAGCACTTTGGCGGTTGCTATAAATAGTAGAACATTTGTTCTCTATTTTCAGGGATGAGAAAGCAAAAAACCCTTGAAATCATTGAATTTCAAGGGTTTTTGGATTATGCCAGGAACCGGACTTGAACCGGTGACACGAGGATTTTCAGTCCTCTGCTCTACCAACTGAGCTATCCCGGCGGGGATATTGGGGTCGTTTTGTGGCTCTTGTCGTTTGTTCGCCACGATTAATCAATGTAGCAAACTTAAAATGATTTTGCAAGGGGTTAAAGAAAAAAAGTTTATGCGGCTTTCATGGTCAACTTAACCCAGATGAAAACAGCGACGAATACGAGAAACTGGACAAGAACGATACTCGGACCAGAGGCTAGGTTGAAAATCCCCGAAACCATCATCCCAGCGACGCTGCTGCTAGCACCGACAATCACCGACATGAGCAAAAACTGGTTAAACTGATGACTCATCAGTTTGGCAGTAGAGGCGGGAATTACCAAAAAAGCATTAACTAGCAAAACCCCGACTGCTTTGATGGCTACGGCTACGGCTAGTGACAGCAGAACCACAAACCCATAGCGATATAATTGAACGGGAATGCCCTGAACCTGAGCCACATCTGGGTTAAGGGTCAACAAAATTTGCTGACGTAAAGTAGACAGCAAGAATATGCTGCCTCCCACAAGCACAAGTAGCGTCAAGATTAAATCTGTAGCATCAATCGCGAGAATATCCCCGAACAGAACCCCCATCAAGTTACCGCGAAATCCTTGAATGAAGCTGGTGAGAATGACGCCGATCGCTAATGCACCTGAGAGAACTATACTCAGAACACTATCGCTACCTAAATCGGTTTTATCGATAAAATAGATGACAATAACGCCAAAAACTAAAGTAAAAGGCAAAAGCATCCAAGTAGGATTTAACTGTAGCAGCACACCTAAGGCCACGCCTACTAATGCTGCATGACCCACAGCATGGCTGAAAAAAGATAGTTGGCGCAAGGTGACAAAACTACCTAACATCCCACCCAAGATTCCCATCAACACAGCACCGGCGATCGCACGTTGCATAAAAGGGAATTGGAACAACCCCACCAAGTCATTAGCACTAGTTACAGCCAGCCAAGTCATTTGGCAATAATCGTTAGGTAACATTGATTTTAGACTAGCCCTATCATGATACCCAGAGAATTATAGTTTGGTTTATTCCCAAAAACTCCTAAGCCTTGATACAATTCAACCGGGCAAAAGCTGTTAGTGTTAAAATCCATAAATTATTTATTGATTCTCAAACCACCCTATGAGCATTCGCGAAGTATTTATGCCGGCGCTGAGTTCCACCATGACTGAAGGTAAAATCGTCTCCTGGGTGAAATCGCCAGGCGATAAAGTGGAAAAAGGCGAAACAGTGGTGGTTGTCGAGTCAGATAAGGCTGATATGGATGTGGAGACATTCTATGAGGGATATCTGGCCCAAATTTTAGTGGAATCTGGTGAAAGTGCGCCTGTAGGTGCGGCGATCGCTTACATTGCAGAAACAGAAGCCGAAATCGAAACTGCGAAATCTCTGGCTAATTCTGGTGGTTCTGCGGTCTCTGCTACAGTCTCTCCCGAACCAATCGCTGAAGCCGCTGCGGTCTCAACATCTACCACAGCTTCTCAAAACGGGTCTAATCACCGCGAAGGTAGAGTTGTGGTTTCACCCAGAGCTCGTAAGTTAGCCAAAGAATTAAAAGTTGATTTAAATACACTTAAAGGTAGTGGTCCCTACGGTCGCATTGTCGCCGATGATGTGGAAGTAGCAGCCAATCAAGGTAAGCAACCCACCGCTAAACCAGTTCCACCACTCCCATTGATAGCCGCGCCTACCCCAATTACACCCCCACCCCCCCAGACACCAGCACCCCCGCCTACCCCAGTGGCTAGCAGCGCCATACCTGGTCAAATAGTTCCCCTAACTACCTTCCAAAATGCGGTAGTACGGGGTATGGTAGCTAGTCTGTCGGTGCCGGTTTTCCGTGTGGCTTATACGATTAGTACTGATGGCTTAGACAAGCTTTACAAGCAAATTAAGTCGAAAGGGGTAACGATGACGGCTCTGCTGGCTAAAGCTGTGGCGGTAACGTTACAAAAACACCCACTGGTAAATGCTAGCTACTCTGACCAAGGAATTGTGTATCATTCTGACATTAATATTGCCGTGGCTGTGGCTATGGATGATGGCGGATTGATTACACCGGTGTTAAAGAATGCAGATTTAGTAGATATTTATTCTCTATCACGCACTTGGAAATCTTTGGTAGAAAGAGCTAGAACAAAACAACTACAACCTGATGAGTACAACAGCGGTACTTTTACCCTGTCTAACTTGGGGATGTTTGGTGTAGATAAATTTGACGCGATTTTACCACCAGGACAAGGTTCAATTTTAGCGATCGGGGCATCTCGTCCGCAAGTAGTAGCAACAGCCGATGGTTTGTTTGGTGTGCGCCAACAAATGCAGGTAAATATTACCTCAGATCACCGGATTATTTACGGTGCCCATGCTGCAGCCTTCTTGCAGGATTTGACTAAGTTAATTGAAACGAATCCTCAATCTTTGACCCTCTAATCTAGATTCTTGATTTAAGAAAAATAAAATTTCCGACTTGGCGTTTACAAAGGCTCCAAGTCTTTTTTTTGGCTAAATTTTATGAAAATTGGTAGAACTACTATAGTTTAGCCTTGTATTATACTATAGCATCAAGAAAATCACAGTATATTTGGGTACAAATAGAGGATGTATGCCTTATAAATATAAAGTTTTGTCAATTGACGGTGGCGGTATTCGAGGCATTATTCCAGCGATAATTTTAGCCGAGATTGAAAAACGTACACAAAAGCCAATTTGTCAACTGTTTGACCTGATTGCTGGTACGTCAACGGGAGGTATTCTAGCCGCAGGACTCACTAAGCCACACCCCAATGATCAGAATCAACCTCATTATAAAGCGGAGGAGCTGATTGACGTGTATCGCAAGAATGGACATCGCATTTTTTTCGAGTCATGGACAAACCGTTTGATCTCAGTTGATGACATTGTACGGGCAAAATATTCTTCTAAGGGTAGAGACGAAGTATTAACAGAATTTTTTCAAGACGCGCTGATTAGCGAGGCACTAACAGAACTTTTCATCCCCAGCTATGATATTAATCTGCGGATGCCTATTTTTTTCACAAATAATGTTAGGAAACAAAAATTAGGTGAAAACTTCCGCAAAGTATGCGAAGGGTATACCATGAAACAAGCGGCGATGGCAACTTCTGCAGCCCCGACTTTTTTCAAGCCTTATAAAGTTAATACTATCGATCAAACTGCTCATGGTTACTATACGTTGATTGATGGTAGCGTTTTTGCCAACAATCCCACCACTCTGGCGATTATGGAAGCCATAATTCATGCTCAAAAACCAGATCCTCAAACACCTGACAAACAACCACTAAGCTTTAATGATATCCTAGTTGTTTCTTTGGGTACAGGTTCTTTAACCCGTAAATACAATTACGAACAAGCGGCAAATTGGGGACTGATTCAATGGGTAGAACCATTAGTGAATATTACTTTAGATGGTAATAGTGAGTCGGTAGCTTGTCAGTTAGAACAATTGTTACCAAAAGTTGACGGTTTTCCCAAACAATACTATCGCTTCCAAGGACAACTAATGACAGCTAAAGACGATATGGATGATGCAAGTCCTGAAAATATCAAGCAGTTAATAAAATTGGCAACACAAATTATTCAACAACGAAATTCTGACCTGAATCAACTATGTGAACAGCTTCTACAAAAACAGGAACAAGAAGAACAGCAAAAAGATTCACGGCTTGTCAGTTAGCTAATTAATTCATAATTCATAAAGCAGATTGCAACTTCTCTTCTTAGGCCACTTTCACGTGGGTTACAGATTATTGTAAGGGCACGGCACTGCCGTGCCCCTAAGAGTGTACTTCATTTACCTGAAAAATTTAGAATGATATTGTGAGGTTTCTCGCAGCTTAAAAAGTTGAGACAACGAATTTCATATAATCTCAACATACTAGGGGATTTACAAATAAAAACGCTCAAAATTTTCTCGTGGGATAGGTGTCAAGGCAAGCGCAAAGCGAGTATTTAACGGGCAAGGATGCCCGTTCCACAAAATAATTAGTAGAAGGTGATTAATTTTGGGAATTTATTAGTGGTGAATAAACTGGGTTTATTGGAGTTAGTCTTTGATGCAGACGACTTGTTTAAGCATCACTATTAGTTCGGCTAATTCAGGTAAATTAGATATTGTTACATTAATAGCTTCAGGATTATTCCATGTTGAATCGCCAACAATTATAAAAATCACTTCATCAGGATATTGGAGCTTGAACTCTTTTAGCTTTTCCTGAAAAGAACTGAGAGTAATGTTGTAAGGATTTTTTATCTCAAACCAGTAACCATCAACCCAAAAGTCAGGTGTAAACGTGGTAACTTCGTTATTGATATTGAGTGTAAAAACTTGAGGTTCATACTTATAATATAAACCTTGATGTATGAGCCATAGCGCAAATACATGCTCGTATGAACTACGTACATAATGTCCAATATCTTTCCTAAAACCACCTTTACCAAATCCAGCTTTAGGACTTAATTTCAATCTTCCACTAGCAAAACCATCTTTACGTCGTTTTGATAATAATATACGATGTTCAGGCGATAGAATTCGACCTCTACGTTGTTGACTAAACTTAGCTCTAGTTTCTTTTGTATGTTTGTAACCTAGATGACCTAGACTGTTTTGCTTAGATATGAACTTAGCTTTTTCGACTCCATAAAACTCAATATTGGATTTACCTTTTCTAAGAATGCCAAGTTCTCTTATAGCTTTTGTCTGACGTATCGAAAGAGTTGGATCTTTTGCATGAGCTAACTTCATGGCTTCCGAACGCAGCTTTCTAGTATTTGCAGATTGAATATAAACAGAATTTGGAATACCGTATTCTTTCATCCTTCTTCTAAAGGTACTGATAGAAACCCCACAAATCTCCGCTGCTTCTTCAACAGTTTTTGAGAAAAGCAGATGTTGAATTTTTTCCTTAGTAATATTTGTATAACGCTTCATTAACAAGTTTTATAGCTTATCTTTAAAGCATTATACTACTATTCATTAACCTTTAACACATACAACTTGCTTTAAAGTAGCAACTAATTCTACAAGGTCTGTTTGTTGATTAATGACTTCCTCTATCGGCTTATAAGCACCAGGAATTTCATCTAATACACCCTCATCTTTGCGGCATTCTACGCCTTTGGTTTGCTCAATTAAATCATCGAGAGTGTAGACATTTTTTGCCTTATTTCTAGACAATAAACGCCCAGCACCGTGACTGCAAGAACAAAAGCTGTCAGCATTTCCTTTACCTTTAACGATGAAAGATTTTGCTCCCATTGAACCAGGAATAATCCCATAGTCTTCTATTTCGGCGCGGACTGCACCCTTGCGAGTCACATACACATTTTCGCCAAAATGTACTTCTTTTTCGGCATAATTGTGATGACAATTTACTTGCAATAAGGGTTTAGCTGCTTTCCCTCCTGCTAAATGTTTTTCAACGATGCGCTTAAATCTCGCCATCATCACATCACGGTTAACACGCGCATAATCTTGCGCCCACTGTAAATCATGCCAGTAAGCTTGAAATTCTGGTGTCCCAGCGACGAAATAAGCTAAATCTGGGTCAGGTAAGTGATTACCTGCCATTTTCGCTAATTCTTTAGCTGTGTGAATGTGGCATTGAGCGAGATTATTACCGATGTTGCGTGAACCAGAATGCAACATCAGCCAAACTTGGTTCTCTGTATCAATGCATACCTCTATAAAGTGATTTCCCCCACCGAGAGAACCCATCTGTTTCATCGCTTTGCCTTGCAAGTCTTGCACCCCTCGATGTAAGTCTGAAAAATCAGCCCAGCGTTGCCAGTTGGTGACGGTTTTTTCAACGTCTTTGTTTTCGTTGAAACCAGTAGGAATTGCTGCTTCAATATCTAAGCGGATTTTCTTCAGTTTACCTTCTAGTTGTTCTGCAGTAAATGGGGTTTTAATGGCACTCATCCCGCAATTATGAACAAATACCCCAGCTTTGAGAGCAAAGTTATGGTATTCCGGTACTGTTAAGCAGTAAACATTTTCCGTGTAATTTAGGGTAATTACTGCTACAACTTTGTGATTGCATTGATGTTCTTTACGGCGGTGGTTGTGCAGTCCAATAGGTGTTTTGATTTCTGCACCACAAATTTCACAGGTGTAGTATCGGTTGGCAATTTCTTTTGATTTTGCTCTCCCTTTTTCACTTGTGTTATATTCCACTAAATATTGCTTACCGCGATTACCATTACCTGCAACTGCATTTTTAAAATGTTCTGGTTGCTGTTGCATATACTGAAGGATATTTTTGGTTCCCCGTTCAGCATAGTACTGATATCCTTCTGGAGTTTTGGCTTTTTGTGCAATGGCAGTAAGTCTTTTTTCTTCAAATTCTGGAGACTGCCAGTGTTGATTATACTCTACTAGAGAACGGTGATAAGCAGAATGATCTGAATTGCCCATAAACTCTAGATTTTCTGGTCGATTATCAGATCCATGAAAGTTCCGATGATGAATTACTGTATTCTGTCCCTCAAATTTAGGAATTTTACCAAGTAATCCAGATCTAGCAATAATCCAATGTGCTTTATGCCATCTGCCGGAATAAGGTTGATTAATTAGTGTGTAGCCATCTTTGTCAATTTTTGAGTAAAAAGGCATCAGGGAAGTCCCAAACTGAAGCAATTGAGCTTCTTTGTATGTTCCATCCCGGAGCATGAATTGGTGGTCTGGAGTACAGGTAATTTCTTCTCCATTATCCAGAATTACTTTCACTAGTGAAGCATTCTTTCTAGTTAATTTGGCAGTTGCTTTTGCAGCGACAATTTTTCCTGTGGGAGTGCAAGCATAAACAATAAATTCTTGACTCGATTGTGCTAAATCTTTAATCGGATAAGATTTACCATCTACTAGCGGAATTAGGGTATCTCCCGTAAAGCAACCCACATCTACACCAACAGCTGCTGGTATAATTGCTTCTTTGGTTGCGAGTACAGAACCGACTAAAGCACCTTTACCAAGATGGACATCTGGCATTAATGCTACATGCTTAAATACAAATGGCAGTGAGGCTACATTCTTTGCCATTTTGGTTTCTTCAGACCCCAAGGGGTGATTCGCCCAAGACAGCACCGGCGCTGGCGTGGTAATTTCTAACTTTTCGTAGGGCATATTCTACTTGATTTTGGGTTTTTGGGACTGACAATTGTATATCCAATTTTTTGGGTGCGCGACTAGGGACGCCCAAACAGGGATATTTATGTTTCGTAATATAGTTTTGTTTTTTCGCGCCGACTTACCTGGGTAAATAACTACTCTTAGGCAGTAGTCTAATTACACTACATTGTACTACATAAAATTTTCAGCGTCAATATTAGGACTTACGCACTGTACAAATTAGCTGTTATGTGCATAAAGATTGGTTAAGAAAGCAAGTGCTTTCGTTACCAAAACAAGTGCCAATACAGGGATGTTAAACTCCAATGGTATACAGTGTAGGGAACATCCAAGAAAGAACAGAATGGTGGGTGACGCCAGAAGTCTGATAACTGTGTACAATATTTATCGCAGCGTCACGCACCCTACGATTATTAATGTGCCAGTTGCGTAAGTCCTATCCTAAATAATTTGGATGGACTAGGGTTCCTGGTTTTTGGCGTAAGGGTGTCAGGAACCTCAGCCTAAAGGCATGAGGCTTGTAAGAGAAATCAAGCAAGCCGTCCTGACCAGCCTATGTCTTAATTGACTACGTTTTTTGAGTCACGACACCCTGGAATCCGTTCGCCCCTGGCGTTGCCGAAGGCTAGCTAGTTCCTCGCTCTGTCACTAGTGGTTAAACAGTTCTAAGGTCACTGGAACAGTGCTGCTAGTCTAAAAAGCTCTTAAAACATTGGCGTTCGCGCAGCGTCTCCCCTTGGGAGAAGCTGACGTTACCCCGAAAGGGAGGGACGAAAGTCCAAACATTATGCGTACAGGATTGCGAGGTTTGAAACGGTAACTGTCCCGTTGAAAGTGCAACACAAAAGCACACCGAACTAACCAATCCCAAGGCGGTAATGGTATCTAAATTTATTCAATATAAAGCCGTCCTATAAGGACGGGGTTTCAGACCCAAAGAGTTCGATGAGTTTAAAGGCTGTTCTGTTTGATTTTAATGGTGTCATCATTAACGATGAGCGAATTCACCTGCAACTGATAGATGAGATCCTGATTCAAGAAAATCTGCAACCCCAAAAGGATAGTGAGCGTCAAGCTTGTTTAGGACGCAGCGATCGCGCTTGTTTTCAAGAACTACTGGCTAATCGTGGTAGAGTCCTCAGTGAGGACAGTTTAACTCAGTTGCTGAAGCGCAAAGCACAAGCTTATGTGCTAGAATTGGCGAAAATCGAAAAACTGCCTTTATATCCAGGTTTAGAAGATTTGATATTTCAGGTGCGATCGCAAAATCTCAAACTAGGATTGGTCAGTGGTGCCATTGGCAAAGAAATAGAATTGGTGCTAGAACGCGCTAAACTGGCAGAATATTTTACAGTTATCGTCGCCGGTGACGACATCACCACCAGTAAACCCGATCCAACTGGTTATTTGCTAGCAGTGGAACGCCTGAATCAGAAATATCCCGACTTGGATCTACAACCACAAGAATGTCTAGCAATTGAAGATACTCCAGCGGGGATAGCAGCAGGAAAACGCGCCGGGATGCAGGTAGTAGGTGTGGCGAATACATACCCATTCCACATGTTACAGCGCTGCTGTAACTGGACTGTGGATTATCTAAGTGATTTAGAACTCGAACGAGTGCAGGAAATTTATTCCCAAAAAGAGTTACAGTCTGCAGCCAGTGAATGATATAATTAGGAATGGTGAAAATCTGTAACCTCAGAATTAATCACTAAAATTTAGGGGAATTAGCTCAGTTGGTAGAGTGCTGCGATCGCACCGCAGAGGTCAGGGGTTCGAGTCTCCTATTCTCCATCAGTTGTTGTCGAGTGTCAAATTATTTGACCGCGTTGACAAATTAATGTCCGTCTTGCCAAATTGTTGTCCGTGTTGCCAAATTAATTGTCACTTTGACTTATTTTTTTCTTTAAACTGGTGTTGACCATCTGTGATAGGTTAAGGTCATGAACAATTTGTCAATGAGTAATAGTGCTTAAAAATCAGCCAAAAATACGGTTTGAAAACACAATCTTTGCCTGGCGATCGCTCACAATTTAAACTGATCATTCATTCAGGCTCTGAAAACTCAGTACAAATGTGAATTAAATACCTCAAATTTCGTCAAATCTTAGGGATAATTACGAATTGACAAAAGTAATTTAGTTCTAACCTGTCACGAATGGGTGTTGACAGATTAATTGTCCATGAACTACCCACAGTTGGCTCCGCCTGAACTGTGGGTTTCTACGTCCCTCAGTTCGTTTCTAGCAAAGCTTTCTGTAGATTTTTGACGCTTCTTTGCCCCTAGTTGCTTCATGCTTCCCGCTTTTTTGCGAGTACATGAAGTAGAGCTAGATGGCTCTGCGCCTACGAGGCTAGTTCCTAACCCCGGTAGAGTGCCTTTTGCCCAGTAAAGCATTACCTCGGCAGCAGCAATATCTCTGTCCTGACGGTATCCACAAACACCACACTCGTGAACTCTAATATCAAGTGTTTTCTTATGTTGATGACCGCACTTTGGACAGGTTTGGCTAGGCCTTACCTTCAGGGTTGGAACTTCTACAAATACACCACCAATTTGTTCTACTTTGTATTTGACAGTATCGCGTAGCATCCCAAAACCTACGTCAAGTATTGACTTATTCAAACCCGATTTTTGCTTCTTGCGCTTACCTTTTTTAGCCTTGCTGGTCATCTTCTTTACTTCTAGTTTTTCAGTTGCAACGAAGCTATTACCGCTGACTATTTCTGCTGCAACTTGATGCACCCAATTCTGTCTTTGATTAGCAACCTTGCGAGTTATCTTGCTAACCTTAGCTTGGGATTTTTTCCATCTTCTAGAAGCTTTAATTTTTTTCTTTCTATTTGGTGCGCGTTTGCGTCTCTTCTCTTTAGACGCTTTTTTTATTTTCTGTTCAGCATTCCTCAAAAACTTTGGCGCTTCAATCTGTTGATGATTTTCGCCATCAGTAATTGACAATGCTGCTTTACATCCTAAATCTATACCAATAGCACCCGTTGGTAAAATTTCTGGCTTGAGAACTTGGTCTAAAGCATCAATTGTGATTGATGCGTACCATTTACCATTTCTGTAAACAATTGTGCAAGTAGTTGGTTTACCCCAATACTTAGCTTTACCCCTCATTTGAATTCGTCCAATTTTAGACAGATTCAAATACCCATTTTCGCCATTAGATTCTACAGAATAACCAGTTTTAGCTGGATATGTCCAACCAGAATAATGGCGAATTGACTTGTATTTAGGGCGTTTACCCAATCCTACAAACCAGCGTTGGAAAGCAAAATCAACACGTTTTAAAGTTGCTTGTAGAGCTTGTGAATTGATTTCTTTATACTCTATCCAAACTTCTTTGAACTCTGGCAAACAATTCTGTTGTTCAAAATAATCAACCTTGTGGTTGAACTTTTGATATTGAGTGAATCTGTTATAAATAGCAGCATTATACAAGTCTTTATGGAGCTTTCGGTGATACCGCAAAGACTTCTCTATCTGCTTATTTGGGTATAACCTGAAAGTCATCCGTCTTGTAGCCACTGATTTATTTGCCTCCTTTTTACATTTATTCTATGATATTACAGTTGACCTATAGGCTTGTCAAAAGAGGCAGGGGAGCAGGGGGCAGGGAGCAAGGGGGAAAACTGAGACGGAGCTTGTACTCCGCCCCAGTAAGAGCGCCCTAGAAGGGCGGGGCTTCTCTTCGAGACGCTCCGCGAAGATACCCATGTTCCGCTCCGCTTCACGGCTTCTCTGCGAGACGCTCCGCGAACGGGACAGGGATTGCTCCCCCTGCTCCCTGCTCCCTGCCCCTCCGCCTCTTTGGTCAAGTTCTTCCCAGAAAAGGCTCTCATTCTGTTTTCTCTATTCGCCAACATTTTGTGTTTGTAACCAAGTACAGACGCAAAACAATAACCGCTTCAATGTTGGAACGGTTGCCAGAAATATTTGCAAATGTCTGTAGAAAAACCAAGTGCAGACTAATCGAGTTTTCAGGCGAAGTGGATCATGTTCATTTGCTAGTTGATTTCCACCCAGATAACAACTTATCCGTTCTTGTAGGTAGTCTAAAATCAGCATCAAGCAGAATTATTCAGAAAGAATTCTCAGAACATCTATCTAATTTTTATCGTCAACCTGTTTTTTGGTCTAGTTCATATTATGTCTCTTCTACTGGCGGCGCACCAATTGAAAAAATCAAGCAATATATACAATCTCAAGAATCCCCAAATGAATGAATGGCTACTCCTCATACATCCATTCCCTTATCAACCTTGCGGTCGATTTTGGTCATAGATGCAATCGTCGCAGCCCGCTATTCATCCCCACCTTGCGAGTACGCTGAAGGTGGGGACTTTCGCGCTACGTTAAAATTCGGATCAGGCTAATATACACACCTAATACTGTGTCCGATCGCAGCACTCCTTTCAACCCACCTTAATTTTAAAAAATAATTTTAATTCATTAGGCTTTGAAACACAATACAAAAATATTATGCCAGCTTTCAACCCGCCCCACTCCGGGAGGGGTGTTGAAACCCTGGTGGCTGTTTCCTTGCTTCCATTGTCATTGTGCTTTCAACCCGCCCCACTCCGGGAGGGGTGTTGAAACTTTAGTCAGAAGTCTACTCAGTTGTTACTTTGATCTTTCAACCCGCCCCACTCCGGGAGGGGTGTTGAAACTTTCGCCGTCCATGTATTTGCTCTCAAAATGCGTCTTTCAACCCGCCCCACTCCGGGAGGGGTGTTGAAACTCCGCCCGACCAAACCCTTACCTAGTGACACTTCCAAAAGCAATTTTGGCGGATGTCCTAAATTTGCTCTTAAATTCCCTTTAAAGGGAACATTATCAAAGCATCTCAACATCTGAAACACAGACTAGACAATGGATTTGGACTTTTGGCAGAACCCCAGGGAAATTGACCTCGCTTATGGTTTGCCAAAAAATAATTAAGGTGGATTCCTCCTTGCTCGGAGGTGATTCGGTAGCCACCACTGCGGTAAACCCGCACCTCTATTACTGGGGGCGCACCTTATTCCTGTTCACTGGGAACAGCAGCATCAAGGTGGGCAGCTACCAGGGTCAGAAAGCACGACTGTCTCACAACAGTCAACCTAACCCGCATTTATCACAGAACAGAGGTTTGGCTCTTGCGTGTGTAGCGTGCTTAATTATTAATGAAAATCGATTAAATTGCTTTAATAACAAGGCTTACAGGCGTTTATAATTTGATTTTTAGTAACAGGATCTCAAATACAAAAAATAATGGCTTTTATCGGAGCCACGCAAGGGTTTCAAACTTATTTTTTAACAAATTCAGCACGCTAAGTACGGAAGAGCCCCTTTTTGTCGCCATGTTTCAAATTCTGGGTGTTTACCAATTTGACTCAGTAGTTCGTTAATTAGTGGGGTGTTTTTCTCTGCCATCAACTGCCATAGCTGTTGACGGGTAGATTCACTGGCTACTAAACGACACTGAATAGTGATTTGGCTCATACCTAATAAACATATTTGTCTAATACTACCATATATGTATAATAGCAGCTTTCTGTAAAATGTTTTTTATGCAAGAAACATTTTTCACAAGTAAGGAAGCGGCTCAAATTACAGGTTGTACTCTCCGCCAGATCCAGTATTGGCGAGAGAAGGGGATTGTTGTACCTGTAATTAGTGATACGGGAACGGGACGCAGTATTTATTACTCCAGATCTAATTTGGTGGAACTGGCAGCTTTGGTATATTGGCTGTCTACGGGGATAAGTTTTGATATTGCCTGTGAAACTCTCAAAAGGCTCAAAGAACAAGAACCGGAGTTGTTTATTTCTGGTAAGGGGAAGCGGTTTATGTTGCTATTATCAGCACAGGATGATTCGGTTTCTCTAGTAGAATTTGATAGGGAAAGAGCGATCGCATCCCTAGATCAAGGTAAGCCTGTAATTCCGGTGTGGTTGGACGAGATTTATCAAAAGTTGGCGCTGAAGTTGGGAAAAAGTTAAAACTTCTGAGATAAAGCGCAAATGGCACTGAGGGCTTCGTGCTACCTTTGGTAAGACAGGAGTGATTTGATGAGCGACTTTAGCAAAGAGACAGACGCACGTATTAATATTGATGACCTTCTCCGCCAAGCAGGATGGAACCCAGCTGATAAATCTCAGGTAATGACTGAAGTTTCGGCTCAAATGGCAGATGGTAGGAGAGGTAGAGCCGATTATCTACTGCTTGACCAAAGGGGTCGTCCCTTGGCTGTGATTGAAGCTAAGAAGCGTGCGATTGAGCCTTATGTTGCTAAAAATCAAGCACTTCCCTATGCTCGGAAGCTGGAAGCACCGTTTATTTTCCTCAGTAATGGCGAACTGATTTATTTCTGGGACTATCAAAATGATGATGCCCGGATTGTCAATTCTTTTTTCTCCCGGCGGGATTTAGAGCGATTGCTTGAAATGCGCTCAACCCGTCAACCCCTAGCTACTATTGAAATTCCTGAGTATTACACTCGACAGGGAGAAACTCGCTTAGTTCGTTCCTATCAAAGGGAAACTATGCAAGCTATGGATCATGCCCTTGAATTGGGCAAACGGCGATTTTTACTAGAACTGCCCACAGGAACAGGTAAAACTGATTTAATTTGCTTACAATTAAAACGCCTAATTCAATCGGGATATGCCGAAAAAATCCTGTTTTTAGTGGATAGAGAACAATTAGCAAAACAGGCATTAGAAGCAATTCAAGATGTTTTAAATCAGTATGGTAGCTACTGGCTCAAACCAAGTGTAATCCGGCAAGAGCAGCAAATTACAGTTTGCTTACTCCAAACAATGATTAGCCGTTATCGGGAGTTTACTAGCGGCTATTTTGATGTTGTTGTGGCTGATGAATGTCACCGTTCGATTTATGGTGTTTGGCAGACTGCACTTACTCATTTTGATGCGTTTCATATTGGTTTAACTGCCACACCAGCAGCTTACATTGAACGCAATACTTTCGATTTCTACAACTGCCGAAATGAGCAGCCAGATTTTACTTACTCTATTCAAACGGCATTTGAACAAAAGTATCTTGTTCCCTATCGGTTTGCTACTGGGATAACTGAAATTATTGCTGAAGGTGCTGAGGTTGATGAGGTTTATTATGACCCAGCAGCCTTTGAACGCAAGTGGACTAATGAGGCAAGTAACCGCCTAATGATGCAGGAATTTGATAGATTGGCTTGGGAGAATTATCAAGAATTAGCACCAGGACAAAAAATTTGTCCCGGTAAATCAATAGTATTTGCTTTGACAAAAAATCATGCAGCACGGTTAACCAAATATCTTAATGAATTACATCCAGAATGTAAGGGGCGTTACGCTGAAGTAATTACAAGTGATGTTGCTAATGCAGATGATTTAATTCGCCAATTCAAATATGAGGATTACCCACAAATTGCAGTCAGCGTTGATATGCTCAATACTGGCTTTGACTGTCGAGAAGTTTTGCATTTAGTGATGTGTCGTACTGTGCGAAGTCCAATTCTTTATCAACAGATTCGTGGACGGGGGACAAGGACTGCGCCACATATTGATAAACGCAAGTTTGTTATTTATGATTTCTTTGGAAATCACCAATATTTTAATGATAGTGATACTGATATTTATGGTTCTTGGGTACTTAGCGTGCTAAAATGTTAAGATATTTTTTAATAATGTTTAATAAAATAAATTATGAAACGAATAATGACTCAACTCCTAAATTTGCCTGAAGTATTAGTAGAATCAAGCCTACAAGAGGGTCAAGTCCTAATTCTATCAGTAGGTAAAAAAGCGAAAAGTGCATCGTGCCCACACTGTGGTCAAAACTCAAGACATTTACATCAAAATCAAAAATGTTTAGTGAAAGATTTACCGATGGGGGATTTTGAAGTAATACTGAATGTCAATAGACGAAGATTCAAGTGTAAAAAATGCCGAAAAACATTTAATGAAAAGCTAGATTTTCTAGGAGCAAGAAAGAGGTATACATACCGATATGCGGAATATATTATCAAACAAGTGATTAATAGTAATGTAAGTAATGTGGCAAGAAATAATGGACTAACTAATGAAGAAGTCATATCAATGCTTGAAGATGTAGCTAAAAATGTGATGCCAATAGATGTCAAAGATTTAAGAAGATTAGGAATAGATGAAATTAGTTTGGTCAAAGGACAAGGAAAATTTATTGTCGTGCTAGTAGATATAGATTCAGGTAAATTGATAGGTTTAGTAAAAGAAAGAAAACAAATTGAAATCAAAAAAACCATGAGAATGTGGGGAGAAAAAGTTTTGTCACAAATAGAAGAAGTAAGTATTGATATGACAGGCAATTATAAATCTTTAATTGAGAAGATTTGTCCAAACGCCCTTGTAACGGTAGATAGGTTCCATGTTACTAAATTAGTACATGAAGAATTAAATCGAGCTAGGATAGCAGAAAATAAAATAGCATCTGAGTTAAATGCCCCGGAAAGAAAAAAAGTATTTGAAAGTTTAAAAGGAAATAAATTTACAATTCTAAAAGCCGAGAATAAGCTCACCGAAAAGCAAAAAGATAAATTAAATAGAATTAAACAAGCTTCTCCTTTAATAGCTAGAATGCATTCATTAAAAGAAGATTTTCACAATTTATTTGAAGACAATAAAAATGTGGTAACGGGAACGCTAGAATTAATCAATTGGTTAAAAAAAGCTGAACCATATTATCAAAGAAGTGTGCAGACAATTAAACGGTGGTTTGGAGAAATAGTCGGATATTTTGAACGAAGGACTACCAGTGGAGTAGTAGAAGGAATAAATAATAAACTGAAGTTAATAAAGCGAAGTGGATTTGGATTTAGAAACTTTCGTAATTTTGAGATTAGAGCTTTACTTTCTTGGCATTATCCTATCAATTTAGCACGCTAAGTACGCAAGAGCCCAGAAATGGAAGAACAAGCAAAAGCCCTCAATTTGACGGATAACAAAGACTCTCAGCAGCTTTCCCTATTGTGACAATACTAGCTCATTAATATTTATATGTCTAAAAAAATTCTCTTAGTAACAGTTGGAAAATCTCCCACACCTATTGTTAAAGCAATTCAGCATATAAAACCGGATCAGGTTGTATTTTTATGTAGCGAAAAGTATAAATCCCAAGTTATAGGCGAAGGGCTTCCTTGCGAAATTATTCACGGAAATGTTGTTAAAAGATACCCAAACATTCCTAAGCTAGTGGAGTTAGGCGATCGCTTTCAGCCAGAGCGCGATCTAAAGATTATTCAAAACCCCGATGACTTAACTGAATGCTATGAAGTGGCAGTAGCAAGCATTATTAGGTTAAAACAGTTACAACCAGAAATTAACCTTTACGCAGACTACACGGGTGGAACTAAAACGATGTCTTTAGGTTTAGCTATAGCATCACTAGAAAATGATGTTTCCCTACAAGTCAATAGCCCTGTGTCTCTCAAGACAGTAACTCACGCCCGTCTGGAACTGGTTGCTAATTCTTATACCACAAAATTACCAAAAAGAAAATTATTAACATCCAACGCCTTAACTGCTCTACGAGTCGGTAACTTCAAAGCTTTCGCTGATCAACAATACATCCTGCTTCGTCCCCTCACCTTGATTTTTGGAGCTAACAGTTCAGGAAAATCCAGCATCATTCACAGCCTTTTGTTAGCACATCACGCAATTAAAAATGGGGAATTGGACATACACCGCACAGAAGCCGGGGGTGATTCTGTTGATTTGGGAGGTTTTGGGCAATATGTTCATAAACGCGATCGCCGTAGTCAGGTAGAGTGGTCAGTAGATATTGACCCTAAACAACTAAATACACCAGATCAAGGTTTAATTGATCTGTTACAACCAATCAAAAAGCTGACTGTAGGTGTTGGGATTGGTACTCGTTTAGGAAAAGGAAGGGTAAGAGTACGGTCTTTCTTTATTGAAGCCGATGACAGACGAGTTTTAAGCATGAGTTCTCGCCCTCAAGGAAAACTTCAGTTAGATCGCCTCGATTACCAACACCCAATTCTCAGCAACTTGATTCAAGCAATTTTAGAGGCGAATACATTTACCCTGAAAGTAACTCCAGAGGATCGGGAGGAAATTGAGAAAGCGATCGATGAACTTGTTCCTGAAATTACAGCACGAGTTTCTCGCTTACTACCAACAAAAATTCAAGTTGGAGATGACGGGGACATATCAATTACCAAACTTAATCCCAAGCCAGGACAACAAGAGGATTTAACTGACACGGTGCGTCTGATTCTCCCTTACAGACTCAGCGAATTGATTGGAGTAATTACCGAGACTGTAGAACGAGATATTGGAAAACTCAGATATTTAGGGCCATTTCGCACCTACCCACCTCGACATTTTGCGTTTTCTCGGCAGCAAGATGCTAACTGGTATGCTGGCGGTGGTTATGCTTGGGACATCCTCCTAAATAATGCTGAAGTTCGTCAAAAGGTGAATGCTTGGCTGGGAGATAGCAACAGGATGAAATCCCCTTATGAGCTAGTAGTGCGTAGTCTTTTACCAGATTCTCAACTTGCAACTGAACTTTACCCGCGCATTGCCAAAAGTTTACACGATTTAACCACTAAGCTGATTGTTCATGCTGCTGGATTTGGGAGTGATATTCAAGAAGAGATTGAACGTCTCAGAGGTGATTTTGAAGCTGCGGATATTGACCTGAATTCTGATAGTGTTCTACCCGAAGTTGAACAACTGGTTTCCATGCTCACTGATACTGATAGCTTATCAGAAACTTGGGTACAGGAGATAGCTTCAGGAGGCGATCGCATTTCAGATTTAGTCCTAATTGACAAAAGAACTAAAACACCAGTTAGTCACCGCGACGTAGGAATTGGTATTAGTCAAGTAATCCCCATTCTCGTATCTTGCTATGGTTTATCTGATGCGTTAGTTGCCATTGAACAACCGGAGATTCATTTACATCCAAAACTGCAAGCAGAACTAGGGGATGTGTTCATTCAGTCTGCACTTGGAGGACAAAAAAATACTTTTATACTGGAAACTCACAGTGAGCATTTACTTCTGCGAATTATGCGACGGATGAGAGAAACCTTTAATAACGAACTCCCAGAAGGTTGTCTACCTGTGCGACCAGAAGATGTTTCTGTGTTGTTTGTAGACACAGATAGTAAAGGTAGTGTAGTGCGCGAAATGCCTTTGAACAAGAGAGGCGAACTCGTTAAGGCATGGCCAGGAGGATTTTTTGAAGAAGGTTTAGAGGGTTCTTGCGTACTTAGCGTGCTAAATATGTTGAAAAATAAGCTTGAACTCCTTGCTGGGATAAGATGACAGCCATTATTTACTGCCTTTTAGGTCTGATGATTAAAATTTTGGCTATAAGCGCCTGTAAGCCTTGATTTTAAAACAAAGTTATCGACTGTAATTAAAAATTTAGCACGTTAAGTACGCAAGAACCACATTTTTTCACCAGCCACTCTCACAGTAGGGTGGCTTTAGTCTTGGAAATCTTTAAACCACCAACTCCAATTCACCAGCTAAATCATAGGTATTGTCAGGAGGGTTTTGTGTCCTACATTGAAAAGTTAAATCCTTGGTGTATTGTCCGCCATTTTCCTAGTATGCAACACCAGATAGTTGCTCGTTTTCGTCGCCGCAGTGACGCAGAGGCTCATTCAAAAGCTCTGCACAGACTCATACCAAGTGCAACTTTCACAATCATTTTTAATCCGGCAGTCGAGGAACCAGAGCAAATTACCCCATAATTCGATCATTCTGGTAGCCAATTTAATTTGTAGTAAATTCTCTTATTTGTTGAAACATAAAATATCCCCCCTTGTTAACTTTTTCCAGTAAAGCAAGGAGGGATTATTAGTGGCTAAAATTTGAATACTATATTGCACAAACTTAGTAATCAATAGACTTTTGATGTTTGACCATATCGGCAAAAGTCAGAAAACATCGCTGACACCAACCATCCACCCACACTGCTGGAACCTTAAATCTTGCCCCACAGTTTGGACATTCTGACAACAAGGTTAAATTGTGGCTCGCGCACCCTTGAATCACCTTAAACTGCCATTCAATTTTATGACATGGTGACTCAGTATAACAAGCAGCACATAACCGAATAGGCTGCATTTTCATTCCTACTTCAGCAGGTGGTAACATCTGTACTAACCTATCGACATCAACCCCCACTACAACAGCCAATGCTTCCAACTGCTGCCGAGAAGGAGGAGGATTAAACCGAAACTTTTCCCATCTGGATATTGCACCCCCAACTCCAGCAGCCTTACCTAAACCAGTAGTTGTTAAATCATTTGCCCGTCGAAAGCGCCCCAAAAAATGACTCAGACTTTCTCCCGAATATGGTTCTACCTGAAATAACCAAGGATTGATTTCCCCAACTTCCATTACTTATACTCCGCCGTTACTTCCTTTAGAGTTTCCAAATCAATCTTTGCTAATCCCTTCTTCAAAGCCCGAATAGCCGACTCCCTGAGAATCATATCCAGCAACCCAATATAACCCCCAGTTGCCTCACCCAAAGTCTTCAACATTGCCTTACTGGAAAGATTAGAAGCAACAGGCAGTTTTAAAACTTGTTTTTCCCAAATCTCCACAGTGCGCTTAAAATCTTCTCCAGAAAACTTACCAAAGCGATGACAGGCACGAAAACGGTTATAAACTTGCTCATCTCGCTTGATTACAGCGTCTAATCGGTCAGTACCCACTAAAATCACCGCAATTTCCAACTTATCAAAAATATCTCGCACTTCCGCAAAAGTCTTGGGTTTAAAACGATCAGCTTCATCAATAATCAGCATTTCCACCCCACACCCTTTGAGAACCCGCAGCGTTCTATCTCTAATCTCTGCAACCGTTCCCTTAGTCATTTGATACTTCAAATGCTCAATAATTGCGGCAAATAACTCCTTAGCACTACATTCTTGCGGTATTTGGATATAAGCAACAGGCACAGTTGGCGGTTTTCCCGGCTCTTGTTTAGGTTTATGCCTGAGTCTGTAGGCATCACAACCCATAGTTTTACCCGTTCTTGACTCTCCTAGCACCCTACCCGACTGCCGTGATTGTCGCTTGCCATCTAACCAATCATGGAGCATTTTCACCTGTTCCAAAGGAATAAAACTCTTCCGATTCAATCGCTGAATTTCTGCTTGTAATTTCTCATCATTTTGGGGAATATCACCTAATTCTTGAGCAACACTTTGGGCTTGTTGTAAAGTCATGATTTACCACCCGTAATCCTCGCGCATTTGTTCATAATCAAAAACCTCTGGCATATCTGGTTCTGAAGCACTTTCCACAGATGCCACTTCTATTTCTTCTACTGGTTCAACAATCACAGTTTTTTTAGCAGTTCGACTTCGCTCACTGCTGGCTTTTTGAACTACAGCTTGTTCTTCTTTTTGGCGTTCTTTTTTCGTTTTCTTTTGCTTAACAAAAGTTTCTCTGTCTCTTACCTCAGCCAAAATCGAACGATTGCTAATCTCTTTACCTGCTTGTCGAATCCTGCGACTCATGGCTTTAGCCTCATCCAGAGACAATTCCTCAGTCTCCAAATCTTGAGCATAAGCACGAGCTAAAAATTCTTCTTGAGAACCTGTTTGGCGATAAACCAAGATAGTTGTAATGTCTTTGGGATCAAATCGCAACACCACGCTTTCCCCCGCGTAACCAGACAGATTTTCACCCCGATAGGTGAGATTTTCAAATTGCAGATATCCACCCCTGTAAATTGAGCGTCGAGTTTGCTTCATCAAACAAATACGCAAATCTTCTTCTGAGATTAAACTGGGGGCAACAATTAACCCAGCTTCCCACCTTTGATAACGAGTTTGATCACCCAAACGAGCATCAATACTTTGGTTATATTTGTCTACGATATAGCGTACTAAAAGACGTTCTAATTCTCGTAAAGTTAGACAGGCTTCTTTCTCAGCTTGCTCTGGACGTTCCTGCACATTTGAGCCTGTGTATCCTGGTAAAGCAGAAAATAAATCAGTATTTAATGTACCAAAGGGACGTTCTACAATACCGCCTTCACTGGGGCGATCTCGTAAATGGCAAGCAAATCCTAACTGCACACCAATCTGTTGCAAATGGTTAGAGCGAAAATCTTTACCCCCATCAGTGAAAAAGTGTTCCGGCTTCCCGTAAGTTCCCCATTCCTCGTGTAGTCCGTATTCTGATCCATATTTTTTGGGTAATATGGCATGACGTAATGCCAAAGCTACAACCTGAGAACTTGGTGCATCAAAACCTAAATTAATTCCGATGATGCAACGGGAGTAAGTATCTATCACCGTTGTCAGCCAAGGACGAGCTAAAAGTTCACCATGTTGATCCACCAGTAAAATATCAGCACGAGTGTGATCACACTGCCAGATATGATTGCTGTGTTCTACTGACAAATCTAGTCCGTCACGGGTTTTCAGTGATAGTCGAGAACCGCGCCAACCACGACTTCTAACACTGGCTTTTTGCTCTTGTTCATCAATAATCGGTTGTAGAACTCGATAAACCGTTCTATAACTGGGATAATTCTCATCACCCGATTCTGCTGCTTTTGCTTGTACTCTGATCGCAACCTGTTGAGGAGTAATTCGTTTACTACCCTTATTTCCTTCCTTATAGGTATTGATAATGAACTTTTGCCACTCAGCATCAATCCGGTGTTTGCCTTTGTCAGCCCGTTCAGTGGTTTGAAGTGCAGCTAATCCTTGTTCTTCCCATTTTTTCACCAGTCTCCGTACTGTTCGCACTGACTTACCCAGTTTGGACGCTATCTCCCTTTGCCTTTGTCCGTAAGTTTGGCGATGGCTACGCCCGCCGCAGGCATCGCATGGTTCGAGTAGTTTTTGGATCAACTCCAATAGTTCTTTATCACTGGCGGATAGTTCAGTGATAATCTCACTACTTTCTATTTTATCGTCATCGAGTTTATCATTTTGTCTTTCTATCATATATGTTTATTACAAACATAGTTGAATTATACTATATTGAAGGACAATTAATTTGTCAAATAAAGTAAGGGTTGGAAAAATCACAAGTTTTAATAGAGGACAACTAATTTGTCAAATATTTAAACTCGGACAGTTATTTTGTCAATTGATGTTGAACAGGCTAAATATAGGCTAAAATAACAAAACCCTTACATAGCAAGGGTTTAGGAGTCAATATTGTTGTGGACATTAATTTGGCAAGTGGTCATTTAATTTGGCAATCGACAAATTTGATAGAAAAAGAGCGATCGCATCCCTAGATGAAGGTAAAGCTGTGATTCCGGTGTGGTTGGACGAAATTTATCAGCAAGTAGCAAGCAATCTGAACCGCTAAATTGCAAAAGTTTCAACTAATTGATCTAATAAGTCAAAATAGATTGTAAATTGGAAGCTCTGAGGCAAGGTAAATTGATATGGCAAGACAGAAAAAACCAGAGCAAAGAGAGATTGAGCAATACAAACACGAAAACCAGCAACGAGTCAATAACCCACCAATTGGGCTAGTTAACCCAGACACAGATCCAGAAGAAGATGCTAAAAAGTATGCCTATGATCCTCACCTCGACCCTCAGTTAGTTTGGGCTGGTAAAGCAGAGCATACCAGTTTTGAAGTGCCTACAGTTTCGCTTCACGTCCATGAACGCATAGATCCGCGCACGATTATTGAGGCAGTGCAGAAGCGAAAGGATGAAAAGGTTAAACAACTTTCATTATTTCAAACTCCAGAAGAAAATCCGCCCATTCGACAAGCTATTGAATTTTATAAGCACAAACATAACTGGACAAACCGCCTAGTTGCTGGGGATTCTTTGGTAGTAATGAATTCTCTACTTGCAAAAGAAGGTATGGCTGGACAAGTGCAAATGATTTATATAGATCCACCCTATGGAATTCAATACGGTTCTAATTTTCAACCGTTTGTAAATAAGCGAGATGTAAAAGATAGAAAAGATGAAGATTTAACTCAAGAACCAGAGACTATTAAAGCATTTAGGGATACTTGGGAGTGGGGAATTCATTCTTATTTAACTTATTTGCGTGATCGTTTATGGCTTGCAAAGGATTTACTCTATGAGCGGGGGTCTATTTTTGTGCAAATAGGTGATGAAAACGTCCATCGAGTAAGGTGCTTAATGGATGAAGTATTTGGCAGTGATAACTTTTGCATGGAAATTGTTCTGATGAAAGCAAGCAGTCAGTCATCTAAATTATTACCAGGTGTCAATGATTTCTTACTATGGTTTGCAAAAGATATCAGCCAGGTCAAGTACAAGGAATTGTTTACAGAATGCGATCCTATAGAAAATCCAAACGAGCGATATATTTGCGTTGAGACAGAAAATGGAGAACTTATTGATCTTTCCCTAGCTCAAAAAACAGGCAAGCAACCATTACCAGCAGGTCGTATTTGTAGACTATGGCCAACATTTTCCCAGCGACGTGGTAATGATAATTCATTCAAATACACATTTAATAATATTGAGTACGAACCGCCTGCAAGATATGGCTGGCAAACTACTCTTACAGGTTTAAGTCGTTTAGCTGCTGCCGGAAGATTATATCCTATTGGTAAATCGCTACGATGGAAAGTATACCATGATGAGTTTCCATACAAGACTTTAAATAGTACCTGGTTAGACTTAAGACCAGGTGGATTTGGAGAACAGAGAATCTATGTTCTACAGACTGATCATAGAGCAATAGAGCGTTGTCTTTTGATGACAACTGATCCGGGAGACTTGGTACTAGATCCAACCTGTGGTAGTGGTACTACGGCTCATGTTGCAGAAAGGTGGGGAAGACGTTGGATCACTTGCGATACTTCTCGTGTAGCTATTACCCTTGCAAAACAAAGGTTGATGACGGCAGTTTTTGATTATTATGAATTGGAAAATCCAAAAGGAGGTGTGGGTGATGACTTCAAATATAAAACAGTATCACGTATTACGCTAAAATCCATTGCCAACAATCAAGAAATTAAAGAAGGAATGACAAGAGCAGAAATTGAAAAGGTGATAAAAAAATATGCTGCTAAGGATAAAGAAACCCTTTATGATCAACCTCTCGTCGATAAATCAAAAGTAAGAATTACAGGGCCTTTTACAGTTGAAGCTGTTCCAGCACCAACGGTTAAACCCCTTGATAATATCGAAGAGGTTGCCGATAAACAAGTTGCAGATCAATCCATTGCTCGTTCTGGAGAAACATTACGACAGCCGGAATGGTGTGATGAACTTCTAAAAACAGGGATTCGGGGCAAAAGTGGTCAATACATTCTATTTTCTAGGGTTGAACCTTTCCCAGGAACCCGTTGGCTTCACGCTGATGCTGAAACTAAACCTAGTAATCAAGAAAATAATATTTCAAAAACCAACAGTGGTACTCAAGAACAGCCAATGCGGGCTGTTATTTCATTTGGCACAAAATATGCTCCTCTAGATCAACGCCAAGTAGAAATGGCAATTCAAGAAGCAGAAAACCAGAAACCCAAACCCAAATTAGTTATTTTTGCTGCCTTTCAATTTGACCCCGAAGCGGCAAGAGACATTGATGAAACTAACTGGCCTGGTGTTACCTTACTAAAGGTACAAATGAATGCTGATCTACTTACAGAAGACCTGAAGAAAAAACGTGCGAGTAATGAGAGTTTTTGGCTTATTGGTCAACCAGATGTTGCACTTCGTCGTATTCATAGAGGAGAAGATGCAGGTAAATGGGAAGTAGAAGTTCATGGTTTTGATTACTACAACACCAAAACTGGTAATATTGAATCTGGCACTGTGGAAAAAATTGCCATGTGGATGCTAGATACTGATTATGACGGTAGAAGCATTTTTCCTTGCCAAGTATTCTTTCCAATGGCTGGAGAGAAAGATGGCTGGTCACGTCTTGCCAGAAATCTTAAAGCCGAGATTGATGAAGATTTAATTGAGTCCTATCAAGGAACTGTTTCATTACCTTTTGAAATGGGTAATTATCAGCGTATTGCTGTAAAAATAGTTGATGATCGGGGAATTGAATCTCTAAAAATCATCCGGCTAACTTGAAAGATTAACCAAGTGAAAGTTACCTATGTTAACTAATATTAAATTAAAAAATTTCCGTGCATTTCAACAAGATATAGATGTTCGTATCAGACCCATTACAATTTTGATTGGTCGCAACAGTGCGGGAAAATCTACACTAATCAAGTTTTTGCTTATGCTTCAGCAAACTCTAGAATCTAGTGAATCTAGTGAAGGTGAATTTTTTTCTACTGAGGGTCGGCACGTCAGTCTTGGTACTTTTAAAGATTTAAAAAATACTAAATCTCGTAACAATGGTTTCCAATTTAGTTTAAATCTCAAAACTAATTCTTTACCCGATCCTAGAATCCAACAAATTAGAAAAGAACTTCAAAAAAGTAAAGCTATACCAAAAATAGAAGATAATAGTATTGATTTTTCAATTAAGTTAAACCCATTTTCAATAGTTACAACTGAAGACCCGCTAGGAGAAACAACTAGCCTAAAAGTTGATTCACAAATCACCGCAGAGGAATCAATAGCTGATTTTTGCATTGCCGGAAGTATTCCTTATAGTGGGAAAAAAGCCAAACACACAGTTACCTGTGAAATAGGAGGAAAAAAAATTCTCCATAAAGAAGAAACAAATCTTAGACGCACTAGATTTCTCAAATTCCCTCTTCCAAATGATCCAGTAGAGATACTAAAATCTGCTTTTGATAATCTCTATTTAGATGTTGTAAAAGATGAAATCATATCTATGCGACATCTCTCTCCAGTTCGTGAAGAATCAGAAAGAAGTGTCATATTAGGTAGTCCACCTCTTGATGATGTTGGACATAGAGGTGAATATGCTATGCCTCACTTACAGCGTTTGCTTACTGATGGTGGAGAAAAAGCAAATTTTGTTTTACGACATATTGAATCTGTTATAGATATTGAAGATGTAAAATTCAAATCTCAAGTAAAGGGTTTTATTCCTGAATTTCGAGCAAAAAACAAATCAACTGGAGCAGAATCTTATCTAGCTGATTTTGGCTTTGGTGTTAGTCAATGTATACCAATATTTGTACAAGGAGCTTTACTTAACAGAGGACAACTACTAATTGTTGAGCAACCAGAAGCGCAAATTCACCCCACTGCACAACTAGCAATGGGTTCTTTTTTTGCTGAATTATGGACGGAAAGAGGTGTTCCATCCATCATTGAGACACATAGTGAGAATATTATTATCAGGCTGCGTAAACTTATAGCAAGAGGACAATTAAATTCAAAAGATGTGACAGTCGCATATTTTTACACCAAAGATAGTTTTGTCCAAGTAAAAAATTTAGACATCAACTCAGATGGTAGTTTTGAAAAAGGACTTCCTATGGAATTTTTTGGAGCAGATATTTTAGAAGCTCTCAGTATTGATATTATGTAGTGGTTTAAAAATGACAGAAAATAATCAATTTATACCAATTGTGATTGATACCAGTGTGTTTATCCATATTCTCAATCCACAAATCAATGTAAATAGGCATATTGACTCCCTACTTGCCAGACTTGCAACCACACATCAACTGCAAATTGACAAAGCAGGTAAAATTGATATTGAATATAAAAGGAAGCTTGATGAGGTAATCAAGAATATGGAGGAGCAAAGGTTTGAAAAACAAATTCTCCAGTTCTGGATTTTAATTAAGGAAAAAAATATAATAGATATTGAACCATCAGAGCAATTAAGGAATGGAATAGAAAAGATTATTAATGATCAAACCAAAAGTGTTGATAGATGTCTTGTAGCTACTGCTGCTTTAACTACTGCTGATTTGATTACTAATGATAGTGTAGACATTTTGAATAATTCTTCAGCCCTCAATAAAGAAATTAAAAAAAATCGGCTAAAAAAAATTCAATTAATGAATTCTGAGTCAGCACATGATACTTATTGCATAAATAGAAATTAAAGATTTAAAATCCTTGTTAGGGAATGTTGAAAGAAGCTATGATATCTCAATCAAAAATTCACCAGCTTATTATAAACTCCCCCTATAATGAGCCAAAAAAATACTGGCAGTACAATCACCAAACTCGTCGTTTTAAACTTGAAGATGGCAGAAGACCCGCAGGTTATACTATCGCTTCTCAAAACTCAAAATCCTTCGATGATCCTGGTAAATTCATTGAAATTCCTCTAGTTAATCAAATTCGTGCGCGTGTCAAAGCTTGGCGTGAAAATGGATATCTCGGTGTTACAGGCGTTACAAAACGTCTCTTAGAACACTGGCACAATCCAGAAGAACGTGAATTTCCCTTCTTTTTCTGTCAATTAGAAGCAATAGAAACCTTAATCTGGCTTATTGAATCTCATCCATCGGAAAAAATTGGTATTGATATTCCTTCTGATGGTGGAGCATTTAAACGTCTCTGCTGCAAAATGGCCACAGGTTCAGGAAAAACCATCGTCATGGCAATGTTGATTGCATGGCAAATCCTTAACAAAGTCACCTATCCTCAAGATAATCGCTTTTCCAAAGCCATTTTTGTTGTAGCACCTGGTTTAACAGTTAAAAATCGCCTACAAGTTCTAATTCCTTCTACTGAAAACAATTACTATGAGATTTTCAATATTATTCCTCTTGGCTTATTAGATAAACTACGTCAGGGTAAAGTTTTAGTTCGTAATTGGCACGTTCTCAATTGGGAAACTGAAGAACAGATTGAGAAAAAGAAGGGAGTAGATAAACGTGGAACAAAAAGTGATGAAGCTTATGTCAGAGATGTTTTAGGTGAACTTGCAAGTTTTAGCAATCTTTTAGTCATTAATGATGAAGCGCATCATGCTTGGCGTATTCCTGCTGAATCCAAAATAAAAGGTCTTAGTAAAGAAGATATAGAGGAAGCAACAAAATGGATTGGTGGACTTGATCGCATCCACAGAGCTAGAGGAATAATCACCTGTTTTGATTTTTCTGCCACACCCTTTGTACCTTCTGGTAAAAGAAGTTCGGAAGAAGCTTTATTTGACTGGATTGTTAGTGATTTTGGGTTAAACGATGCCATTGAATCAGGCTTAGTTAAAACTCCTCGTGTTGTAATTCGTGATGATGGTAGACTTAACCTCAAAGACTTTAAATCTCGTTATTATCATTTATATAACGATGCTGAAGTTAAAGATGATTTCAATCGCAAAGCACAACCAAATGAATCTTTACCAGATTTACTAACTAATGCTTATTATTTGTTAGGTAAAGACTGGTTAGAAACAGCTAAATCTTGGGAGCAAGCGGGACATAAAGTTCCTCCAGTAATGATTTCTGTTGCTAATCGTACTGAAACCGCAGCCCGAATTAATTATGCCTTCAATCATCATAAAATTCAAATAGAAGAACTTTGCATTCCAGAACGCACTCTGCATATAGACTCTAATGTTCTGAAAATGGCAGAATCTCAAGAAGAAACTTCTGAAATACAATACAAAACTACAGATATTAATGAAGACGATACATCTGATGAAGAAATTGCTCCCAAGTTAACTAAACAGCAACAAGCAGAACTTTTAAGACAAAAAGTTGATACAGTTGGTCAAGTTGGTAAACCAGGTGAGCAAATTCAAAATGTTATTTCAGTTGGGATGCTATCTGAAGGATGGGATGCTAAAACAGTAACTCATATTATGGGTATTCGAGCATTCACTAGCCAACTCCTCTGTGAACAAGTTGTGGGTAGAGGCTTGAGAAGAACAGCTTACGATGTTAACCCAGAAACAAATTTACTAGAACCAGAATATGTGAATATTTTTGGTGTTCCCTTCACCTTTATTCCCCATGAATCTAGTGAAGAAACAACACCTCCACCCCCTCAACCTAAAACTGAAGTTAAACCCGATCCCGAAAAGCAACAGTTTGAAATTAGCTTTCCCAATATTATCCGAATTGATTATATTTATAAGCCTGAACTTAAACTGAATTTCAGTCAAATTGAGCCTTTAGAGTTAGATGCTTTTGATAACAGTACACTAGCTGAAGTAGCACCAGTTGTTGATGGTAAACCAGATGTTACAAAAATAAAAGAAATTGATCTAGAAGATTTAGGACGCAAATTTCGGATGCAGAAAATTGCCTTTGAGACTGCTAGGGATATCTTTGAACAAATGAAACCCGGCTGGAAAGGGAATCGAGAGTATTTATTGGGGAACCTGATTAGATTAGTAGAAAAATTTATTAATTCAGATTTAATTCTAATTAATCCTCCACTATTTAACTTAGATGAAATGCGTCGGCGGATTCTGATTACTCTGAATTTAAGAAAGGTAGTTCAGCATATTTGGAACGCTATTTATTTAGACAATACAGAAGCAATTGAACCTGTTTTTGATCCAGATCATCCTATCCGTTCTACTGGTGATATGCGTCCCTGGTATACAGGTAAGCCTCATGAATACACGCGGAAATCACACATAAATTGCTGTATTTTTGATAGTACATGGGAAGCTAGTGAAGCATTTGAACTAGATAGAAATCCCAATGTTGAGGCTTGGGTTAAGAATGATCATTTGGGATTTGAAATTCTTTATATCTTTGACGGAATTGTTCACAAGTATAGACCAGATTTTATTATTAAATTAAAAAGTGGTAGTTTCTTGATTTTAGAAACTAAAGGCAAATATACCCAGAAAGATCAAGCGAAAAGCGCGTTTTTAGCTCAGTGGATTAAAGCGGTTAATCAACATGGTGGCTTTGGTTTTTGGCAACGAGATATATCTAGAAATCCAGCCGATGTTAAAATGATATTAGATAGAGCAGTTTCTCGCTCAAAATAATTCTTGACATCCCACGTAAGCAAATATTATTTAGGGCTTGCTGAATAAGTCTCTAAAGCGAATCTAGAAGCCACACAGGTTGCAAAATGGTTGTTTCATTGCTCAGGTTCCAAATTTACCCAGCGCTCGCTAACGAAAGTGCAAGGGTTTTGAGACTTTAGATGTTATAACCTTGCACTTGCTTGGTGAAAAAAGACTGGAATTCCTTACCTGGGCTGCATTACACCTTTATTCAGCAACCCCTAATTAGGGGTTGCTGAAAAAGCAAAATAAGCTTACATTATTGCTTTTGAGCAACACCAGCGAGTAGGTGGTTGTTGATCGATTTCTGCTTATAGTGCTATTGTAACCCTAACCACCCTAATAACACAATACACCCATTTACCCTAATGACTTGATTTGTCCTTAAAGGGATAATTGCAGGTAGATAAATCTGGTAAATGTGTTGTGACTAAAGAAAAGCTAGTAACCTACAAAATGTTTATGCCTGAATCTTTGAGAGCAAAATTTAAATCCCTCTGCGCTCTCAAGCAGGTCAGTATGAATGAGGTTTTAGTTGAATTGGTAGAAAACTGGATACAAGAAACTGAAAGCGAATCAGGTAAGGATAAGGGAGCAGCATGACAGACATACCACAGCCGCCAAGCAACATTGACCAGCAATTACTAGCAATGCAGTTGCTAGCGATACAAAACACCCAAGCGATCGCGGCTTTAACCAACAAGCTAGATAACCTTACCGATAATGTTGCCAACTTAACCAGCAATGTAAATTCTGTACTAGCTCGTAGCGCCATCTTAGATGATGTGTTGCTAGAGTTACGCGATAGCCACGAACAGCAGCAACGACACTTTGAGCAACATCAGCAAAACTTTGAGCAACACCAGCAAAACTTTGAGCAACACCAGCGAAATGTAGAAGCAAACCAAAGAACTACAAACGCGGCATTAGAAAGGCTTGAAGCTATCTTGATGCAAATTGTCAGGAGGTTTGACTAAGTGCGACCGAGCAATAGGGTGAACAGCATTGGCTCCTACAACCCTTGCTAAAAGCCAATGTAACTAATTGTTACGTAACCCATTTCTGACTTTTTCTGGATTCGGTAAACAATTGTGAAGTCACGCGATCGCAATTTACAACAATCAAACAACCCTAAACTGACAACTGACAGCAAAAGTGCAATCAAGCCGCCCCTACAGTTGCTCACAGGGAGCTGATACTATGACGCTTCATTTGACGATAGTCCAGATAAACGCCAGCAAGACAAGCATTCCAATGCTAAAAATTGGATAGAACCACACTTTGGATCAAAAGCAATGAACCCACAGGGAGGTAAATCGACAGTCCAGCCGCAGGCGTCAGGGTTGGAACCCAGCAGCCATCCCCACGATTGGGGATGGCCGTTTTGGCCTGCTGTACCACTATATCCCTACGGGAAACGGCGATCGCTCTGCACTGAAGTAGTCAAAGATACTATCTGGACAATTGATCAGCTTCAAGGCATTCTCTACACTATCGTACCAATTCGCATGACTGTAGTGAAGCTAGAAGCACGCGGGCTACTGGTCTATGCACCCGTGGCGCCGACTAGGGAATGCATCCGTATGATTAAGGAATTGGTAGCAATACATGGCGATATAAAATACATTATATTGCCAACCAATTCGGGTTTAGAACACAATGACAACTGGGTAATATCAAAATGCCAAAATGGAAACTAACCACAGAATTTACATTTGATAGCGCCCACTACATCAAGGATTACAATGGTCCTTGTGGTCGGATGCATGGGCATACTTATAAAGTCCAAATCGAAGCCAAATCATCAAAGTTGCACTCTTCAGAATATTGCCCACACTCAGTCATGGTTGCTGATTTTAAAACATTACGTTGGGCAAAGCAAGATGTAACCAAAGGAGGGCTAGACCACTGTATTCTTAACGAAGTTTTACCTCCAGAATATGAAACAACTGCTGAGATGATTGCCAAATATATTTATGATGAAACTCGCAAACGAGTACCATCAGGCGTACAACTCAAAGTCAGGGTGTCCGAAACACCTAATAGCTGGGTTGAATATGAAGATGATTAACAATTCGTAATTAAGTCAGTGGAAATAAACAGAATTATATTACGAAACGTAAATATCCTCAAAACCCTGACCAATGACAAATGACCAACTTGTAGGGTGCGTCAGCAGCGAGAATTGTACTGACCCACCCTACGGACTAAATATTGGGTAATTTATTTTTTGGTAGTCCCTTAATTCCTCAATTCAAATTCCAGCACCTGCCAGTTAACCTTGTCATTTCTTGTAGCTATAATAAGTATATCTACCAGCCAATTTAACTAACTCAGCGAGAATAAACCGAACTATATTACGAAACGTAAACAGGACTCAAACCATTACATTACGAATGACAAATGACGACCCTAGCCAGTACGCTTCAATAGCCGACCTAGTTCCGATTGTATTCCAACTAACAATCAATACCAATGCAATTTGTGATCAAACCGCCAATGAATCGAGTGATAGCCTAACTCTCAGGTAAAGTATTAAAATTTAACAATTTAACTTTCCGATTCTTAATGTTCATAAACTTATAAATCAGTTTATTAAGCTTTTAATAATAGTTATCTCAGCTTCTACATTTATGCCTTGATCGGCTGCCAGAATTGTGTAATCTGAAAAGAGCTAACTATTAACTTAGATTGAGGTCGGATGACTCCTATAATTATGCGTCAGCTTTGGTCTGTGGTTGAAACCGCCCACACCAATACACTCTTGCATCTTGATGATGCAAGTTTAGTGCAGTGGTTGGTGAAACAAACCAACACCCAAGCGTTGTTAGATCCCAAGGAAACCGATTTTCTGAGTGACTACATTCAATCTCGACTGGCGCTTATACGTGATCTTGCTTATGAGCGCCAGTCTTAAGGATAAGTAAATTACCAATAATTAGTCGATAGTTGACTGATGACTGATGACTGTTAATATGGGGTTTTTTGGGGCAAATAACCTTCAACTAAGCAGTCAGAACCGACCACGCGCCAACGTACACGTTCTAGAGGTAATGCTTCAGTCATGGAAGTAAAACCCAAATCTCCTACAGGTGTCGGAGCTTGACTACCACCAATAATTTTAGGAGCAATAAAGGCCAGAATTTTTTGCACTGCCCCTTGAGCGATCGCACTGGCAGCTAGATTACCACCACATTCCCACAACACGCTACAAAAACCCCGCTCATACAAGTGAGTCATTGCTATATCTGGTGTGAGTGATGTAAATTCCACTACTTCCACCCCTTGTTTGAGCAACAATTTTTGCAACTCCGGATTAGCCCCCACCTCTGTCAACACTAAGGTGGGAGCATCTGCAGTTTGCCACAATCGAGCATTTTCGGGCAAATTGATCTGGCGACTCATCACCACCCGCAAAGGATTATGAGAGCCTACCTCATGGCTAGTTAAATAAGGATTATCCTGTCTGACCGTATTACCGCCAACAATCACAGCATCGCAAGCAGCCCGTAGTTGATGTACTTCGCTGCGGGCGTCTTGATTTGTCACCCAGGCACTATGACCAGAGGTAGCAGCAATTTTACCATCTAAAGTCATGGCATATTTCAAAATCCCCAAAGGTCGCTTGTAGAGAATGCGATGAACAAAACCTTCATTGATTTGCTGACAGGCTTCTTGTTCCACACCTACCACCACTTCAATACCAGCAGCCCGTAACTTAGCAATTCCACCACCAGCTACCAGTGGATTAGGGTCAACCATACCCACCACCACCTTAGCCACCCCAGCATTAATCAAGCCTTCCGAGCAAGGGGGAGTGCGTCCATAGTGATTACAAGGTTCCAGACTCACATAAATTGTCGCACCACGAGCGCGATCGCCTGCAGCCCTCAAAGCAAAAACTTCCGCATGGGGTTCACCAGCACGGGGATGAAACCCTTCGGCGATAATCTCCCCATTTTGGACAATTACAGACCCCACCAGGGGATTTGGCGAAGTGCGTCCCAAAGCACGACGGGCGAGTGTTAAACATCGTTGCATCATCGCCCGATCAAAATCACTACCGACAACTTCCTTCGAGCCAAGTGCCGTATGATTGGGTAGAGATGCATCTGCTGGCGCGATCGCTGCTGAATTTTCCATAATCTTGGGCAATTCTCTCAATATTTTCCAGACCAGGGCGGGGAAACACCGCCCCTATGACAGATATGTTTCAAATCAATATAGTTCCAAATCACATAGTCAAATATAGTCAGACTTATGCAATTTAGCTTTAAGCAACTCTACTTTCAGCATGGACACGCTTAAATAGTGGAGTTATCCGCCTTGGATGTACTACCAGACACCCCCTATCCCTTAGAATAGACTGGAGACAGTCAAACCCTTCAGGATTACTTTTTCTGCCGATGTTGTAGCCTGCGTTCACGTCAGCATGAATCTTCAAACCATCTTTACTGATATACCACGCACGTTTGACACGTTTTCCTGAGAATACATGCTTGATCTTGTTGTTAGGTTGATAAGTTGGGATGATGTCCCAATCAATCGCTGAAGCCTTACTTGTGTAAGATTCTTCTGCTACCTTAACGGTAATACCGACTCTAACTAATTTGTAAGTCAGCATTTCGATAAATTTAGCATGTGGTATTTGAATAAAGCTTTGGTTTGTACGTTTACCTAAATTAAGACGTGTTTTCCATTGTTCGTTTTTCCCGATTGAGACGTGAGTTACACCAAGAGATAGAAGTTCATCCACAATCATTTTTGTGGATTGATGCAAATATGAATCTATAAATTGATTACGGTTGCGGACGATATTTGCGATTCGCCTTGATTTAGCTTTACCATGAGGCAGAAAACCTCGAAACTTGGCAATCTGCTTGTTATAAAATTGGTTGGCTGATTTTAATGGTTTCCCGTTTACGATAATTGGCTGTTCGCTCAAGTCGTTGAAAACAATCGTCGCTAGATTATCTAAACCAATATCTATCGCCGCATTCAGTTCAGGATTCAAACTACAAAAAAACTCTGACAACTCGGTAATTTCATAGACTATTTCGATAACGAAGCATCCAGTTTTTGGGATAATTCGTACCTCACACAAGTCCTCAAACTTTAGTCCAGGCTTTACCGGGATTCTGATTGGCGACATTGACGGGATAATGAAACCTTTATTAAATTCTCTTTTACCAATTGCTTGATTATTGAATTTCACTAAGTTTTTATCATCAACATAATTAGGTGGTTTTGGTCTACCAGTGAACTTAGTTGGTTCAAGTTTGTAAGCCACTAATGCTTTGTCGTAAGCAATCCACGCATCTGCATTCTGTTTTAATACGAGTTGAGCTACTTTTGCGGGCAAGGCTTTGTAGTTCTCATTTTGTTTAAATAAAGTGTCTAAGCTAGCTTGTGATTGAGTTCCCCAACCATAAAAAAAACCTTGACGCTGAGTGAATTGAGCAGTGTTGTAAAGCTGCCGAGAAATAGTGGTAATGTCACTACAATAATCAAACCAGTCATGTCCTTCTTTGATTATGTGCTTTTCTACTTGACGCATATTTATACTGAGCGTAGTCAAAGTATTGATCAACTTTGGCAATGAAATTAGTATATCATTCAAGATCCAGTAAGATATGCTTGACTAGAAAACTTAATCAATCTGTTGGAGAATTTAAGGCTTCTACAATTTTTTCGGTTTTGCGCTTTGCCCTGATATCTTTTTCGGGTCGTCATCAACAATTACCGTACCCGTGGGAAGTTGTTCTGTTGGATATGGTATTTTACCTGCTTTGTAATGTCGTCAAGCGGTAAGGTAGGAAATCTCCAAGGTTTTAGCATAATCAGATAATTTCATTAGGACTGTCTTTTAGACTATATCTGACTATGCTAGACTATATTTTGTTTAAAGTTTTATCATACTTCCAAATTACAGCAATAGAAGCAGAAAGCCCACGAGCATATAGGTTCCTAAGTCACCATTGCTCAGACATTGAATTTGATATGGCTTGACCCTGGATAAAGGAGAACCAATCAAATCCCCAGAACCCCAATAACCCAGAGGAATAAATGTTCCTTCAGCATTCCAGGTTAAAGTCCGAACCGCTCCCTGTTCGATTCGCCACAGTGTATCATGACGTGCCGGGAACATTTGCCGGCGACTAAATAATCGGTAGGGTATTGATCCTTTGAAGGATGAATTATAAGAAAAATTGGTGGAATACATCATACAAAAATATGGTAAACACGAGTAGTGTTAGATACTTGAGAAGTTATGAAAACTATCGTCACTGCAAGAATTGATTGAGAATTAATTGTTATACCGTTTCTGGATGAAGATGTGCCTAATTAGCCCACATTCGCGGAGCATTCTGCAGGAACGGTGGGCTTTATTTGTCAGCCAGTGGCTTCTAGTGTGAGGGCGAATATAGCGCCACCTCACATAGAATTGGTATTACTTGCGATCGCGTCAGCCAAGGTAGTTTAAACACTCATAGCATCTATCTCTAAATATCGGGATAGAGGGTATGACCACAATTTTTCTTTTTTTGAGGAAATAATCGTAGGGTGCGTGACGCTGCGATAAATATTCTACCTACCCAGTTATAGGACTTGTGGCGTCACGCACCATTGTTTCAAAGTCAGGGGACAGTCGGTTAATAATCGTAGGGTGCGTGACGCTGCGATAAATATTCTACCTACCCAGTTATAGAACTTGTGGCGTCACGCACCATTCTTGATTTAAATGTGACACTAGCGTAAGTCCTCAACTCAGATCTTGCACCTTTACGCATAAACAATGAATCCACAAAAAATATGTGATGCATCTTACCTTACGAAAATACAGTTTTTAGTCCTCTTATAGAGGACTTAAGCTATGAGACAGGGACTTATAGTCCCTGGCGGACTGTGAGAAAAGCGAAAAATTATCAATACTTAGTGATTTTTGTTGTGGATGACATAGTTGGTGCAAGATATCAAGGAGAATCCTAGCCAATGTCTTAAAAGTCAAGCAATCCGCTGGTATAATAGCGAATTCCACTGCCCAGCAAAAACATAAACTGATACATAAAGCAACTACCAAAAGATAGAGTTAACAGCCCCAACCGTGTTGTAAAATGAATAAAGAAGGATTTGGGGGACCATTCACTGGTCATATACGCCTATAGAGACTATCTACGGAAATCTCCAAGGTTTAAAGTCCAGCCAGCTGAAACAACTACAGCGGCTGTACCACCAGCGCATACCGGGCGATACCATCACTACGTCCGATTTTTCTCAGCGTCTGGCAGCAATCAGCACCGAACTAAATCAGCCCGTGTGTGCCTACCTCAACCGACGCGGCCAAGTGATTCGGGTGGGGGTAGGCACACCGCGTCAAACGCAAATTCCACCCTTGGAATTGCCACGTTATGGTGCCGAACGACTCAGCGGTATTCGATGTATTGCCACCCATCTCAAGCCAGAACCGCCTAATGAAGCGGCAATGACAGCGATGGCGATGCAACGTTTAGACGCTTTAGTGGTATTAAATATCACTGGAGCAGGCTTTACACGGAGGGGAGGCGGCGCCACAGGCTACGTCAAAGAAGCTTATTTAGCACACCTAACACCCCAAGAATCTCGCGCCTTGATTACCAGTACTCCTGGATTTAAGGTAGAGTCGGGCAATATCCCATCTCCAAATTGGCGAATATCGTCGCCTATCAGCTTGGATGATCTAGCCCAACAAGACTTTATCGACTTGGTGGAAAACCTAGAAGCAGAATTTCAGCGGGAATTTATTGCCCAGGAAGTAGATGCCGACCATGATCGCGTGCTACTTGTGGGAATAATCACCGATGAAATGACTCCGCAACAATTCCAAGACACCCTCATGGAATTAGCCATGCTAGTGGATACAGCCGGGGGAGATGTACTACAGACAATACAACAAAAGCGATCGCGCATTCATCCCCAGACCGTAGTCGGTGAAGGTAAAGTGCAGGAAATCGCCCTCACAGCCCAAACCTTGGGAGTTAATCTCGTCGTCTTTGACCGCGACCTTTCACCCTCCCAAGTCCGCAACCTAGAAGCCCAAATTGGTGTCAGAGTAGTTGACCGCACCGAAGTCATACTAGATATCTTTGCCCAACGTGCCCAGTCCCGTGCTGGTAAATTACAAGTAGAACTAGCACAGTTGGAATATATGCAGCCGCGACTCACTGGTAGAGGTCAAGCGATGTCCCGGTTAGGGGGTGGTATTGGGACAAGAGGACCTGGTGAAACCAAACTAGAAACCGAACGCCGAGCCATTCAGCAGCGCATTTCTCGACTCCAAAAAGAAGTGAACCAGCTCCAGGCCCATCGTTCCCGTTTACGACAACGGCGACAACATCGGGAAGTTCCCTCAATCGCATTGGTTGGTTATACCAACGCCGGTAAATCCACCTTGCTGAACGCCCTCACCAACGCCGAAGTTTACACAGCCAACCAGCTATTTGCTACCCTCGACCCCACCACACGCCGTCTGGTGATACCCAACGCCGAGACAGCAGAACCCCAAGAGATTCTGATTACAGATACAGTAGGATTTATTCACGAACTACCTGCATCCCTAATGGACGCCTTCCGCGCTACCTTAGAGGAAGTCACAGAAGCCGACGCCCTACTGCATTTAGTAGATTTATCTCATCCCGCCTGGTTGAGTCATATTCGCTCAGTCAGAGACATTTTAGCAGAAATGCCCATAACTCCAGGGCCAGCGCTGGTTGTTTTTAACAAAATTGATCAAGTCACTAGCGAAACCCTCGCCCTAGCACGAGAAGAGTTTCCCCTAGCAGTTTTTATTTCCGCAGGACAACGCTTAGGCTTAGAAACTCTACGCCAGCGCCTCAGCTTGCTGATTCAATACGCCGTTGACGCTCGGTAAACACGAAAACTAAATTGTTAATTTAATCTTAAAAATGCCGTAGTTCTCTTGACTACGGCATTTTCTATATATAATCAATCAAAAACATACAGCAATTTTCGTTTCTTTGAACAACAGATCCTTGTAGGGGCGCAAGGCCTTGCGCCCCTACCACCTGGTCTATTTACCTGAAAATCATTGTAATATCTGTACCTCATTTACCTGCAATCTGCTGTATTCATTATACCAATGCAAAAAATCTTTGCAACACATCTATAATCTGTAGGGGCGCAAGGCCTAGATCCCCTACCCTATCTGTCCCATTCTTTTTTCAAATTGGTATTAGTTCATGTCATGAATTATGAGAGCTAAAACTTATGCAATCAGCCCCGCAGCCACTAGAATCCAAAGATGTCAAAGTTCAGCTTCTTCTAGCTGGAGGACATGAATACACCGTTTATTTAAAATCAGATGCACCTTTACTCCATAATCTATTGAAAATTATTGTAGCTCGTGCTTACAAGCAAGAATCTACTAGTAATGGGTTATTTCAAATTCCCATAAATGCAGGACATTCTGTTTTGTGTTTTGCTAGCGAAAACCTTATTGGCATAGTTACAGAACCACCAATTTTGGTACAGCAAATTGAGGAAGTAAAACCTCAAGCTGAGGATATTATACCTTCTTATTATATCCAAATAGATAATTTTCTCCAACCAGAACAACATCAACGCTTAATCCAATACGTTCTAGAAAAAGAATCGGATTTTATCCCAACTAGCACTTCTACAAACGATGTTGATTATCGTAAATCTTTCGTTCTTTACTCTTTTTCTGAATCTCAGGAACTGATATTAAGTAGAATTCTAGAGACCATTCCTAATGTAATGAGCAAATTAGGGCTACCATCATTTACCATATCTCAAATCGAAAGCCAACTAACTGCACACAATGATGGCAATTATTACAAAATTCATAACGATAACGGTAGCCGAGATACAGCAACAAGAGAACTCACCTACGTTTATTACTTTTATCAAGAACCCAAGCCTTTTTCAGGTGGTGAATTAGTCATCTACGATAGCAAGATTGTCAATAACTTTTATGTAAGTGCTGATACTTTCAAAACAGTGGAACCTCGCAACAACAGCATTGTATTCTTCCTCAGCCGCTATATGCACGAAGTACGACCAGTTAGTTGTCCTCTTAAAGCTTTTAGTGATAGTAGATTTACCATCAACGGCTGGGTGCGTCGATAAGCAAATTCAGCATCAAACTCCTTAAATCTTCAGAGCGCAAGCCTAGGCATAGGTTCCAAGGTCTACCCAAAGGATTCTACTGTTGCCACACAACCTACAGATGTATCAGTTGCTAACTTGCAAGGTGGTTGGCAGTATAAGTCTAATATTATTAGTTCCAGCTTAGGCTTATTTGTTGTGGGTACGCTCAGACTCCTGAAGAAAAAGCCTCGTGTTTAAGATGTATACGGAAAGACACCGAATCGACCCTTTCTAGATTAGATACATTTCTCTAAAATTCATCAAATCAATACATAGCGGTGCTGATTTCGACGAGCTATATCCGACGAAAAAGCGCCGCTTCTTCTGATCAAACCAGGAAATGGTTAATTATCCGCCATATACAACCGTATATTCACTACATATTTTTTAGTGGTAAATACTGAATATTTTTTTGGATGTTAATTTAATCTCAGTGTTATTTCTGAAGTTAATAGTATTCCAAGCTGAATATAATTAATTCGTAAGATGCAAATCAAATAAATATTAGCTAGAGTCACAAATCCATAACTATAGTTAAAAGTCTAGAGTCAAAAAATTATTGATGACGGTTGACTGTTGATTTGGAAGTCCTTTAGACATATCTACTTAGCCGCTTTTGAGGTTGAGAGCAAAAAGGCATCAAGCGGCTATCGCCAGTGCCAAGGTTCTAAAATTAAGAAGTACTAAATCAAGTAGAGGACTTTATGACTGCCAAAGTAGAAATCTACACTTGGAGGACTTGCCCTTTTTGCATCCGTGCCAAAGGTTTGCTGAACAACAAGGGGGTGGAATTCATCGAATACAGCATCGATGGAGATGACGAAGCACGAGCTAAAATGGCTCAACGGGCAAATGGACGCCGTTCAGTACCACAAATTTTCATCAATGATAAACATATTGGGGGTTGTGATGATATCCACGATTTAGAAACTAAAGGCGAGCTTGATGAGCTACTAGCGTCTAAGGCTGTGTAATTTTTTCCATAAAAGCAAGTGTCAATCGGTCAGAACATCAGGAGATAATCTAAAGAGAATAATCATTAACCTTCCTGGTGATTGAGGCAAAAACCGTGAAACTCGCTTTTATCATTGATCCCATCCATCAACTTGACCCATGTCATGATACCAGTGTTGCTCTGATGGAAGCAGCCCAAATATTGGGTCATGAAATTTGGATGACACAGGCAAACCTGCTGTGTGTGGTAGACAGCAAAGCTTGGGCTATCGTACAGCAAGTAGAACTTGTACCAGTTCAGTTGGTGGAGGGACGGTGGAAAGCGGCCAATCCTTGGTATAAATTGGGCGCTAGCTCCTTAATTTCCTTGGAAACAATGGATGCCGTATTCATGCGGACAGATCCACCAGTCAATGATTCCTATCTCTATGCGACCTATATTCTGGATTACATAGACCAAAACAAAACCCTAGTGATTAATAGTCCTAGTGGTATTCGCGGGGCAAACGAAAAAATGTATGCCCTCCAGTTTACCAATGCGATTCCAGAAACCATTGTCAGTGCTGATAAGGAGATTATCCGGCAATTTGTGGCGGCAAAAGGGGCAACGGTTCTCAAACCACTGGGTAACAAAGCTGGAGAAGGGATTTTATTTTTACAATCAGGCGATCGCAATTTCAACTCGATTGTCGAACTCAGTACCTTCCAAGGCCGAATACCAGTCATGGTACAAACCTATTTACCAGCAGCAAAAGAGGGAGACAAGCGGATTATCCTCCTGAATGGCGAACCAATTGGTGCCCTCAATCGCCTGTCTAGTGGTAGCGACTTTCGCAATAATATGGCCACTGGTGGTACTGTCGCTCAAACCGAAATTACGCCAAGGGAGTATGAAACCTGTAGCCAAATCGCTGAAAAATTACGCCAAGACGGCTTAATTTTTGTGGGTATTGACGTTATTGGCGGCTACCTGACCGAAGTCAACGTCACCAGTCCCACAGGAATTCGGGAAATCGACCGACTAGATAGTATTAGTCTTGGTCATCAAGTTATTCAATGGCTTGAACAGACTTTAAAAACCCAAAAATAAAAATAATTTACTTTTTATCGTGTCTTTACACCCTACCAGAAGCCGGTGGTGAGTCTAGGCGATAAAACCAGTTGTTAATTAAAGGTTTGGGCGACATCTATCTATATAATTTTCTGGCATCTTGGCAAGCTTAGATAATGGCAGACAAGTTAGAAATGACAGCAGTAGATGATGCTGATATTCATCTTGCTGCGATGAAATATCGCTATGAGTTCAAAGACCAGCCGAGTCAGGGAAGCGTTAATCTCCAAGGACAGATAAGCAATTCAAAATTCAAAATTCAAAATTCAACTTAGTCAAAATCGAGTAATCACAATGGTTTTAGCCCCGGAATTTATGCAAATTAACTGAACCAAAGCATATACCTGCAAGATACAGATATAGAACGAGAGAGGGCATTCCTAATCAGTCAAGTATTGCTGCTTTTAGGAGAGATATCGATGTATTTCGTACACAACCAAGGGATGAAAATATTTCTTTCCCAATCCCTTTAAGGCTTTTTGTTCCCAGCAAAGCCACTGACATCCAAGCCAGTAGACTCGTGCCCAAATTAATTTTGTTCGTGGTTAGCTTTGAGGAGTGTGATCAACAATGGAGATCTTTGGGGATAACCACAAGCTGACTCCTACCTCAGGTAAAACCCTAGAACTAGCAGATTGTATACAGCATTGAACCTGATCCGAGACTTGAAAATCATCTAAAATCTCAAAACCGAAATCTGGAGATTATTTAGGTGGTGTCCGCCGGCGTTGCAGAAAATCAGGAATATCCAATACAGGTTTATGTTGAGGTTCGGGAATTGGTGCTGGGGGATTAACAGCTGGTGGCTGTGATAGGGGTCGTTTTGGAGGTGGTGTTACCACTCTGGCATTAGCTACGTTTTGTTGTGGTGCTGTTTGCACTTCACCTGTAAACCCAGTAGCAATGACAGTAATTCTTACCTCACCCTGGAGCCTGTCATCAATCACCGCTCCAAAAATAATATTGGCGTTGGGATCAACAACTTCATAAATTGTTTCAGCCGCAGCATTAACCTCATGGAGCGTCAGGTCGCTACCACCAGTAATATTAAATACAACGCCTCTAGCTCCTTCAATCGAACATTCTAGTAGGGGCGATGAAATAGCGGCGATCGCAGCTTCTCTAGCTCTAGATTTTCCAGAACTCACGCCGATGCCCATCAAGGCCGATCCTGCATCTGCCATCACAGCTCGCACATCAGCAAAGTCAACGTTAACCAAACCAGGGATCGTAATGATATCAGAAATACCTTGTACCCCTTGACGTAGTACATCATCTGCATAACGAAAAGCTTCTTGCACAGGAGTTTGTTCGGGGATCACTTCCAGCAACTTGTTATTGGGGATGATGATCAGCGTATCTACCCTACTTTTTAATCCTTCAATGCCTTGCTCTGCTTGGCTAGTACGGCGGCGTCCCTCAAACACAAATGGACGTGTCACCACCCCAACAGTGAGAGCGCCCATTTCTTTAGCTACCTCCGCGACAATCGGCGCAGCACCCGTTCCTGTGCCACCCCCCATACCAGCGGTGATAAATACTAAATCAGCACCTTCTAAAGCTGTGGCTATTTCGTCCCGTGATTCCTCAGCCGCCTTTTGACCAATAGCCGGATTACCACCAGCACCCAAACCCCGCGTCAACTTCTGTCCTATTTGCAATCGACTAGGTGCGCCAGCTAAGGTCAGAGCTTGAGCATCGGTGTTAATTGACCAAAATTCTACGCCACTAACGTCCGACTCAATCATGCGGTTAACAGCATTGCCACCGCCGCCACCGACACCAATCACTTTAATATTGGCGACTCGACCGGGAACAATTTCGCCAATGCGGTGAATGTCAGTAGTAATCTTCTTCCCGTCATGATTTTGGGCGTAGTTCAGCCCAGAGCTATTAAAAGGGTTGGTCGAGTTAACAGCCAGTGAGAATCCTGGTTGCCCGACAGATTGGGAGTTTTTATAGGTAAGCCCTTGGTTATTATCAAGTGTCATTGGATTTGTGAAAGGGTAGATAAACGACTTTTTCAGGTGTAATTCACCTCAGAGCCAACTTGATTTTGACACTGCCACAAGCTATGGCACTGTTTTTTATTGTTCTCACTACTTCCAACCCTAACAGGATTGCCAGTGCGAAAGTTCGTCATGTGATCAGGAGTTAACGCTGCTGATCGCACAACCAATTCTAGAGAAGTATACCGACATTTACCTAAAATAAATCTGTATAACTTCAACCAGAGATTAATATCTTCATTTCCATCTTGCCAATTTAGTTCGGCATCCCCTTGGCATTCCCAATGTCCTCCTATCTCTACTAAAAATTTAGATTTGTCATTAACTTTACAACTAAACAGTGTTGACTTTTTTTCCTTGACCGCCACAAATTCCGTGGAAATTCCGTATAGTTTAAAACATAAATCCCTGGAATATTGCTGAAAAGAAAAATTCTTTCTGGTTTCAGCATTGGCGTCCCAAGACAACTGTGACGGTAATGGTCGATCGGTAATCCCTGTACAAGCCACTCCATACCCAAAATTATGAGCAGATAGTATAACTTGTAAAGACGCGCCGTGGCGCGTCTTGTCTGCCTTAATCATAAGGTTCATAGGTTTTACCATTGGGGATGATTGCACTTTGAAGACAAAAAATCAGCCTTCTACTTACCTATCCTGAAGTTGGACGCAAAGAAAAAGTTGCCTGTCAGTTTATAGAAAACCCTGAATTATTTGCCGTTTAATGTACCTTAAAGGATACTTGGTTGGAGCAATATTTTACCCTATAGGAACCCTTATTAGTGCCGTTAACAAACCAGGTGTGCCCAAGATGCTTGACAACTCCATAAGGATAGCTGCACCCTGAAGTCAGCATCGACCTGCCAACAGCAGCCCTTACAGAAATTGTAGCCGCGTTTCCCGTTACGCCCAGAAACTGAGCCAGACCAGCATTGGAAGTATCTTCGAGGCACAATTGATCACAACGAAACCCGTTGTTTCTACAGGAAGTTACTCTTCGCGAATCTACACCAGTGACCTCAACACAGAGGTTGTGGCGGCACAAACCCTCCACCTCCTAGAAAGCCGCCCGGAGAGCGTCTATACTAGTTTCTTCTCCTTGTGAACCTCTGAACTAGCGCTTTTACACGCAAGCAACGAATAGAAAAAACTTCTCATTCCCTTCTATTCCGTTAAGAGTAACCTGTACCCTGTGTTTATTAAGAGTTAAATTTTCATGAAAAACAAAATTTTCTCTTTTATACTCTGGGTTCAGTCGAAGATAGGGTAGACAAAAGACCTTTTGGGCTGCAGATGCCATCCATCATCAGATTGTCTAACATTTTGCACCCCATCACTAGATGTCAGGGTAACAATTAAGTATTATTTCCTTCCAAAGGAGCTTTTTTGAGTCATTGTCCCATTTTAATTAGAAGTTAACGCCGACTTTTGTCTGGGTTACGGAAAAACTGACAATCATCAGAAAAATGGGTCCCAAACCCCGTCCTTCTAGGACGGCTTTACATGGTATAATCAGCACAGCCACTAGGTCCTTAATTGGTGGGTGAAACTCCCAGTGGCGGGACGTTCTGGTTAAAAGGCTGTTACTCTACATGGGTAATTCGGTACTCTGTACTCCAGTCCCAGCCCCCACAAGCAAGGACAATTAAGTGAGTGAGTAACAAGCATACGATAAGTAGACCCAATGGGCAGTTTACGCACTGCTTGGAGGGAGTAGGCGCAATTGACACCGCGCATCGCATGACACCGGGATACGGGTAAACGGTTCTGGGAGTTGTGGTACGAGCAATGCCATTCCTGGTATCTCCTTTTAAAGAATCTCCTCGCCTAAAGGCAGGAGAGTGTCAAAAATATATTTATCAGCATAAAACTTCTGGATGCGCTTGGAGCTTGAGATACATTGCCTGATATTTCTAAAGATTGCGGGAGTTTATTTTTTGGTTTTTTGGTTCATTTGTACTAATGGAGTTTGCGGATTTTTGAGATCAATGTACTCTATTTGACTAGAATTTAGTTTCGTGGGTAAATATCGCAATTGGGCGAGTACCTTGATTTGTTGAGGCAACTGGGAACTCATAGCACCAAGATGCACATTCCCTAGTTCTGTTTTAAAAATTACATTCGTTGGATCTTGGTAATCAATTTCGGTGACTTTTACGGAACTTTGACTGACAGCTTCATAAAGTTTAGTCCAGTAGGGTCGGTATTGTTCCGGGGAACCAATAACTTTGAGAGTGGGTAATTTGACAGTGGGATTAAGTGACGTGTATTTTTCTAACGGCATCCAAACCCCACTTGCATCTAGTAAGCCGGTAGATACTTGTTTATTGCTAGGATTTCGCTCCTTGCTCATTTGAGCCATTGCTACAGGTACTCGTTCCTGAATTTCGATGATTAATCCAGGCGGAAACAAGCGACGACTAACGGTTGCTTGAGCAATAGTCGGTTGTTGCTTCAAAGAGTTGGCGATCGCCGACGGTTCAATCCGCCATAATGACTGGGGATAGGATAACACTAGCAGTGACTTGATCGCCTCTTGTGTCAGTAATTGATTGCCTGATTTCATCACAATTTGTTTGGGAGCATTTAGCACCCACATGGGCTGGATAGCCACCCACAACAAACCACCCGCCAAACCACTAATGGCAACAGTTCGCCAAATAGCTTGAAGAATTTTCATCTGCCGCTGCTGTCGTAATTTTTTCCGACGCTGGGCTAAATCCATGCGGGAAACTGATACTATGTCAGCCATTTAAACCCCTTTCTGGTTTCAGTCCGAAGTGACTTAATTTTATTAACACTCCCACCCCTATGAGGATACCAATGACGAATAGGGAGTCTGACCCATTTTATCCGTAATCTGATGATGATCGTTTTTTGGGTAGAAGGCAATAGTCCGATCCAAAAAAGCTAACAAATGCGGCTCTTCCGTACTTAGCGTGCTGAATTTATTAAATAATCAGCTTGAAACCCTTGCAGAGCTAAGATAATAGCCATTATTTTCTGTATTTTATATCATATTGCTAAAAATTAAATTATGAACGCCTGTAAGCCTTACTTTTAAAGCAAATTTATAAACTTTAATTAATAATTAAGCACGCTAAGTACGCAAGAACCGTAAATCTATGGCTGTAGGAAATTTAATTTTCTCATCAGGGTTTGTCCGATTATGTATGAGTACCTGTTGACATAATGCTAAACCTTGATTCCACGCGTGTCTGGCTACTCCTGCGTGTTGTGCCAGCAGTAGACGTTGTTGTTTGTTTACCTTCAGTTGTGTCTTGAATCCTAGTATCATGATTGTATTTTACAGCCAAATGCCAAAGTAGTTACTCATAGCAGATGACTTGGCGTCGGAGCATAAGTGATTAATTGGTAGCAATTGTTAGCTTTTCAGTTACTGTTGATTAACCCTACTGTCCCGCAAATGACGGCAAAAACCCTGATTTTACCGTGCGATAATGACAGTTTAGAGCAAGCACACTAGGATTTTGGCACTACTAATTTTGCATTTAACAATTGGCTGTGTTGATTGTGAATCGAGTGTAGCCTGTTTTTTGTGGGCTGAGATCTATTACCTGTGAATAAAGCTACATCAAAGGTATTGACGAATCAAAGTGAAGCCAGTATAGTTTAAGCTGATATTTTCCAGTGATGGCACTGATACAAAACTGTATTGACCCTGCCAATTTTAGATTTTAAATTTTCGATTTTGGATTGTTCTTTCGGTAGCTTGCAGACCCCTTGTGAACCGAACAAATCTAAAAGACTCTCTACGTTAAGTGCAGGACGCTACGCGAATGCGGAGCGCGTCGTAGACAGACACGCAAGGGAGGAGGACTCGCGCTTCGCTTAGTAGGTTATGTGAAGTACTCCGGCAAGATCCGCTGAAGCCGGAGCTTCAAAAGAAACAACCATCATCGTTTCGCGTCTCGTTCGCCGTTGCTCTGTTGGGCGTACTCATTACTGAGGAAGCGGAACCAAATCCGGTCTAAGTCTTACACAGCGTCTCTGGTATTTCTACCTTTATCTTCTCAAGAGAGAACCCGCGCAGCTATCCGCCTTCTATCGACAGTTTGATTACTTTTCGTCTTACTCGCCTTGGATTTACGACAATGGTCAACCAGCTAGGTTTTCAGCTTAAGCGATCTCTGCCGAGTACATACTTTATACCCCAAGGGTGGCCTCTTAGTCATTCGGGTGGGTCAACAACCATCAATATTGTCTCACAAACACTGACGATTCCTCAACCATCCCGATCTCTAATCAACCAGGCGGTTGATGTCGGCTCAAGATGTTTTCGTCATCGTCCACTGTCCATCCCCACCTTACTTCGTTGAAGGTGGGGACTTCCGTGATTCCGTTAAAATTTTATCTGATAATTACCAAAGAAATGGGTTTAAAGCCTCGCCCTTCTAGGGCGACTTTGATATAATATTGCCATGATTACACTAAAGTTTAAGCTGTACGAACACAAAAGGAATAGACACCTGAAACGCATGATCAACGCCGCAGGGATAATCTATAACCATTGTATTGCTCTACATAAACGGTACTATCGCATGTGGGGCAAACACTTAAACTGTGCAAAACTCCAGTCTCATATTGCCAAATTGAGAAAACGTCATCAATTTTGGCAATCAATAGGTTCTCAAGCGGTGCAAGATATCTGTCAACGCATAGAGAAAGCCTACCAATTATTTTTTAAACATAATAAGAAAGGAGTCAGACCACCGAATTTTAAAAAGTTTAAAAAATACAAATCATTCACTCTTAAACAAGCAGGTTATAAACTCTTAAGTGGGAATAGAATTAAAATTGCCAATCGAGTTTATCAATTTTGGAAATCTAGAGAGGTAGAGGGCAAAATCAAAACATTAACCATTAAACGCACTGCACTAGGTGAGTTATTTATGGTGATTGTAGTTAATAATGAGTTAGAACCAGAAATTAAATCAACGACTGGTAAAATAGCGGGGTTTGATTTCGGATTGAAGACATTTCTAACTTGCTCTGATGGAACTTTAATTGATTCTCCACAATTTCTCAAGCAATCTTTGAATGCTATTAAGAAAGCTAGTAAGAACCACTCCAAAAAGGTAAAACGGTCAAATAATCGTGAAAGAGCTAGAAAAAATTTAGTTCGTCAACATGAAAATGTTTGTAACCGCCGACGTGATTGGTTCTGGAAATTAGCTCATGAATTGACAGACAAGTTTGATGTTTTATGTTTTGAAACCCTAAACCTCAAAGGTATGCAACGTCTTTGGGGTAGAAAAATATCAGACGTGGCTTTTGGAGAATTTCTCCAAATATTGTCATGGGTAACTAAAAAGAAAAACAAACAACTTGTTTATATAGATCAATGGTATCCATCTAGTAAAACTTGTTCTCATTGTGGGCATATTTTAGAAAATCTAGATTTATCCATAAGACAGTGGCGTTGTCCGTCTTGTCAATCAATTAATGGACGTGATGAAAACGCCGCGAGAAATATTCAAATGGTTGGGGCATCAACCATTGGGTTAGGTGATGTTAGACTGGCAAGAGCCAGCAATTGCTGTTTGACTCCAGAATCTCCGCCCTTTTAGGGCGGGGAGTATGTCAAAAACTATTAATTTAACCAGTTGATAATACTATTGTATCTTGACATAAATGACGTAAAATGATAACAAAGCATGAACCAATAGCTAAGTATGTTGCTAGAATTAATACAATTATTAGTTAATAAACCCCTATACAGGCTAAAAAATCTAATATCTAGTAGCTTTTTTTTACATCAAAACCAAGACATAAAGGTTTAGACGAGATCAGGTAAAAGCTATACATTGTCAAAAGCTCAATAGCAGGTGTAAAAAGGACAGATACGCTCAACGTATAACGGACAATTAATCTCTACCATAGTACTTTTGGTTACTAACAGGTATTCCGCAGCTAGTGATCTCCTACGCAACATCCAAATTGCGAGAGAATTATTGACTGAGACTTTTGGTAGAGAAAGTTTCTATATAAACAGACCAACAACAACTGCATCTACATCTACATCTACATTTACATGAGAACGACACTGAATTTGTCACGTTTTTATAAAGCATGTAACCCTAGCTACACACTGAATATGGGTGACGTGCTGGATCGGCAGTATTACATAGATTTTGCTGATGTACGTGGTTGCAAAATTGTGGAAGAATTGCAACGTACTATCAGCCGGATTTCTCCAGATGAGCCAACTTGCCAGTTATTTACGGGTCATATTGGCTGTGGTAAATCCACCGAATTACAACGCCTCAAGGCAGAACTGGAATTAGCGGGATTTCATGTAGTTTATTTTGAATCCAGTCAAGACCTGGACATGGCCGATATTGATGTCAGCGATATTTTGCTGAGTGTAGCCCGTCAAGTCAGTGTGAGTTTAGAAGGAATTGGCATCAAACTGAAACCGGGTTACTTTACGAATTTGTTTAAGGAAATTGGGGACTTTTTGCAAACCCCGATAGAATTATCAGGACAAGCGGAATTGTCTTTAGGTATTGCGAAAATTACTGCCAAAACCAAAGATAGCGCTCAAACCCGTAATCAACTCAGACAATATCTAGAACCACGTACCAATAGTATCTTGCAAGCGATTAACGAAGAGATATTAGAAAAAGCGGTCGAACAGCTAAAGCAGCGTGGTCAAAAAGGTTTGGTAGTCATTGTAGATAACTTAGATCGAGTGGATATGCGTCCTGTAGCATCTGGGCGTACCCAACCAGAATATCTTTTTATCGACCGAGGCGAACAGTTACGCCGACTGAAATGCCACTTAGTTTACACAATTCCCCTAGCCCTAATTTTTTCTAATGAATACGAGACACTCAAAAATCGCTTAGGCGGAGGGATTGCGCCCAAAGTTTTGCCAATGGTACTAGTGCGTCAAAGAGACGGTAGCGATCACGAACCCGGAATGTCACTATTGCGCCAGCTAGTGCTAGCCAGAGCTTTTCCACAAATTCCCTGGAATGAGAGGCAGTTTTTAATCACAGATTTATTTGATCAGCCCGAAACCTTAGATCGAATATGTCGTGTCAGTGGTGGTCACATCCGTAACTTATTAGGCTTGCTTTATAGCTGCTTGCAACGCCAAGATCCACCTTTTGCCAGGGATTGCTTAGAAGCTGTAATTAAAGACTACCGCGATGATTTGCTATTAGCTATTGATGAATATCAGTGGAAATTACTATTTGAAGTAGTGCAGCAGCAAAGTGTCAAAGGCGAGTCTGACTACCAGAGCTTACTACGAAGTATGTATCTGTTTGAATACCGTGATCCTCAAGGGCGTTGGTTTGGTATCAGTCCAGCATTAGCAGAAACAGAACAAGTCCTCATTTGGCAGCAAAATAAGTAGCCTTCATGAACTGGGGACACTTCGGCAAGCTCAGTGCATCGCTGGGGATTGGGGATTGGGGATTGGGGACTGGGGGGTAGTATTTTTTACGTAGAACTTCAGCGGAAGCATCAAGCACTTTTTCAAATCAGTTAATCACGGGAAAATCCCACAACCAAAACAACCAAACATGAAAATCTCTTGGATAGTCCTCAGTGATGCACTGAGCTTGCCGAAGGGTCGAAATGTTCCCAACCCCCAATTCCCGGTCTCTATTTTCGAGCTATTAGTCTGTCAATTTTGTTTTGAGGGATTTTTGGTAGTGTGAGCGTCTCGCTCACGCGGGCAAGATGCCCGCACTACAGTCCATCATTTTTATCTTGACAGAGTACTATTACGGTCAGAGTCTGAGGCTAATCAAAATTTAAACTTCAATAATTTCTGGAAATTTGAATTTATAGTAAAGAATTTTGATTTCCAGTTTAGATACTTTGAGGATAGTTACCAATTTTCTTAGCAACATGTCTGCTGATCTTCACAACATTTGAACAATGACACATTAAAATTGAAAAGACTTCCCACACCTTTTTAATTTTCAGGTGTAATTTTTATTTATTTCTAGCCTGGGTTTGAGTTATGACAAAGTGGCAATTCACAGCAGCGATCGCCAACGACAATCAGCAGGCTCTGCAAAGGCTAATTCGGGCTATTAAGCTCTCCAAAGGTCAATTTGCTCTGATTTTAGTCCGGTGCAACTATGGGCAATTACGCGGGAAAATGTTGGAAAATCTCCGCTTGCTGACCAAAGACATAAATTTACGAGAACTAGTTCTCCAGCCATCAAGTACGGCCTTACACACCACAATAGTCACAGAACTATTTCTCGATCATCCTGCCGTTATGACAGATGCTTTACCATCGGCTGTGATGGTTTTTGGTCTAGAGTCAATTATCGCCCTCGAAGACTTACTGACTGGCATTAACCAAGCACGAGATATCTACGCCGCAACTTTTACCTTTCCACTGGTGTTATGGTTACAAGATGACGTGGCTTCAATGCTTTCGCGATTAGCACCTGATTTTAAAAGCTGGGCTGCAACCACGATCAAATTTGAACTGGCACAAGAATATTTAATTGCTTTGATCCGGCAAGAAACAGATTCTCTATTTGCCAAAGTGATAGAAGCCGGTGCTGACAAGTTTTTATCTAATGCTGCTCTTGATTTAGCTCCCCAGTCCCAACACCGGCGTGAAATTGAGTCAGCCCGTAATGATTTGTTACGGCTATATAATATCAAGTTAGAACCAGAATTAGAAGCAAGTTTAGAATTTGTTTTGGGTCGTGATGAATACGCCAACGATCAAATTAATGATGCTTTAGCTCATTATCAAAGAAGTTTAGTGCTTTGGCAGCAAGTCGGTTCACCAAAGAGTGGGTTTAGCGGTTTAGTAGCGAATCTGGAAATATATTCTCCTAACCCCCCGATGCTCCCATCCCCCCCACTGCTGCGGCAAGCAGTAGTAATATTCCACCTGGGGTTGTGTTATCGGCGGATGGCGGATTTATCTCAAGGGGCGAACAGCAGGTACTGGCAAGATGCACTTTTGTGGTTTAGGAAATGCCTTGAGGTCTTGGAAGCAGCACAAAGGCAAGACTTAGTTGCCAAATTCATTTCCCCTGCTTGTGAAATGCTACAACGTTTACAAGGTTGGGAAGACTTAGAAGAATTAGCCCAAAAGTCCTTGCGATTGCACGAAACTTATGGTAATCCAGCGCAAGTAGCCCAAGATTATGGCTTTTTAGCAGCGGTAGCGGCTTCTGAATCGAATTGGGTACTAGCTCAGGAATTAGCGAATATGGCACTTTCTATTGCTGAACTAGCAACAGAAGTTTCGCGACAGCAGGAAAGTTCATATCTTTTATTATTAGCACGTACCCAGCGACATTTAGGTGAGTGGGAAGAAGCGATTAATAACCTGGAATGGGCGAGGGTAGTATGTGAGCTACAGTACGAGCCTTCACTGTATTTAGAGATTTTAGAAGAGTTGCGATCGCTCTATTTTTGTGATCGGCATGACTATACAGAAGCCTTTAGCCTCAAGCAAGAAAAAATTCAAATAGAACATCAGTATGGCTTTCGTGCCTTCATTGGGGCAAGTCAATTGCAGCCACAACGTTACAGAATTAACCCGGTCTTAGACATACAAAAAATACCATTTATTCATGAGGAAGTTGCCCAGGAAATAGCAGCATCTGGACGGCAACAAGATGTCAATCGTTTAATTGAACGAATTACCCGTGCTGACTATAAACTTACAGTTATTCATGGACCATCAGGTGTTGGCAAGAGTTCCATTCTCAAAGCTGGGTTAGTTCCAGCTTTGAAGGGAAAAGTAATTGGTGAACGCATCCCGTTGCCGATAGTTTTATCTATTTATACTGGTTGGGTTACAGCCTTGGGGCGCAGTGTCAACCAGGCACTTGCACAGACGGAAATATCGATAGCTATAGACATTACTCCCACGATACTTATCGAAAAATTTCGATTTGCGGCTGAACGAAATCACACAATAATTCTGATATTTGACCAATTTGAAGAATTTTTCTTTATCAGTAGTTCTCCTGCCCAAAAAATTGAATTTTATAAGTTTTTTAGCGAATGTTTAAATATTCCCTATGTAAAAATAATCCTTTGCTTAAGAGAAGACTATTTACATTATTTATTAGAATTTGAGCGCTTAAGCAAAAAACATAGCGATGGATTATATGATTTAGGGGTGATTAATAAAAACATTCTAGATAAAGATATTCGCTACTATTTAGGTAAATTTTCTCTTGAGGATGCCTGCGGAATAATCCACAGCCTAACTAAACGTTCACACGATGAATTAAGTGATGCATTAATTAATCAATTAGTAGATGATTTGGCAGAAGATCAAAAGGAAGTACATCCGATTGAATTACAAATAGTCGGCGCTCAACTGCAAGCAGAAAACATTACCACCCTCGAACAATATAAGCTGTGCGGTGGCTCAGAAAAACTCGTAGAGCGGTGGCTGGAGGAAGTGATTAAAGATTGTGGTCAAGAGAATGAAGAACGGAGTTGGAAATTATTATTTGAATTAACTGATGAAAAAGGCACACGGCCGCTAAAAACAAAAGCTGATTTAGCAGTAGCGCTGGGGAATAACCAGGAAATAATATCGAATTTTGATGCCGATTGGGAATTAATTTTAGAAATTTTGGTAGGTTCAGGGTTGGTATTACGAGAGCGAGAAGAATTGGGCGATCGCTACCAACTGGTTCACGATTATTTAGTGGAACCGATTCGCCAAAAAAATAATTATGGCATAGTTGCCGAATTAGAAAAAGTCAGATTTGAAAAAAGCAGAGCTGAAGTGGCCCAAAAACTATCTCAAGAGCATCTAAATGTCGTTTTGCAACGGCGATTGCGAGAAGCACGTCTAGTAGGTTTAGCCCTGGCAGTCATGGCCGGAACCATAGCGACATTATGGTGGCAAGCCGACCTACAAAAAAGAGATGCTCTTCGCCAAACTCAAAGAGCTGAACGCAGTGAAACTAACTTTAAAATTAGTGCTATTACTGCCACAAGTGAAGCTCTGTTTGCTTCTAATAAAGAATTTGATGCCCTGCTGGAAAGTTTGCGGGCTTGGCGAAGACTTCAACAGGCAGATGGTGTTCAATCAGACACGAGGATGCGGGTGGTAACAGCCCTACAACAGGCAGTTTATGGGGTAAAGGAGTTAAATCGCTTAGATGGACACCGTGATATTGTCTGGAGTGTCACCTTTAGCCCTGATGGTCAATTAATAGCATCAGGCAGTACAGATAAAACGGTGAAACTGTGGCGTCCTGACGGCACCTTAATCCAAACCCTCAAAGGTCATACTGATGGTGTAACTAGCCTGAGTTTCAGCCCCGATGGTCAGACCCTAGCCTCTGCCAGTCTTGACAAAACCGTGCAAATGTGGCATAAGAACCCGATTACGGGTATCTTTGATCCACAGCCATACACAACCCTAGAAGGACATGGAGACTGGGTTTATAGCGTCAATTTCAGTCCTGACGGCGAGTTGCTGGCTACTGGCAGTAAGGATGCAACTATCAAGCTCTGGCGCAAGGATGGTAGCCTAGTAAAAATACTTAGGGGACATCAAGGGTGGGTTAACTGGGTAACTTTCAGTCCTGATGGTCAATTTTTAGCCTCAGCCAGTGAAGACAAAACTGTAAAAATTTGGCGGCGAGATGGTAGCTTAGTAACCACTTTACATGGGCATCAACGCGGTGTTACCGCTGTAGCTTTCAGCCCCAACGGTCAAACCTTGGCGTCTGGGGGTAGAGACAGAACGGTGAAACTTTGGCAGCGCCAACCCAATAGTAGTAAAAACAGGATTGATTTTCGTCCCACAAAAGTGCTACCACAGCATAGCAAGACAGTTTGGAGCCTAAGCTTCAGTCCTGATGGTGAAAAGTTAGCTTCTGGAAGTGATGACAACACGATCAACCTTTGGAGTACCACCGGCTCCTTACTCAATACCTTCAAAGGACATAGCGATGCTGTTGCGAGTGTAGCTTTTAGCCCAGATAACAAACTGCTGGCTTCGGCCAGTTATGACAAAAGCGTCAAACTGTGGCGTCTAGATGCCTCAACATTACCGATCCTCCAGGGGCATAAGGATCGAATTTTTAGCGTCGCCTGGAGTCCCGATGGTCAGATGTTGGCTTCTGGTAGTCGCGATCGCACCGTCAAACTCTGGCAACGATATGATATGGACGGCAAGGTGGAAACCCGACTTTACAAAACTTTACTGGGGCACACAGATAAAGTTTCTAGTGTCAGTTTTGACCCCAAGGGTGAAATGCTGGCATCGGCAAGTTATGACAAAACTGTAAAACTTTGGGGGCGTGATGGGACTTTACTCAAGACCCTCGACGGACATAGCGATAGTGTCATGAGTGTCAATTTCAGTCCTGATGGTCAAATTTTAGCTTCAACTAGTAAAGATAAAACAGTAAAACTCTGGAAACGTAATGGTCAGTTGTTAAAAACCTTGGTGGGACATCAAGGTTGGGTGAATAACGTTAGTTTCAGTCCCGATGGTCAAATTTTAGCTTCTGCTAGTGATGACCAAACAGTCAAACTGTGGCGACGGGATGGGACTTTGATCAAAACTTTTTCACCCCATGAAAATTGGGTGTTAGGCGTCAGCTTTAGTCCAACTGACCAGCTGCTAGCTTCCGCCAGCTGGGATAACACCGTCAAGCTGTGGCGGAGGGATGGGACATTGTTAAAGACATTGTTAAAGGGTTACAGCGATAGCGTCAACGCTGTGACTTTCAGTCCTAATGGAGAAATGCTAGCAGCCGCCAGTTGGGATAGCACAGTTAAACTCTGGAGTCGTGAGGGTAAATTGATTAAAACCCTGACTGGACATCGCGGTGCAGTATTAAGTGTCAGCTTTAGTCCCGATGGTAAAACTTTGGCATCGGCGAGTGATGACAACACAATCATTTTATGGAATTTGGATCTTGATGATCTACTGCTTCGTGGTTGTAACTGGGTGGGTGATTACCTCAAGCACAACCGCAACGTTGATCAGCGCGATCGCCTTCTTTGTGATACTATCACCCACAGCTAACATATTTTTGTTAGTTTCAACCTGCCTATAGCTGGGATAATTCAGCGATTGTCAGTAGCTTCTTCTGGCAATTTTGCGATGAAAGCTTGTAATCTCATGCGCTCAATATAAGGCCAGCCGCCCTCAGATTCAATGTCTTTCAGTAGAGAGTAGAGTTGCTGGCGGTTTTCTGGCAAACTGTCTTGAAAAGAGCCATCACGAATTTCTCGATGTAACTGCTCCAACTTCCGTAGTAAGGCTAAAAGCGCTATAGAATCGCCAAGACTGTCCTCAGCTGCATCATATACCGTAGTGGCGATCGCCTCTAGTTTATCAGACAACTTCCCTGATGCGAAATTTCGGTCGTTGTTCATCCAGTTTCCTCCGTGTTAATCAGGTCTATTCAAATTTAACTTTACACCGTAAGTCCCCCACTGAACCTGTACCCAGGTCAGTGGCGGGATATAAGGTGGGCAATGAGGAATTGACCAACAAGCGACAATAACCGCAGGTTATTCAGAAACGTTGGTCGATGACGAATTGCCAATCTTCGTATTTGGAAGTGAATCAATATATTCTTCTATTAGTTGGGTCAAGGTCTTATCTTGATTTACTGCATAGTTCCTGAATTTACTCATTCTCCTAATGGAAATTCTCAAGCTTATTCTACATTCTTTCATTTAGTCCACCCAATCGACACACGTTTATGTTATCCTATTTTTTAGGAGGAAAAACAAATGATAACTTCATACCAGTATCGATTGCGCCCCACAAAACAACAAATAACTCAGATTGATAGATGGCTAGATATGCTTCGCTGTCAATATAACTATTTGTTGGCTGATCGTTTTCGCTGGTATGAAGAAAATAGATGCTCTATCAATTCTTGCTCTTTATTTGTTTGTCACTTGCCAGAATTGCGAGATAATCCTGACTACTACAGCCAGCAAAACTCATTACCCCAACTAAAAAAAGATAGACCGTGGTACAAAGAAATTCACTCGCAGGTTTTGCAAAATGCAGCCAAACGAGTTGAGTTAGCTTTTGATAGATTTCTAGGTGGAGATGGCAAAGGAAAACGAAGCGGAAGACCTCGGTTTAAAGCTCCTAACCAATACAAAACTTTTACCTATCCATCCATGAAAGCCGATTGCATCGATAAAAGTTTCATAACTCTTCCCAAGATTGGAAAATTGAAGCTGACACTACATCGTGCAATACCCGACGGATTCAAAATCAAGACTTGCTCTATCACAAGAAAGGCTGATGGATATTATGTAACTCTTAGTTTAGAAGATAAGACTGTACCTGCAATTAAGTCTGACTTCAATCCCGATTCTATAACTGGGATTGATGTTGGCTTGAAAGAATTTTTGACTACTTCCAGTGGAGATGTAGTCAAAATCCCGCAGTATTATCGTCAATCTCAGAAACGGTTACGGGTTATCCAAAAACGAGTATCCCGTAGAAAAAAGGGGAGCGTTGGTAGGCAAAAAGCTATCAAGCAATTAGGTAAACAGCACAAAAAAGTTGCAGACAAAAGGAAGGATTTTCATTTTAAAACTGCAAACAATCTATTGAAAAAATACGATGTTATAGCGGTTGAAGATTTGAATGTAAAAGGACTTGCGCGTACTCGATTAGCAAAATCTATACTTGATGCTGGATGGTCAAGCAATAGTCGATACTACAAATCAAAGCCGAAAACGCTGGATTATGTGTTATCTCAGTTAAAGCATCTAGCACAAGTCAAGATTGCTCTAGTTGTGGGGTGAAAGTTCCCAAAAAGCTGCATGAAAGATGGCATGACTGCCCTAGTTGTGGGTGTAGTCTTGACCGCGATCATAATGCAGCGATAAACATAAGAAAAAGGGCGGAGGGTCATCCCGTCCTCAAAAGCCAATAGCCTCCTAAGCGATAGCCGGATTGTATTGGAAGCCCCCACTGAAACGGTACTCCGTTCAGTGGTGGGAGATGTCACTAGTGGAGTCCTTTGATTTTGAGTTTCAAAAAATCGTATGATCTGGCTAATTTCCCTATCAACAAAATAGGTTGTATGTAGTGGCGACACATACATAATACAAAACGACTTGAGCGGCGCCGCTGTTTCCTATGGGAACAGCATGGCACGAAGACTGCCGACCGAGATTTAAATACATGTGGTAAATCTCGAAAAATATGCACGGAAGGCTAAACCGTGTCTGGAGGTTAAAGCCTCCCAGCAGGACGCACTCGCGTTCGACTCCGCTCGGCTTTAACCTGGAACGTTTGTGCAGCGTACCGTTCGCGGTAGGGTTGCCAAGCAACGGGAAGCAGAAGGGTTAGGGGATAACTGCTACCATACTCCCATTGAAATGTCAAGTAATATCTAGCTTTGTCTAGATTTTATGTAGCAGAAGTCAAAACTTAGATATTAATTTTTGAAATTGAGGTTGACCATGAGGTATCGCGCTTTAATTGTTGCATTTTTGGCATTGTGCCTGGGACTAGTAACTGCTTGTAGTGATGGTCCATCGTCTAATAGCACGGATATACTGACTTACGAACAAATTCGGGGTACTGGGTTGGCTAATAAATGCCCCCAACTGTCAGAAACAAGCCGTGGTTCGATTTCTATCGATTCTACCCAGTCCTACGCCATCAAAGAACTTTGCTTGGAACCGACTCAATTCTTTGTCAAAGAAGAACCCGCCAATAAACGCCAACAAGCAGAATTTGTTGCTGGTAAATTGTTGACCAGATACACCTCCACCATTGACCAGGTACAAGGCGATCTGAATATCAATCCAGATAGTAGCCTCACCTTTGCCGAAAAAGATGGTCTTGACTTCCAAGCTATCACCGTGCAGCTTCCTGGTGGTGAGCGAGTACCTTTCCTCTTTACCATCAAAAATTTGGTTGCTCAAACACAACCTGGCTTAACAAGTCTGAATACCTCCACCGACTTTGAAGGCACATTCAAAGTACCTTCCTATCGTGGTGCTGCTTTCCTAGATCCTAAAGGTCGTGGTGTCGTCAGTGGCTATGATAATGCTGTGGCTCTCCCCGCCCAAGCAGATGATGATTCACTCACCCGCACTAACGTCAAGCGTACTGATGTTCTCAGTGGCAAAATCTCTCTGCAAGTAGCCAAAGTAGATAACATTACTGGCGAAATTGCTGGAACTTTTGAGAGTGAACAGCCCTCTGATACTGATTTAGGCGCAGGCGAACCGAAGGAAGTCAAAATTCGTGGTCTGTTTTATGCCAAAGTTGAAGCAAAAAAGGCGTAAATTGGCTTGAATATCGTAGCTAACTGGCATCCTATAATTCTGGATGCATGAGACTTGAAGCTAAAAATTAACCCACATACCCATCTTGTTTGATTAAGGTATGTGGGTTTTTTACGGGGCACTGCCGTACCCTGATGACAGATGTGTTGCAATTATAGCAGGTGACACAACGACCGCTCAGTGCATCGCTGGGGACACAACGACCGCTCAGTGCATCGCTGGGGACACAACGACCGCTCAGTGCATCGCTGGGGATTGGGGACTGGGTTACAAGTCTGATTGTGTCTAGGTTTTATCATCAGTTAATGTCCTAAGCACTTTGGCGGTTGCTATAATTCAAAACTTTTGACTATTGACTATTGACTCTTGACTCTTGACCAGAATATCAACGGCGAGCAAGCCCCTGCTTTCAAGCATGGGGGCTAGCCGTTGGCGATTTTAATCGCCGTCCCCATTCCTCGATTAATTCACTAGCACTCAAACCTCTGCTTTGTGCTTCTAGTTTAATATTCTCCCAAGCCGTAGGTGTTAGAACTACGGTTCTTTTGGCTTTAACTTCATCGTGCAATATTGGTATATTCTTTAATCTTTTTTGTCCTTTTTTAGTTGTCATTTTTAGATATTCCGTGTATACTAGATATAGTATAGGCGATAAAAAGGGGGTGAGGCAAGAGTGTTGGTACTAGAATATAAAGCCGTTGTCAAAAAAGCCCAATCAACAGCAATAGATGAGGCTATTCGTACAAGTCAATTTGTGCGAAATAAAGTGCTTAGATACTGGATGGATAATTGCGGCGTTAAGCCTTCGGCATTAAAATGCGGTAAAAAAGAACTGTATCAGTACAACACTCAACTAAGAGCCGAATTTAAATTTGTTAATGATTTAAATAGTCATGCTTGTCAGGCATCAGTAGAAAATGTAGAACGAGCTATCAACAGGTTTTTCGATAACTGCAAGAAAAACAAGCCTGGAAAGAAAGGTTATCCCAGGTTCAAAAAGCATAGCCGTTCAGTTGAATACAAGGTGTCTGGGTGGAAACTACATCCAACAAAACGTCGTATAACGTTCACTGATAAAAAAGGTATTGGCGAACTCAAGCTGTTAGGTAAATGGGATATTCATCAATACCCTATTGAACTAATTAAGCGAGTGCGAATTGTGCTTAGAGCCGATGGTTGTTATGTGCAGTTTTGCGTCAAAATTGATAATCAACAAGATGCACCACCAACTACATCTGAAATCGGTATCGATGTGGGGCTAGAATACTTCTACTCTGATAGCAACGGCAACCATGTTCGCGAAGCGTCTCGCAGAGAAGAAAACCCGCGCTTTCTCCGCAAGGCTGAAAAAGATATCAAACGGGTTCAACGTAACATTTACAAGAAAAAGAAAGGGTCATCTGGCAGAAGAAAAGCACGTGGTGTTTATGCTCGGAAACATTTAAAAGTAGCTCGACAAAGGAATGAACACGCCAAGAGACTGGCGCGTAACTTAACCCTGGCTAACGCTAAGGTAGTCGTGGAAGATTTAAATATTTCCGGCATGGTGAAAAACCACAAACTTGCTAAGAGTATTTCTGATGCATCTTGGTACAACTTCTGTCAGTGGCTCGACTACTTTGGAGAGAAGTTTGGGAGAGAAATTATTGCAGTTCCTCCCCACTTCACTTCGCAAGAATGCAGTAATTGTGGTGCAAAAGTACAAAAATCTCTAAGCACTCGAACTCATTCTTGTCCACATTGCGGATACGTTGCACAACGTGATGTGAATGCAGCCAAAGTAATTTTAAGTCGTGTAAACGCTAGGGGTGGGCAACCCCAAAGTAACGCCAGTCGAGATGTTCCCTCTACTTCTATTGGTTGCAAGACCTGTAAAAGCAAGGAACGTCAGTGACGCTGGAATCCCCCGGATTTATCCGTGGGGAGTGTCAACCTTGAGCATCTAGTACTCTGTCAAGATAAAAATGATGGACTGTAGTGCGGGCATCTTGCCCGCGTGAGCGAGACGCTCACACTACCAAAAATCCCTCAAAACAAAATTGACAGACTACTAGCCTAAACAAAGTCATATTTGCATATCTACGTATATTTATAGCTACATGCTTGTTAAACATAAAAATTGTATGAATTTATGGCATTTATATACGTATTTTTGCTGAAGATATAATTTTTGATAATACGGTAAAAACCTAAATACTTTATTATATATCTCTATAAGATAAACTCATAATTAATTACTGAAATTAAGTACAATCGCGGTTTCAAAATTAGCCAAAAATTTAATATTTTGGCATTATGCGGTTTACAAATACCGCAGATAACTCTCAAGTTAAAACACAAAAAAAATCCTGATTTTGCTGATTGAGTTTTTGTCTGCTAGATTGTCAATCCAGTTATGGCTTTTTTTGAGGGAAAAGTTGTTATCTGCCATAGAATTTGTTGGGTAAAATGGCGCGATATTTGCTTTGATATCGCGCAAGTTTAAATTTGATTCAAAGCGAGTATTTGACGATTGATTTGCTCAATAAACGCGGTGCTATGTCTATTACAGTCACCAATGAACTGAAGCATGAAATTTGGCAGTTGCTGCGAGAATATCAGCAATCGCGCTCCGAAACTGTTCGGAATCAACTAGTAAAAGTTAATTTTGGATTGGTGAGAAAAGAAGCTCACTACTGGATGAATCAATGCCATGAAAGCTACGAAGATTTGCTCCAGGTAGGCTGTTTGGGTTTAATTCGGGCTATTGAAAGATTTGAAATTTCTAAGGGACATGCTTTCAGTTCTTTTGCTATTCCCTATATTCGTGGTGAAATTCAACACTACCTGCGAGATAAAGGTGTAACGGTACGAATTCCCCGCCGCTATTTAGCACTGCAACAACAGGCGATTGGAGTTGCGCGTTCTTTGCGCGAAAAATACAATCGTCAACCTACAGATTCTGAATTAGCAGCAGCATTGGAAATTTCTCCGAATGAATGGCAAGAAATCAAATTAGCATGGATCAATCGTGCGCCTTTGAGTCTAGATGTCCCTGTACAAGATGGGGAAGAAGGTTCTACAAGTTTGGGCGAATTGGTTCCCGATCCTCACTACCGCAGCTTTCAATTGGCGCAAGAAGACCAACTACGTCTACAGCTAGCATTGGTTCAGTTAGAACAACGTACTCGTGATGTCTTAGAATGTGTATTTTTGCATGATTTGACACAAAAACAAGTTGCGGAACACTTGGGTATTAGTGTAGTCACAGTTTCCCGTAGAGTCAAGAAAGGGTTGGACTTGTTGAAACATCTGATGGGTGTGGTTGAGAATTAACTGTCAATCAGTTATATACGGATTTATGCTGATATTCCAGTACCAAAAATGACTAATTAATGGAAAAAGTAGGTTATAACGGGAACAAAAAGCAAATTTTTTATCGCTTTTGAGAAGGGCTAATGAGCAGAAGAAATTTAACAATTGCAAGTGCAGCCATTTTAAGTTTAGCGATCGCTGGATGTGCCTCAGAAGCTACTCCAGAGGCTGCTAATCCGACTCCGAGCGCAACACCTGCAGTACAGCCAGTTGTAGCAAAGTCGCCTACAGCTGTTCAATCCTTTAATAATCCAGTGGTGGCTGCTAAGAAAGATCCACTAGGTATATCACCAGTGTCTTTGACAGCTTCTAACTTGATTCAACCAACTAATGCTACAGAGCGGGTAGTTGTGGTGTCTCAAGGGCGACCAGACCCATTTGGCCAAATTGTTGGGCAGATGTTACCCGGAGTGGTTAATATCAATAACCCAGTTCCTAAGTTACCTCTTTTGCCTACTCTCAGGACAGTAGCCGCGAAAGGACAACAACAGAAAAGTCAGGTCAAACAAGTCGGTATAAACCCACAAACGCCTAAAATCCACAAAGGGGCGATCGCCAGTGCTGCGACATCGACACCGAGAGCAAAGCCTAAACCTGGCTTGATTTCAGTCTTACCTAAAGTTTTACCCCTAGTTGTCGTCCCCTCAAATCTCAAATCTGTATTACCACCAGCGCCTGATCCCGAATTAGCCAGGACGGTGCTGGTAAGCGGTGTAGTTATGCTAGGTAATCAACTCCAAGCAATTATTAAACTACCGGATGAGCCGACAAGTCGCTATGTTGAGGCCGGACAGCGACTAGCAAACGGTCTGCTGATTAAACGGATTGAAATGAATGAAGGCGACAACCCGGTCGTGATTGTGGAACAATACGGTATTGAAGTAGCCAGAATGGTAGGAGAAGCGCCATCAGCTAAAGCGCCTGTCGCCAATCCTGTTTCTGGAACAACACCGTCCCAAAATCCTGCTAATACCGGAGCTTCATAAAAGATGGAGACTAAGGAAAAAATTGAATTTGCTGGTTTACCTTTAGCTGTTTATCACGAGATAGCAGCTCATTTGCGTCAAGTTGAAGGGGTGGAAGTAGGTTTAATTCCCCAGTCGTCTTTGGAGTTTGATTATGATCAAAGTCAAATCCAAAGTTTGTGGATTGAGTGGGGAGAAAATTCTACATCACAAAGTCGGCAGCGTGTTCAGCAAATTTTGGCTTATTATCAAAATCGTTACTGCAATACTTTAAACTGACCGTTTTCAACCTGAATTAGAATGGGTTGACTCTGACGTTCTCCGTTTTGAAACTGGAGTTTATCCCCTGATGTTTCTGTAGGTGACAGATTTATCTGCGGTAATTTTTGCAGAACTGTTCAATAGTTGAGACTAAAAAGCGCCCCCCAGTAGATATTTCTGACAATCAATGTAGAGACGTTACGTGTAACGTCTCTACAAAGGTTTAAGGTAACGCATAATTAATTTCCCGTCTAATAAGCAAAATGTTGTTCCTTCGCAAAGAAGTTATTGCTTGTATCTCAGACAATTAACCGTTGATAGCCGGATCTCTAAAAGCAACAGGAATAACAACACCTGTAGAAAGGTCTAAGGGAAAGTTCTGAGTGTTAGGCTCATGCATTACTTCTATACCCAGGTTAGCGCGGTTGATCACATCAGCCCAAGTACTGATAACGCGACCAGTAGAATCAATCACAGACTGGTTGAAGTTAAAACCATTCAAGTTGAACGCCATTGTGGTGACGCCCAATGTGGTAAACCAAATACCGATGACAGGCCAAGCTGCTAACCAGAAATGCAGAGAACGGCTATTGTTGAAGGGAGTATATCGGAAGATGAGGCGACCGAAGTAACTGTGAGCAGCTACGATATTGTATATTTCTTCTTCGTGACCGAACTTGTAACCGTTGTTTTGCGATTCGTTTACAGTGCTTTCACGTACCAAAGAGGAAGTTACCAAGCTTCCGTGTATTGCAGAAAAGAAAGAACCACCGAATACACCAGCCACACCTAACATATGGAAGGGATGCATCAAGATGTTGTGTTCTGCTTGGAATATGATCATGAAGTTAAAGGTTCCAGAGATACCCAAAGGCATACCATCACAGAAGGAACCTTGACCAATGGGGTAAATTAAAAAGACTGCGATAGCTGCTGCTACAGGAGCAGAAAATGCTAGGCAAATCCAAGGACGCATACCTAAGCGGTAGGACAATTCCCACTCACGACCGAGGTAGCATAATACGCCAATTAAGAAGTGGAAAATTACCAATTGGTATGGTCCACCGTTATACAGCCACTCATCTAAGGAAGCAGCTTCCCAAATGGGGTAGAAGTGTAAGCCTATAGCGTTAGAGGAAGGAACAACTGCACCAGAGATGATGTTATTTCCGTAGAGTAAGGAACCTGCTACTGGTTCGCGCATACCATCAATGTCTACAGGAGGAGCAGCGATGAAGGCGATGATGAAACAGGTGGTTGCAACTAGGAGGGTGGGAATCATCAGGACACCGAACCAACCAATGTATAGACGCTTGTTGGTGCTGGTAATCCAGTTACAGAACTGCTCCCATATGTTAGCGCTTTGCCACGGCTGTAAGGTGGCTGTCATAGATTTATGATTGCGGTTAAATTTTTTATATAAATTTTCCCAAGCGGTATTTAAAATATTATCTCCTATAATCATAAAAATGCCTAAGATTGTTATCACAACTCCTATAAATTGATTTATTTCTAATTTTTCATTTAAAATTGTATGGGCAGCTAGTAAAGTGATTGCCGGACCAATCATACTAATAATTGCCGACTGTGAAGAGCCAATACGCTTTATACCTTCAAATAAAATAAAGAAAGGTATAACAGTACAAAAAACTGCAATTATAGTAGTATAATAATATTCATTGAAATTAATATTAAATTCCGGCCATACACCAAAGCATAAAGCGTATATACATAAGCATAAAAATGTAAATGTATTAGAAATAGTTGTGAATTTAATAGAACCTATGGATTCAATAATAGATTGGCTTTTAATAAGATAAAGTGCATAGGAACTAGCTGCCATAATTGCCCAAACACTACCTTCAAGATTGTTGATGAATATAGACCATTTGCTGGTAATTCCCACAATGATACCAATTCCAATGTAAGTAATTATAAAAGCACCTAAATGATTTTTGGCAGGTAATTTACGGCTGGCTATTGCAGTAAAGATAAGAATCATAGCAGGATAAGTAAAGAAAATAACTCGCTCAACACTGACATCAAGCAACGATATTCCTGTTAAGTCTGTTAGTATAGATAAAAAATATAAAAAACCTGTCAAAAAGCACTCTATAAGATGTTTTAGTTTTATGGGAATATTATTACGTCGTTGGACTGCAAGAAACCCTAGCCAAAATAATGGTGCAGATATTGCATTTCTTAATAACAATAATGCAATAACACTGATACCTTCTTCAAAAGCAAGTTTTACAAAAATTCCTTTCAAGGCAAATGCAGATGCGGCAATAATAACAAGCAATACTCCAACGGCTTTAAAATTGAACGAATACTCAGTATTATCATGCTTTTTTTGATTTTCTTTATCATTAATCAAGTCTTCATTTTTATTTTTCATTGCTTCGCTTGATGGTTGTGGTGGTTAGTTTTTAGACATATAAAAATACTGCTTGTGTTAAGGGTAAAAAATGTGTAGATTGGATTTTTTTCAAGCAAATCTACAAATATTCTTCACCGAACCGAGCAGTATTAAGACAGAATATGTAACAGAGAAAGGATGTCACTCTTCGTATCGAATTCAATAATAAATAAAAATTAGATATAACCTGAGTGACTCGTTTCCTAAACTAATTGTGCTGTTTTGTGTGAACTATTAAATTGTGCCTCAGTTACCGCTAAATCAAATTTAAGAGTGATTAGCTCCTGTGATAACGCTGGTAGGCTAGTATATTGTGCTAGAGCTTCTACAATTGTGATGTCTTGCTCACATGCTATGGTAATCAGATCACTCACACCTTGTTTTATTTGTCTGTATACAATTTCATGCCCTAAACGCTTATAATAGGCAGGTGTTTCTTCACATTCCATCGCCTTGGTGATACCCCCATTTGTCGTTGCTCTAAAAAATATTTCTACTTTAGAATTCCCAGCTCCGCCTGGAGTCATCGTTTGACCTGGCAAGGTGATAATACCTCTAAGCTTGAGATTTCTTGCTATTATCACTCCCCTATCACCAGAAGGAAGTGACCAGTTTTCTGACAGCAATAATGTTGAATTATCTGGAATAGCGTTAAGGTTGGAATTCTCCAGTGCTTTGCCAAATGTAGTTGCAATAATTACCCTAGGTCTTCCATTTTTACCTAAAGCTTCATCAGTGAATTTTCCAGATTCTGCGGGGACAACATCCCAACTAACAGGAATTCTCTGATATTCTTCACCATTCATACGGTATCTCTCGTTTTCTAAAATAGGAACGAGCTTTTCTTTTGTTTCAGTGTCTATCTTGATAGATTTGGTATAGTCATAAGCGATATCTGACACTAATACATTATTAAATCCTTGCTCTGCTAGTCGTCTAGCTAAGTCAGACCCCATTGCGCCTGCAGATCCAATAAGCGATATGGGAAGATTTTTATCAGAAGCATCAAATAACCCATACTCACTAGCTGCATCAAACCCACCTAAAAGTCCAGTGACTGTATAGGCTGCTTTACCACCTCCACCACCAACAGATGCATCAACACCCAAAACTTGTGGTGTATGTTCGTGTGCATAATCAGCCAATTTCTTATTTGGGCCAAAATCAGGCGTAATAAATAAGGCTCCAGCAGGTATGTAAGAGTTTTCTTCTACAATATCTCCCTTGTTATCTACTTTTGTAGCCCCTCTCCGTCCGTTCAGAAATGCTCCTACTTGCTCAAAAATCATAGTGTACACTTCATACGCCTGTGGATGATTTGCATTCACAATAATCTCGTGGATTTCGTGATTATTTGCTAGAATTACCGCTCTACCACCTTGAAATTCCAGCCTCATAAAATCTCTGGAAAACTGGTAGCCATCAGGAATATCTGTTTGTGCTTCATTTTGAGCTTTCAAATATTTTAAAATTCTACCTTGCGCTGAAATTAATTCATCCAATGCACCCTTACGAGTAGCTGTACTCAGGTAATTGTGTTTGATATGACTTTCATAAAACGCCAGTTTAACTATGGAATTTAGCGCATTGAGACGGCTTTGTTTGTCGTCACCTTTTACTGGAGGTTCTGCACGTGTACCTCCATAGGAAGAATTAAAGTTTAAAACTGGTTTTAGGTTTTTCGGATCAACTATTTTACTATTGTCAGGGTTTATAAACGCTTGAGGATTATCTACTGATTGCCGGTTAACAGCTAAAAAAACTGTGGCAACATCGGGTATCTCAATCTCATAAATGTATATATTTAGATTGATGTATTCTTTAGCGTTGATGAAAAAAAGATTGGTTTTAGGCTGCATTGTGGTTGACATTTGATAGATAGCTCCTTGTTTGGTTAGTTTTTAGGACTAAAGTCCTAAAAAAGCGATAAATCGTTGATTACATACCCCGAAAATTTCTGTGGTGGACTACTAGTCCCGCCATTTAAACAGAACCATCAGATAAGCATCGAACTGCTTATTGATGCCTCAAACAATAGCTAGAAGTTTTTTGAAAGTAAAGTATAAATAAATACAAATAGTTTCTCCTGACATTAATTTGCAAATGGTATAATTTTTGCTAATCTATTTCTCACTAGTCCGACGACAAAAGTGCTGTCAAGGGGAGTAACTGTGCTATGAGCGGTTAAATCCACCATTTGCCAACAGTATCCTTGTAAGCGAGAGCAATGGAAGCGAGGTTTTCCAGATCCCGTGAAAAATCAGATAGTTTACCAACTAATATTTTGCACATCCCAAAACATGATTTTGGGTTACGGAATTATATATCGTTGAGGTAAACTTGCAAGCAAGTAATGCAAAATATAACTTTGCTGGTTTTTGGTCTGGGCATCACTCACAATGGAACAGTGGCAATTTCTGATACAGAAACAGGGCGATCGCACTTGGCGTCCTTTAGAATCGCCAAAAGGAGAAATTTTGGCTGGTCGGTATAGGGTTTTGGCTCGCTCTCACCGTCCAAATACGGATGTGGATGTGCGGATAACATACTTCTCTAGCCTTGAGGTACCACCAAAGCGGCGAATTCACAAGCGATCGCGCCGTACTAATTCTGAAGGTTTAATGGCGGTGATTCCTTACACCAACTTTAAGCCGGGAATTTGGGAGTTGCAATGTTCTGGCGATTTGATGTCAGATATTCTCGGTCAATCGTGGAAATACACTGTCCATTTGCAAGTCTTGTCCCCGGAACTAGATGCTGAGGTAGATCCTAACGGTGAAGAATCTGATTCGCTCCCGCAAGCAGATACTCTGATTGAGAGTAACGATTCATCACATACCCATGCGTCCGTCAATATTTCCGTAGATACTACTAATTCTGTCACTGCTGAATTCGCAAATGAGACTGAAAGTATCCCCACTACTGAACTGCAAACTCAACCAGAAGATGGTCTGATTGATCAACCTGTCAGCCCGGTTTGGCTCAAAGGTGAGACTGCAGAGCAAATTTTACAACATTTAATAGATTTAGCTTTACCTAGTTCTGAACGCCTGCTAGAGGATGAAACGGTTGAAGATGCAACCGCAACACCAGCAGCGCTACCGCTATTGCTAACTCTAGATCAGCAAACCTATGTGGCTCGTTGGGGGGAAGTTCTGGTCATTCACGGGCGCGTGGAGCTAACACAAATAGGATACCGACCAAGTTTTTCTAGTCTGGAATTAGGTATTGATTTGCGCTCACCTGTGCAATTGGAAATCTTGACCCAGATTCGGCAACCCTTAGCGAATCAAATGCTACCCTTGATTATCAATTCGCCAATTCTGATTCCGGCTGAGTGTGAATCTAAACTGATTTTAGCAGACATCAGTTTATATGGTGCCGTCGGTGATATTCCTGAAGTCAGACTGTTAACTAGTCACTCGTTCACAATCACTGCAGATGTAACCCAATTGCTGGCGATTACAGCCGCAAAACCGAGTACAGCAAATTTGTTAGATGACCAGAGTACAGAATCGGCTCCAGCTGCCAACCAAGAACCACAGCCAACTGTTAGCATTGGTTTAGAATTGTTTAATCTGGTCAAAAGTATCAAACCAAACCAGACTCTGCTGCTCAATCCATCGCCCAATCAACCCCTACCACCGGAAATTAAACGGCGATTGCTACCAGCAGCTTCTCTGGAGGCGTCTACCCTCAAGAAATCAGCAGATTCCCGTGCGCCTCAATTACCTAATTTACCTCCCCTCCCAGCTAAGGTCGCCTCAACTGTGGCTATTGCCGAACCGCCGACAATCGAAGAAGATTTAGATAAAGTGGAGGCGATCGCCCCCATCAACTTGGAGGAATTGGTCATCAGACAGCGGCGATTACCGATGATCAGCAGTACTTTTCCTTACTTGAAACAGCTATTGCCGGCTAGTGAACAGTCTGCAGTACAAACTACAACGCCTGATGCATCGGTATCTCAGGCTGATGAACCATTTGAACCGCTGGATCTAACCGTCTTTGAGGATGATAATATACCAGGATTGACCGCAGATAAAGTACAATTACCAAATAAATCGGTTGCAGAAGTAGCTACTCACCATCAGTCAAAATTCATCGATGCTGATGTTGCAGAAGTAACTCCATCGTCGGGGGAATTAGTTGATGAATCTACTGCAGAAGTAACTCCCCCACCTACAGAATTAATCACAAATTATAATCCTTACTCATCTCCTTTAATTAGGAAGTGGTTGTACAATCAAGGATTTTCTTTACCGGAACCGATCTATTTACCAGACCAAGACTACGATACCGATTTTCCACTTGAGCAGATAATTACTGAGCAACAGGTTGATGTGGCTGATACTCCTGAAACTCCGACCTTGGAGATGGATTTGCTACCGTTCAATCTAGATGCTGTTGGGATAGAGGAAGAGACGGAAGCAGTACCACAAGAAGATACAACCACATTAGAAGATCTCAAGCCTGTATCACCGCTTCCGGTACCACCCCCTCCCCCTTATTTCAAAACAGCATCAGCTTGGTTAGCCCAAGAAATTGTCGTAGATGATACATACAGCGAACCAGAACCCATTCCCGAAGAAAAGCCACCAGTTCAACAGCAGCCATCAGGAGCAGATTTATCATATTCCCTAGGAATGATCGCAGCAAACATCGAATCTTTACCAGTTCCCCAAATGCATGTACCAGAGGGCGAATTGATTGCCGGGAAGTCTGTCAAAGTGCGTGTAGAATTACCTGATGTATCTGCTGAAGTTGTGGTAAAATTTTGGGTAGAAGATTGCCAAACTCGGTGGTTGGTAGACGGTCCCCATTTGCTGAAAATGGTACCCAATCCTTTTGGCAATTTTGAAGTGATTACTCAATTAAACATACCCTTTGGCTGTTTAGAAATTCGCCTAGAGGCGATCGCACTCGATACAGCAACCCTACAGGAGAGTCACAAAGTCAGCATCACGCGCACTGTGATTCCGCCAAACTTGCCGGCTTTGCATATAGATGAACTACTCTGGATTTGACGGTTGACGGTAAAATCAGGGTTTTTGGCGCCGAAAGATGATCTTCCGGGGCGCAGGGCCTTGCGCCCCTACCCCCTATCGTCCTCACATAGCTGATAAAATGGGTTTCGGGAATAGTCACCAAAGTCCTCACTTCGTGACGCTACGCGAACGCGCCTTACCCCCCTGCATTTATGCATGGGGGTAAGGCGCAGGCGATTTTAATCGCAGTCACATTATACGGGGGTTGCTGCATTCGGTGTACCTTTGTTTTGTACTTTCAACGGGACAATTACCGTTTCAAACTTTACAACCCTGTACGCATAATGTTTTGCTCCATTCGCGCAGCGTGGCGCAGCCAAGAGCCTCCCTTGCGGGGTGATGTGAGCTTCTCCTAAGAGGAGACGCTGCGCGAACGACAATGTTAGAGGTCGGTAACTATCCAAACGACACTGGTTTAACCCCATTAAGCCTGTTTAATCGTTCAGTTCTAGAGCAGGGAACTAGCTACGCATTCCTTGGTAGGTCTTTAACTCTTACCTCTAACGTAGTTCAGTTAAGAACTTAGTCTGGTCAGGTTAAGGCTTTTTCAAGCCCCCGCCTTTAGGCGTGGGGTTCCTGACGGTTGTTAAAAATCTTGAGAATTTCAAAAATGAGGCAAAATTTGCAGTAAGCTCATTTTGAATTGTAGTTTGATTTAACAGGACTTTTAACTATGGCATCTCAATTTTTGCCTCAAATCTTGGCTAGCACTTCCTACTTACCCGCTCTGTTCGTTCCCATCATCGGTTGGGGTGTACCTGCAGCAGTGATGGCATTTTTGTTTTTATACATTGAAAAGGAAGATATCGCTTAATTAGCGGTTAGCAATGTTACAGCGATTTTCACCCAATAACCACAGATCTTCGTAGGGGCGCAAGCCCTTGCGCCCCTAATTAGAACACCGCCTATCTTTGAGAGATAGGCGGTTTTTTTATGGTGATTTCTAAACAAGTGCTAGAAAATTCACAGGATTTATGGTATAGGTATCAGTCCAGTCTTATATTGAAGAACCGATGCCGGCGTAGGCTCCATAAAAGAAAATACCTAAAACAGTAATTATGCCTAACCCTGCGATTGTAGCGACAACCCACAGGGGAATTCTCCCACTTCCAGACACAGTTTTTCTCCTCGCTTAATAATAAATCAACACAAGTCTATCGATATAGGCAGTATTTCCACAGTGGAATACTTTTGAAATTGCCTACCTATGCTTAACAGCATCATACTAACACCACCAAGGCAGGATAAATGCCAATAGTGTTATGGCACCCCTGGTTGTAACCAGGGGTTTTCAAGCTACTTTTTGATAAACAAAGATTAACAACAGCGTTTCCAGTTAGTTAAAGAAGTAACTAGAAAACAGAATACCCAGGACAAAAACTAGTAGTAGTCCTAGATACAGCGAAGTGCGGTTTAGTTCAACCGGTTGATTATTGGGATTGGGTGATCTTTCCATGAGTTGCTCCTAACGTTGAATAAACTGCATTGCGGCGATCGCGCCCAAAAAGAAGACACTAGGTACACCTAAGGTGTGAACTGCAAGCCATCTAACCGTAAAAATGGGATAGCTAACTGGTTGATTGATGTTATTACCGCTACTCATGATTTCAAATTACTTTCCAATAAATTGTTCAACTTGCTGTTTGGCGTCAAAACGATCCTTCACAATTGGCACTTCTTGCCGCGCTTCTGTGAAATACTGATTAGGGCGGGGTGTGCCAAAGGCATCATAAGCCAGTCCGGTGCTGACAAACAACCAACCGGCAATAAATAATGCGGGGATGGTGATGCTGTGAATTACCCAGTAACGAATACTGGTAATAATGTCCGAATACGGACGTTCTCCAGTGGTACCTGACATTTAAATCCCTACCTTCGCAAAGACTACTATTGACTTTATTATCCTACAAACTTAAGAAACAGTAACAAGTTGCAACGACCTTCTCAGAAATACGGTTGACCCTCCGAATTTTAGATTTTGGATTTTGGATTTTGGATTTTAGATTTTTGGGGTACGAGCAAGACCCAATCCCCAATAGTAAGGAGTAAGGAGTAAGGAGTAAGGAGTAATGAGTAATGAGTAATGAGTAAATTAATCCAATCCCCAATCCCCAATCCCTGGTAACAGAGCGGAGCCGAAGTGCAATCCCCAATCCCCAATCCCCAATCCCCAATCCCTGGTAACAGAGCGGAGCCGTTCGCGTAGCGTCTCGCAGAGAAGTGCAATCCCCAATCCCCAATCCCTGGTAACAGAGCGGAGCCGTTCGCGTAGCGTCTCGCAGAGAAGTGCAATCCCCAATCCCCAATCCCTCTTAAGCCGCTTCTGGCTGGGGAGTTGTTTCCAGATTGGGTTGGTATTTTAGCAATACGCCGCGATCGCCAATGATAAATCCCTGATCGGGTTTAAAAAAGACAATCTTGTAAAAATTAGCCGCTACTTGTTCGACCTCTCGGTCTTTTTCCCAGGTTTTACCACCGTCGGCGCTGTGTAGCAAATTACCACTACCGCCACCAACCCAAATATCATTGGGTGTGCGATATGCCAAATCTAGCAAGCCCCAGCTAGTAGAAAACTCAGGATTTTGTGCTTCTAGCCACTCATCAGGTTTACTAGGGTCACCAAATTGTACCTGACCCCCCCGTGCTAGCAACCACAACTGACCATTATCAGTAAAACCCATATTTTCTACCCGCCGAGAGCTGTTGCGGTTATGGGGTTCCCAAGCCGTTTTTCCTGGTTCCCAAATCGAGTAGAAACTACCCTTAGCGGAAACAGCAACATATTTACCATCTACAGAACGTTCTAAGTTCCGCACCACACCCACAGCCGCTTCTACCTGGGCTTTCCAGTTTTTACCGCCGTCTATGGTCTGATAGATTGCTCCCACATCCGTAGCCATTTCCGCCGAATTTTCTGCCAGTGCGGTGATGTTGATGGGATTACCAGGTAACTTGGAACTTAGGGCAATGCGTGACCAAGAACGACCTTCATCAGTAGTGTGTAGTAGCAATCCAGGCTCACCCACAATCCAGCCTTCTTCCCCGGCAAAACTGATCGAGTCAAAGCGATACCTAGAGTCATCTAGAGCCAATTCCAAGGGTTTCCAAGTATCCCCACCATCATTGGTTTCCAAAAGGGTGGCATTGCTGCCTACTAAGTAACCATGCTGAGGGTTGGCTGTAAAGGCTATATCCAGTAACTTCGCATCCGTGGGGACATTAATCACCGCCCAGGGATTGTAGCTACTGGAGGGGATTTTGCTACAACCTATACACATTAAGACAACTATTAACAAGGCAAATATTCGTTGCCAGCTTTTCAAAATTCGATGCATCAGTATTTCTGAGTTTTTGCTAAATTTGTGTAGAGGTTATCTAAAAGGTTTACCTTAAAGGCAATGGTTGCCCTACGGACTGGGTAAAAAAGATAGCGGGTATTATTGTAAGCCGTAGAGACTGAGAAAAAACAAAAACCCAAGTCCCAAAGCCCCAAAAATCAGGATATTTTTTTGGGCTGGTGTCAGCTTGTTGACACCTAAACCATAACCAAGATTTTCTCGGAAACCAGATGCTTGTCCCGCAGGACCGATGTTGGCGAAAGCTTGCTTTTTGGCACTACACACCGGACAGCGCCAATTTATGGGCAATTCGGCAAAAGGTATCCCTGAAGGAATATCATGTTTGTCGTCTCCCTTGTCTGGTTCATAAACGTAACCGCAGGCGCGACACTCGTAACGGTCTAACTCTTGAGTTTCAATAGTTTGTTCGCTTTGTTCGCTCATAGCCTAGCCTCACAGAGTGACAAATATTAAATATACGTTACAAATTATGACATAACCTTTAGACTTTTCTATCACCGACGCAAACGAATCAAATACCTGAGATCCGTCTGTTTCCCAGATTTCAGAAAAATCAAAAAGATATAATGTAAAAGAAAGTAACGTAATTGAGGGATTGGGCATGGGGCATAAGGCATGGGGCATAGGGTATTGGGGATTGGGCATTGGGGAGAAATTTTTCTAGTACCTAATCCCCAGTCCCCAGTCCCCAGTCCCTAATCCCCAGTCCCTAATTCCAACTTGAAATAGTCCATAAGCGGTAGATATCCATTGTGTTTGTCCTCAGCGGTTACGAGTACCTTCTAGGCTTCCTAATCATCTGTAGCCTAGTCCCTGCACTGGCGCTTTCAGCGTCTAAACTCCTAAGACCTAGTGGTAACAGCGGTGAAAGACGCACCACTTACGAATCTGGGATGGAACCCATTGGGGGAGCCTGGATTCAGTTTAATATCCGCTACTACATGTTTGCGCTGGTTTTCGTCGTCTTTGACGTAGAAACTGTATTCTTGTATCCTTGGGCAGTGGCTTTCCACACCCTGGGGCTATTGGCATTTATTGAAGCGCTCATTTTTATCGCAATTCTTGTAGTCGCCTTAGTTTACGCATGGCGTAAAGGAGCTTTGGAATGGTCTTAAATTCTAACTTAACAGCTCAGGACAAAGAGCGCATCATCAACCCAATTGAGCGTCCCAAGGTCACGCAAGATCTTTCCGAAAACGTGATCTTGACCACAGTTGATGACCTCTACAACTGGGCGCGGCTATCTAGTCTGTGGCCGTTGCTATTTGGTACAGCTTGCTGCTTTATTGAGTTTGCAGCTTTAATTGGCTCCCGCTTTGACTTTGACCGCTTCGGACTTATTCCCCGTTCTAGCCCCCGCCAAGCTGATTTAATTATTACAGCCGGGACAATTACCATGAAGATGGCGCCGCAGTTGGTGCGTCTTTATGAGCAAATGCCTGAACCAAAGTATGTAATTGCTATGGGCGCTTGTACAATTACTGGGGGAATGTTCAGCGTTGATTCTCCTACCGCAGTACGTGGAGTTGATAAACTAATTCCTGTAGATGTGTACTTGCCTGGTTGTCCTCCCCGTCCTGAAGCAATTATTGACGCGATCATCAAGCTACGGAAGAAGATCGCCAATGATTCTATCCAAGAACGGGATCAAATCAAGCAAACCCACCGCTACTACAGCACAACTCACAACCTCAAGCCAGTTGAGGAAATTTTAACTGGTAAATATATGCAGTCAGATACTCGCTTCACACCACCGAAGGAATTGGTGGAAGCAATGGGTTTACCAGTACCACCTGCACTACTGACTTCCCAAACCCAAAAGGAGCAAACTAACCGTGGCTGAAGAAGAATCTAAAGTAGTACCAGCAGCTGAAGGTCTGGTTGTATCCGGTCAAGTTTCCCAGTGGTTGACAGAAAATGGCTTTGACCATGAGTCTTTAGCACCCGATGTCAACGGGGTAGAAATAATTAAGGTAGAGCGAGATTTCTTGCTCCCCACCGCTACAGCTTTGTATGCTTATGGGTTTAATTGTCTCCAGTTTCAAGGTGGCGTTGACCTAGGTCCAGGACAAGATTTGGTCAGCATATATCACTTAATTAAAATTGGCGATAATGTTGATAAACCTGAAGAAATCCGCCTCAAGGTGTTCTTACCACGGGAAAATCCCACGGTGCCTTCAGTCTACTGGATTTGGAAAACCGCAGACTGGCAAGAGCGTGAGTCTTACGATCTATTCGGCATTGTATACGAAGGACACCCGAATTTGAAGCGGATTTTAATGCCAGAAGATTGGGTGGGTTGGCCTTTGCGTAAGGATTACATCTCTCCTGATTTCTATGAGTTGCAGGATGCTTATTAAGTAGTGCTGATTTTTGAGTTTCATCTGTGATTAACCCCTTTCCGGTGGCGGAGAGGGGGTAAATGCAGTTCCTGAAAATCTACCTAATTCTGCTCAATACTCCTCATTTTTATAGCTAGAGGTGAATAATGAGGAGGTTTTTCGGTAAGTTTTTTTAACGCAGAGGGCGCTGAGGAAAGCGCAGAGGTACGCAGAGGTACGTGAATATAGAGATGATGGATACAGATCAGCTATTTAGAAATTACCTTTTAACAATACAGTGAATACATTCTCATTTGTCCCCAACTGATTAACAGAGAGAAGTTTACCATAGTCGTACTCATTATTTTTCCAAGACAAGCTGAGTATGGGACTATTTTGATTGTCACCAAGTATAAATCTCGCTCCAGCACCATAGACAGAACGAGCAGCATTTTCATTGATAGGGGCATAATATGCTGATAATGCAAAATGCTTGTTAAATTTAAACGCCACATTTGTAACGAGCATATTATTAACAGAATCGGGTAAAATATCGCCAAAATAGTTGGTTAACCCAAAGGAAAAATTTCCTAGATTCACTTGTGTTTTCAGTGTAAGTGAATTCACATAATCATCTTCAGTGTTGAAGTAGGCTTCTTTATCAAAAGCATAATTAACCCCAGCAGACACAACTAAGTTGCTATTTTTACTAAAGGGAATACGTTTAGCAACGCTACCTACTGCTTGACTGTAGTAGTCAATATCTGGGTTAATATAAGCTAAAAACCCGCCAGAAAAAGTCCATCCATTGGAGGTTTTTTTGGTAAAATCCATACCACCATAAGCTTTAATTTCTTCTGCACCGATGACACCAGTGTAATATCTAAAGACATCTTGAGAACCAGTAATATTGCCAGTGAAACTAATGTGTGGGACATAATTAGTTTCTTCCTTATATTTGTGAGTCGTTACAGAATTAACCTCTTGATTGGACATACTCAGATAGACTTGAGTATAGAAATCTTGTAAATCTGCTGTCGCAAAAGTTTGATTATTAATACTAGAGACAAAGCTGACATTAGAACTATATCCCCCTTCTCCACCACCAGCAAATAAAACTTGCTGAGGTCCAATGATTTGATTACGAGTCTGAATTTCATAACTGCGTTTAATCACAGGTGATACACCCAACCAAATACCATTAAAACTAGCAGCAGGAACTTGATTTAAGTTGGTGGCTTTTCGCGGTAAGCTTTGAGCGTGTCCGATACCTCCATGATAAGCAGTAAAACTATTAGCAGGTAGTCTGACATTATTAGCAGCTAAAAATAAATTGTTATTTACATTTGAGTTCACTGGTTTAGATGAACCTGCAATACTAGGAAATATATCTGGCAATAAACTAGAGCCAAGTTGTAAGACTGTATTTAGTAAAGTATTATCGTCATTTAAGATAAATCCAAAACCGCGTATTGTTCTCGCCATGACGGCTTCACGGTCATTGGCTTTGACAATTTGTCTAACTGTAGAATAAACTATACTAGGGGTATTTTCAATTTCTTCTCTTCTACTGACATCTAGTTTATCCCCAGTACTATTACCTGCAAATGAACCTATATTAGGTAATAATAAATCTATGCCAACTTTTTGACCATTTGCCCCAGATTGAAACCCAGGCTGACGAATTGCAGCTAGTGTTGCTGGTGTTAATACTTCACCAACTTTACCAGTTTGAAAAATCCGTTTTGGCATGAGAGTATTAGGATTAATATCCCCAGTTGCCAAACCAGGAGTATAGCTACAAATTTCGTCTGGATTACGACCCGGAAATATACAGGAACCAGCCATACTTAATTGTATATGTTGACCCATTACAGTCCGGGGTTCTGTGAAATCAGTGATGATTTCTCTACGTTTTCTCACAGTTTGTAGTTGTAAATAATCCCCATTTTGGTCTACTGTGAATATATTATTTTTTGTTAAGCTTTCTTGAACTTGACTGTTAAAATTGACAATTCCATTAACATCAAGAGTAGAATTTCGACTATCCCCAAAGCCTGAAGATAGGCTTAATTCTGTTTTGGTTAAGTGATTAATTATTGTCCCATTGAGCGGTATGCTAGTTGTGAAAGTGCGAATTTTTTTGTGATCACCAATTGTGGGCGGAATGATATAATCTGGTTCAATTGGAGGAGTTTTGTCTGGTGGATATATTTGGTCAACGTCAAATTCATCAACCCTGGGCTGTGGATCTATTTGTTTGGAATTAGCTTCTGCTTGTTTAATGATAGTAGGATTACAATTCGGAAGCTTTGGATTTTTGGCTTCTAAATCTGCTACTTTTGTAAATTCAAGTTGTCCTATATTGTTGGGAGTGCAATTCGCCAATTTTGAATTTATTTGTTCTAAATCGGCAACCTTTGGTTGCTCAACAAAATCAGGCACATACCCTAAAAGGTTATTTTGTGAATCTGGCAAATTTTTTAAAGATTCTAAATTAGCAATTAATAGAGGAACAGATGGTAATAAGTCAGTGTTTTTCTCCCTTGGAGGCTTTTGTGAAAAGTCTAAATTTTTATAATTATCTGATACCTGAGCAAAGGCTGTTTGGCAAAAAAATATTGTTCCCGAACTCAACCACAAGAAAAGTACAATCGTTAAGTTTCTCTGAAGAAGTATCATAATTAATATCTGTAATAAGATTTGCAGAGATAGTTTGCAGCTTCAGATTGTCACCCAATTCAAGTACGGGGTTTTTGCGTTGACTGTTGACCGAATTGTAGATTTTAGATAATAGAATTGAATTATTGATATTTCCCAATCAAAAAAATTTTCACAGCTACCAGTTTGAACTAGGGAATAAATCTAAAATCTATAATCCAAAACAGATTTTTAACATCCTAGGTTTGTAGTTGCGGAGCGCGAAAGTAGGGGCGCAAGGCCTTGCGCCCCAGACGCCTGGTCTATTTACCTGAAAAACGCTGTAATTTCTGAAAGTCCCTAACCGATAAAGACAAAAGGTTTAGGGTGGAGAAAATCTTAGCTAAATAACAGTTTGATCACTGTTATTTAGCAGTATAAATTTCCGACACCCTAATCATCTTCTGGGACTTATACTTTGGCAAAAACTAAGCGAAACACTCACTGACTCAAGCAGAAAAAACAGAAACACTGCTTTGAATCAAACAAGCAAATGATGATTAGTTTGAAAATCCAGTCTCAACAGACCCGATGGGAGTTTCTGAGAAGGTAGAAATAGAGTTAGCTTGGTTAGTTCCTAAAGCAGTATCTGCACTACCTTTAAGTGTATTATTGCTGAAAGTCTCAGTGGAAGTAGCATCTGTGAATGATCCAGCATCACTAAGTAATTCGATCACTCCAGCACTTCCTAAAGCAGTGGCTGTGTTGATACCGTTGTTAGTAGTTGCTAAAGCGCCTGCATCATTTTTACCTACAGCACCAGCAGCAGCCATGCTAGTTACATTACCGCTAGCGTCAAGTGTAGCTGATACAGCACCAGCAGCAGCACCTTCACCAGCAGAGGCCATAGAACCAAAACTAAAAACACTAGCAGAAGCAGTAATCAAAGCGATCGCAATTTTGGTGTGGAATTTCATGGAAGTCTCTTCCTAATTATGTAAACACAAACAAAGATTCAGGCAATTAGTTATTTTTAGAGGCGATCCTCAATGAATCTGCCTCTACGAGATATCACTAGTAGTCTGTCAATTTTGTTTTGAGGGATTTTTGGTAGTGTGAGCGTCTCGCTCACGCGGGCAAGATGCCCGCACTACAGTCCATCATTTTTATCTTGACAGAGTACTAGATAAAACTGTGTTTACAGTCCACCAATGATACCGCCGTCATCGCGGGTAATGACGACCGTTGCAGAGCGGGGGCGTCCTTGGAGGCCATAACCTTGACTGAAAGGCCAGTTGCTGGTTAGAGTCGGATTTGCAGTAGTTCCACCATCACCAGGGTGCTGGATATTAATGAACATGGTTTTGCCATCGGGTGTACTAGTAACACCAGTTACCTCGCAGTCTGTTGGGCTAGTCAGGAAGCGCCGAATCTGCTTAGTGTTGGGGTCAGCACAGGACATGGTATTACCACCAATGTTTGTCCAATCACCTTTACCATCACCTGCTTGGTCGGTTTGAATCCAGAGGCGGCCGAAGTCGTCGAACCACAGACCATCTGGTGCGCCAAGGTCGTCGCCGTTAATGTTACCCTTATGATTGGTATCTGGGTCGAGTTTGTCGCCGCACTCAACGAAAAGATCCCAAGTAAAGGTGGTAGCTGTAACGGTGCGTCCATCTTCACGCCAGCGGATGATGTGACCGTAAAGGTTATTAGCACGTGGGTTAGCACCATCCACAGCCGGACGTGCAGAACCTGCAGATGTTGTACCGTCTTGATTGTTTGAAGAAGCTGGGGTTGTACCGCGACGACTATTGTTTGTTAACGTGCAGTAGACCTCAATCTCATTGAATCCATTGATCCGAGGACGTACAGCAGTCCACTCTGGGCGGTCCATCATGGTTGCGCCAACTCGATCTGCTGCTTGTCTGGTCTTGATCAGCACTTCCGCCTGGTTATTGAAACCATTCTGAGGTGTCAAACCGTTCTGACCATAGACTAGAGGAATCCACTGACCGGTGCCATTGTCATTAAATTTGGCAACGTATAAAATACCATCATCCAGTAGGTCACGGTTAGCGCTAATAAATCTGGTATTGAAGGGATTGGTGCAAACGAACTTGTAGATGTACTCGTTGCGCTCGTCGTCGCCCATATAGATAGCAACACGGTTGTTGTCATCCAGCACATACTGAGCGCTTTCATGCTTAAACCGACCTAGCCCAGTGCGCTTAACTGGTTTGCTGTCGGGATTGTATGGGTCAATTTCCACCACCCAGCCGAATAAATGAGGTTCGAGGGGGTTGTTAAAAGCATCAAAACGTGCATCAACAGTAGGCCAGCCATAGCCAGACCCTGAACCGATGCCGTATCGTCTCTGTGAAGCCCGGATATCAGCAGTCTTGCTCTCCAGACCTGGGGTGGCAACTACTTCTGTAGCATTAGAGTTGGCGAAGTAGGCGTTCCAGTTTTCTTCACAAGTCAGGTAAGTACCCCAAGGGGTATAGCCATTAGCGCAGTTGTTGAGTGTACCGTAGGCAGTGAAGCCATCATTTACACCGATTTCTACTGAACCTGTGGGTGTGATGTTAAACTTCTTCGATTTCAATAGTGCGTCGCCTGCTGCTGGTCCAGAAACTCGCATCTCGGTATTAGCTGTGATGCGGCGACCATAACGGGAATTGCGCTCAACACTCCATCTGTTGCCAAATCTTGTCTTGGATACTTCAAAAACAGACACGCCGTGAGCAGCCTGAGATTTGCGTACCTTGGCAATTGTGACTGGGCTGAGACCTTGGGAACCATGAAGGATCGATTCTTCGGTGTACTCATGGTTGACGCACAGCAACCCACTATTATATGTCGGTCCTGGCGCCGATGTTGTTGATGCCCGGTTTAAAAACTGGCGTCCAGGAATTGGGAAGAAGTGCATACCATCAGAGTGCATACCATACTGCTTCTCCTGGGCTGCAGCGTCCTGGGAAGCATCTGAAGCCCAGTTGGGAGCGCCTGGCATAATTGGGTCTCCCCAAGCAACCAGTACCTCAGCCTTGTAACCTTGAGGAACACTCACAAGGTCTTTTTGCAGGAGTCCGGTAGCTGGGTTGAGCAAATTCGGTGGTATGCTTTCAAAGCCAATGCCACGAAATCCTGGTCCGGCGGGAATTGGGGCGGCCTCGACAGTTTGCAGGAAGCCATTGATGGAAACATCACCTAGGACAGTGAGTACTGAAGTACCCACAGCCGTCATAATGAAGCGCCGACGTTTGATACCGACACGCTCAATCACATCACGAATTGACTCGTTACCGGATGGGTTGATTGTGACATCATTCTTGGGATGATGTGAACCTTTCATTCTGGGTACTCCATTTGATGGTTACGAAATTACTTTTGGTTAATCTCTTAATGACAGGAGCAATCTAACGAAAGAAAAACCCTACAGATTTACAGAAATCACCCAAATAATGATTGAGCATTTCTACATCTTTTAACAGCCTATAAGCTACATATAATAAGCAGTTACGGCTGAATTTATTCTGCTCAAACTACACAAGTAATGAAGTTTTCATTAATCTAGGCAATGAGGATTAACGTTAGGTTATACAGTGGTTAATTGAAATCAATAAATATTTTTTTTCAAAAAAAAATATGTTTTTTACAACATGAAGATATATACCTAAATTGAAAATAATAATCAAATTTTGTAATACGTTTGATACAAATTTGGGCTAAAACTTAACACTTGAGGCGATGGGGTGGTAGCAGTAACCAGAGTAGCGCCAGGAACCGTGCCAAGCTCCCGACTGTCCTATCCTGGAAATGGGTAATATTTTATTGTTGTGGGTGAGATTGTGTATTTTAGCGTTGTAATACCGACTTATAATCGTCTACCGATTTTGGAAAAATCTCTCCGCGCCTTAGAGGTGCAGGAGTTGGCAACTAATACTCCAATTACTGGTTATGAAATTGTCTTAGTCGATGATGGTTCTACTGATGGCACATTGGAATGGTTAGCCGAACACAAAGAAGAATTTCCCCATCTGCGGTGTTTTGAGCAGGATCTTCACATCTTGCACCTTTACGCATAAACTACGACTCAAACCAAACAATATGATATTTTTGACCTCAAAATAATTGGGCTTTCAGTCCTCTTAACCAGAATCAAAGCCATTTAGTCAAAGATTTACCGATGGGGGATAAAGAAGTAATAGTAAAGAAGGCAGGAGGCAGGAGGCAGAAGGCAGAAGGTTGCAATACAGTGTAGGCTTCTCCCAAGGGGAGACGCTCCGCGAACAGACCTACACTGATTGCGGGACACCAAATCAGAGATTTTGGAGTGGGGCTTAAACCCTTGCTCCCTTTGGTCGCGGCAGAAGGCAGAGGGCAGTATTCCTTCTGCCTCCTGCCCTCAATACTGCGTAGGATTTGCAGGGGAGGCATGGGAGGCAGGGGAAGCAGGGGAGGCAAAACTCAACGCCAGCCTCCATTTCTCCCCCTGCTCCCCCTGCTTGCCTCAACCAAGAAATTCGTTAACCGAGCAGTATTGCTCCTGCCCTCTGCCTTCTGCCTTTCTTGCTAACGCAAATTGCGATCGCCTGATAGATTGTGTAGGGGATCTAGGCCTTGCGCCCCTACAGATAACGCAAATTGCGATCGCCTGTCTTCTTTTTCAGTTCTTCCCATTTTTGTCGCAGTTGCTTTAAGTCTGGTGTATGACCACCATAACGCCAGCTAACATAGGCTTGGCTAATCTCGTCTATGACCTCGGCGGTTGCTGGTGAATGATGCTGATATGATACTCTGGCATATTCTAAAGGTGTTTGGGCTTGATGTTTAGCCAATCCCTTTTGGGCTACCCATTGCAGCATTTGTTGATACAGGCTTTCCATTGGTGGTAATTTCCGCAACCGCCTTTGGTTGCGCCAGTTTCGCCACTGTTCCCAACCCAGCCAACTAAAGAAAGCGGTGGTCGTTCCTACAATTAAGCCAGTTAATACACCTAGCCAACCCTGCGTGAATAACGCGAAAAACCAAGCGATCGCTCTGGTTATCCAGCTAAATATTGTCCCAAATACATTATTCAGCAACCCTGTGACTGGTGAGGGTAGCCATCCAGCCACCCAGTGCCAAAATTGACGCAGGACGCTAAAGGTTTGAGTATCTTCGATAGAGGGGGGTATTAGCGGATGTCCGGGAATTGGGTCAAAGGTAAACCAGCCATTATCGGGAAAATATACTTCGGTCATCGCGTAAGCGTCGGTGTTGCGGACAACATACATCCCCGTAAATGGATTAAACTCGCCAGGACCAAATCCGGCTACTAACCGCGCTGGGATACCAATGGAACGCAGCATCACTGTGAGAACTGTGGAGAAGTGGTCTGCATATCCGCCTTTATACTTAAACAGAAACGCCTCTACCAAGTCATCTTTATCACTCAAAAAAGGCAGTTCTAAGGGATTTTGGGGGAGTGAATAATGTTGCTTCAGGTACTGAGCCAGATAAAGCGCCGTTTCATAGGTTGAATTCAGGGTTTTGTCAGATTTCCATACCAGTTGTTGATTGTAGTCAGCGAGGATTTCTTTGGTACGTTGTCTGACTTTTTCCGCAATTTCTGGAGGGATTTGTAAATAATGATTTTTAATGTTTGAGGGATATTTAGTAGAAACTTGGCGTAACAAGGTGCGATCGCGGTATGGTACTTCGGAAATGATTGTGTAGGTAAGGTCTTCAGATAATTCTACAGGCGATCGCAACCCGTCTTCTTGATCTACAGCGATGATTGGTGTGGGAAAGTAAATTTCCTTGGGAGCAGCCATTGCGGGAATCAGGTTAGGCAAATCTGACACTATTGTATAAGTTTGCACTACTTCTTGGGTTTTACCAGCTATGGGTGGTGGGGAAAGATAAATTTGGTAAGACCAAGGCGCTCGCTTGAGGGTCGTAACCTGCTCATTGCGCGAAATTTCCCATCCTTTACCAGTATAGCGGTCAAATGCCAAAACTCGCCAAAAACCTTCTGCCTGCGATCGCACCCGCATTACTACCTTGGGTTTCATCTCTCCCCGCAGGTTTTGATTCATCTGGCTATTAAAGCCGTAATAAAAGCTATTATCTAGACTTCCTGGTTTGCCTGCTGGGCTTTGTCCATTTTTACCACTACCTTGATTATTGGCATTACCTTGGCGGACATAACCTGGATTGATGATGCTACGTCCTGTAAACCCCCCTTTGACTTGAATTGGAGAACTTACGGGAAATGTCCGTAGTTGATAGCCAGGGAATCGGGGCAGAATCGCAAAAATTGCCAGTCCCAGACTAATTATAACAGTAAACAGTAACAAATAAAAAGGTAAAAGAGAAGATAACTTTGTTTCTTTTACCTTTTGTTGTTTGACTTTGAGCTTGTCCAAGCCGAGTCGTGAGCGGTAATCTAGAACTAAGGTTGGTAGGGCGATCGCTAAAAATAACAGCAGCACAGGTGCAAATCCTAACGTTTGACTCAGCGTGGCTGCGACCCCTAGTAAAATCAGCCCAATCACAATTGAGTACCCCAAATCTTTGCGCCGGGGTGTATCAAAACTGTGGAGTACCTGTAGTTGAATTAATAACTCTGCTAGACCCAGGCGTGTATCATTCAATTCGCCGAATATCCGCCCAAAGAAAGCACCCAGTGCTACTAACATTCCTAGGGCGATGCAAAATTTGATTGTCACATTGGCATCGCGACGACGGTAATAACTCCAAATCGCACCCCCCATACTCAGTGGTATTGCCCAAAGACTGAATAGAGTCTGTGCAGCAATATCCGTCGCCACAATCCCCATGATTACCAACGCTAGCACTAGCAAACGTAAGGTAATTGAGTCTTCTACTTCTATTAAAGGCGATCCCTGTCTACTTTGTCGCCAGTAATGACCCTCAGGTAGACGCCAAATCCGATTCATCCTGGACAAGTTCAACATTTCAACTGTAAGCAAAGCGGTAATTGAGACGTTTCGGACATCATGCTAGGGATAAAACCCTACTGCCCTGTCTTGTGCTGCTACTTTAGCCTACTCTGCGAGAAACCTTCATCCGCAAGTGTACGGGAATACCCTGATTCTCTGGCAATTCCCTGAATAAGGTAGTAATATACCTGCCGGATATCTATAGGAGTAACCTCCTAGTTAAGTATTTGCTGGACTTCCACGGACATTTATTTACAAACCGTACCATAAACCTTATGCGCGTATGGTGCAAATCCTATGCGCTCTGGGGGCTTCTGTCACCACATGTTTCAAGAAAATTTACATAAACCTTCTAGACCCACCTGTACTATTTATGTGATGATTTGAAAAGCTTGCCTTACAAGTAAATTTGTGTTACTGACTTCCATCAAAACCAAGTTAAAATTGACTGCTGACCAGAAAATTCTGATGTCAAAACACGCTGGCATATCCCGATTTACATACAATTGGGGACTCGCGACATGGCAAGCATTGTATCAATCTGGATATCAACCCAATCACTTGATTTTGAAAAAGTTCTTTAATAATCAAGTCAAGCCAGTTTTGACTTGGATTAAAGAACCAGGTATTTGTCAAAAAGTCACGGAATTTGCTTTTGATAATTTAGGGAAAGCTTTTAAGAACTTCTTTTGTAAACGTGCAGAATATCCCAAGTTTAAAAGAAAAGGCAGAAATGAGAGTTTTACAATTAATGCGGGTGGTAAACCAATAAATATCGGTGGTAACCGCATTAAATTACCCACCATTGGCTGGGTTTCAACTTATGAATCTTTACCTCACACCACGACCACAAAGGTTACTATATCTCAATCGGCGGGAGATTGGTATATTTCTTGTTCTTATGAAATCTCCCCCGAAATCACTCCTAAAGAACATGATTATATCGGGGTTGATTTAGGGATAAAAACCTTAGCTACCTTATCAACAGGAGTGATTTTTGTTAATCCGAAAGCTTTAAAAAGTGCCAGGAGCAAGTTAACAAGATTACAACGTCAACTTACAAGGAAAATCAAAGGGAGTAATCGTTATAAAAAACAAAAGTTGAGAATATCTAAACTGCATCGACGTATTACTAATATACGGAAAGATGCGACTCATAAAGCAACTACATTTATCTGCAAAAACCACGCAGTTGTTGCTTTGGAGGATTTGAATACTTCGGGGATGTTGAAAAATCATAAATTAGCCGGTGCTGTCAGCGATGCCAATTTTTATGAATTCCGCAGACAAGTAGAATATAAAGTAATTAGATATGGTGGAACTGTCATATTTGTCGATAGATTTTACCCATCTAGTAAAACTTGTGCAAATTGTGGAGAAATTCAAGAAATTAGTCTATCACAGCGGGTTTACGAATGTAAAAAATGTCATCATACCCAAGACCGAGATTTAAATGCGTCTAAAAATCTCGAAAAATATGCACGGAGGGCTAAACCGTGCCTGGACGTTAAGGGATAGCCGCTCCCATGCTCCCGTTGAAACGTCAAGTAATGTCTGGATTTGTCCAGCTTTTATGTAGCAGTCTACACATCTTGTGCAGCTATCGTCCTGATAGTGGGTGATCGCAGACGCCCTAATGACCGCTTATTAAAAAAAAGGATTAGCGAAAAAACCAGGATAATCTTCTTCATCTCATCAGCGTTTATCTACATCAAGTGCTAGCGATGGTAATCTCGCCTACATCCTGAGATTAATCACGAACAACAGCGGTTCCTGATCTATTTCGGGAAAATCTACGGACAGAGTATAAGTGTGATTAAATGCGGTGCAATCTAATTCTACACTCATGCTTCCTGCACCGAAAGACTGTGCTGTTGCTTGAGTCCCATTGCCCTGAAGCTTCAAAATCCCTTGAGTGGGTAATTGAGCCTGAACACAGAGTTTCTTGTCCTGAATTTGAGACTGGTATTCTACTTTTATCGTCAAATCACCCGCGCTCGTGAGCCATTGTCTTTCAGCCACTGGATTAACTGGTGAAAGTCGCAAAGTCAGGGTTTCTAGTAGTTGTTTAGCAGCTAGCAGCGACAACGCCATTTGTTGACGTTGTTGTAAAGACGAAAAATCTCCCTGAAGATTAGGCATAGCTTCCAGCCCATCTACAGAGCGATAAGTACTTCTTAGCACCAATCCAGCTAGGTCGTTGAGAGTTTGAGTTTCGTTAGGGAAACAGCTATCCACCACCTGAACTAATTTTGCCCCTAATGGTAGCGAAGATGTAATCATATCTTGACATTTTTCCAGCAATTGCCGAAAAATTCTTTCCGGTAGGGTAATTGGCAAATTCAGTTTTGACTGTTGTGCCATCCACCCCCAGGTACGAACTAATGTCATCGATGGCTCATCTACGTAGTCAGGGTATTCTATTAATTGTGTTTCCCAAGGAAACAAAGGCGGGTGGTTTTGAATTTGGACTTGTAACCGACGTTTGAGGACGGCTTGGAAACGTTCTTGCACAGTAGGAATTTCTCCCAGTTGAAAGGTTTGGGGTTTCCCTCCCAACTCATGCTCGCCACTGGTTGATGCGGCTGCTTTCTTGAGAGGGTTGTTTACCCCGTCAATTTCCTCACAGTCTACCGAGGGCCGCTCGTAGTTTGTGACATCATCTGTCAAAAACCAACTAAGTAACTGGTGTTGTAAGGATTCTGAGTCACTATTCATGAGTAGATGCACCTGATCCGGACACTAAAGAGTTACGAATTTCCCAAGCCTGTTCAAGAATCTTAAACCACCTTTTTTGAAGTTGTGCTATGGATAATCCTAAAGTTTTCGCTATTTTTTCGTCAGCTAGTCCTTGTTGCTTCAACTCTAGTAAAGACCGCTGTTTATCATCTAGCTGCGCTGTGTATGTTTGCCATTGCTGGGGAGTCAAGCCCAAATTACTGTGCAGAGAGGCTTCCAGCCACTCGTGAACCAATTCCCAGCGATGTAATAAGGCAAAGCGAATCAAATGATATTTAAAGCGCTGCTGTAAATAATCCCTTTGGCGGGGGGTTAAACCCAAAACTGACTCAATTTCCTGCGCCGACATATCCTGAAGACGGAGAGAGAAGTAATCAGCGCAGTCGGTTTGTTCGCGTTTTTCAAGATAATCCAATAATTCCGCAATCACCACCGAACGCAATGTGTCCTCTTCGAGTTCAGGTTCTGGTTGTGTCGCCATCGCTGAACGCAATTGGTGAACTGCTGGTTCTTCCCAGGAACCGTCGGCTTCGTTACCACTACCTTCTGCAGCTTGTTCAATGTCTACGCTAGTTTCTGGAGGTTGGTGTTGCGAGAAAGTTTGTGCCCGGAGAATAATCAGCTGCTGCTGACGACCTGGTAAGGGAATCCGGCGTTTACCATAGCGTTCAGTAAAGGCCATGTACTCTGCCAGTTCCAGCAGACTCTGGGGACAATAGGTTGGGACTAGTTCGTTTTCTCGTCGGAAAGCGTTTAAGGCTTCCAGATAAAAACTCTGGAGGAAATCCTCGATTATGGTCAACCTTCCTTGATAGCTCAACTGCCGCTGAGGAGGATTAATATAACGATAGATTATAGCGCTTAGAGTACTGTGTAATTCTATCCGGCCGCGATTTGAACCCAACTCATAGTACCTGAGACATTGTTGCAGCCGATGTCGGGCTAAACTCATAGCCGAACTTTCCACAGCACCGGAAGCTTGGATACGTTTACTCTCACTGCAAATCCGGTTGACTTCGGCAGCAATACGTGTTGCCACATCGTGGCAATTTTGTTCCGAAGCTTTGGTTGACTGTTTAAGCTCCTTGAATAGGAGTTGAAATATCACCTCCACGCCGATAGAATTTTCTCCCTGAAGATTTGCGGTTACGGCTGAATTCATAGTCTCGGTTTTAAAAAGACCCTAACATACTCAATTAAAACCTGTACGACCGTGGGTTTTGGCTGGATCGGTTTTGCGTATAAGCTAAACGCAGGTCAATCCTCATTTAAGTATTTGACTGATCTTATCTTTCCCAAATTTATTGGGATTGTTCACACTTGATCTTGATTTTGATGTTTTAGCCATTACCCAGGAGCCGTTGACAAGTCATTATGGATTTAGAAGCACAGATTCAATTGTTGATTGATAATGCACCTCACGATGGTATAACACCACAACTTGTCACAGCAATCGCCCCTGCGCTGATTGCGATCGCCCAAAAGTTACGCTTCCCCCAGTACTATATCCTCCAGAACTTAGAGTCAGATTGGGTTTTAACTACGTTGAGTAGCCGTGCAAATCCAGGATTAGAAAAAAGCGTCATTTACGCTTACCCTACATTACAGGATGTCCCACTCAGTTCATCTGCTGGGCTTGACCCTCAACTAATAGCTACACCGATTCCTGTTACTCACATTTTGTTCCAACTGCTCGCATTAGAACCCGTCGAGAGTCTAGTTTTCTTTGAAACTCCCACAACCACGACCAACGCTATCGAAGTACAGCGGTCTGACCTGCAAAACCTGATTCAACAACAACTACAACAAAAACAAAAGCGATCGCCAGGTCGAATACCCCCAAATATCGCTTGAGGCGATTGGGGATTGGGGATTGGGAGTAATGAGTTAGGAGTAATGAGTAATGAGTAATGAGTAATGAGTTAGGAGTAATGAGTTAGGAGTTATTATTCTCCCCATCTTCCCCAGTCCCCAGCGATGCACTGAGCTTGCCGAAGTGTCCCCAGCCCCCAGCGATGCACTGAGCTTGCCGAAGTGTCCCCAATCCCCAGCGATGCACTGAGCTTGCCGAAGTGTCCCCAATCCCCAGCGATGCACTGAGCTTGCCGAAGTGTCCCCAATCCCCAATCTCTAATAAAGCCGACTCAATACATAGTCCGCCATATTAATCAATGCTTGACGAGATTCTGAGGGTGCCAGAATTGCCAGGTTTTCCGCTGCTAACTTAGCATGGTGAGCAGCTAATTCCCTCGCCTGCTGTATTCCTTGACTATCTTCAATTAAAGACAGTGCTTGCTCTAAGTCATCTTCTTGGGCAAACTCTCGTTCAATCAGCACTTCCAAGTATGGTTTTTCTGCTAAAGCAAATAAAACTGGTGCAGTCAGATTACCACTTTTGAGATCTGATCCAACTGGTTTGCCTAAGGTATCTGTAGAACTGGTGAAATCTAAAATATCATCTACAATCTGGAAGGCTAGACCAAGATGACGCCCGTAGCTATACAGATGGTCAGTAGTCTTTTGTGATACACCGCTCAACACGCCAGCAGCTTTAGAACTGTTGGCAATTAATGAGGCACTTTTGTAATAGCTTTTTTTGAGGTAAGTTTCAATTGATGTGGTGGTATCAAAGCGATTTAGTCCCTGCTGAATTTCTCCAGCCGCCAAATCCATAATCACTTCACTAAGCAGTTTAACTACTTCTAAATTGTCCAAGTTTGCCAAATACCAGGACGATTGAGCAAAGAGAAAATCTCCTGCTAGTACCGCAATCCGGTTCCCAAACAAACTATGAACCGTGGGAACACCACGTCGGAGTTCTGATTCGTCCACCACATCGTCATGTACCAAACTGGCTGTGTGAATCATTTCCGTGATCTCAGCCAAGCGTCGGTGACGGTGGGTTATATCTTGTTCTAACATTGTCGCCCGCGATATCAGCAAGACAATTGCTGGTCTGATACGCTTTCCCCCAGCTCCAAATAAATGTTCGGCAGCTGCATAAAGTATGGGGTGGCGATTTCCTACTAGCTCTTTGAGATTATCTGCTAGTATTCGCAGGTCTGCTTCCACAGGGGTAAACAGGGAGGTGGCTGGGGTCATGGATAGGCGGACTATGGCTTAGGTTAAGAAAGGTTACATATCCTATACTCATTTTAATATATCCTAAGACCACCACAAACGTTTGATCGGCTTAATCTTGGTCATTGATTGTTGCTCATGATTCATTGGTAAGGATTTCCGGCATATTTACGTTTCGTAATATAGTTTGCTTTATGCTCATAAAATTAGTGAGTTTTAAATTATACTGGTATATATCAGTAACTAAATTCTTCCAGGGAAATTTCTGGCTCAAACAATAAATTTGGTGTTGCCAATAGACTTAATATGTAGCCCTCATTACAAAATTTCCACATGGCTCTTATTCCTTTGAGACATTGGCTATTGAGGGGCCAGACTCATTGAGCCAAGCCTTGCTCAAGCTATCTAGAAAATTTTAAATTTAGCCAGAAAGTTGGCTTAAAAGTCTTAGTCCTTGTGTTACGCTAAAATCTAGGGATTTTAAATTTTTGAGATATCCACAACCGAAAGATAAATACCCTTTAGGTATTTTTACTCTCTAGGTTTTGTAAGTCTAAAATAACTAGTCGTGGGTTGAATCAAGGGAATATTTACTGAGTTTCGTCCCGCGACAAGCGAAGCTCTTGGGTTTGAAGTATACGCCGCCCTTTTGGGAAGCCGCTACGCGTCTTTAGCGCTCATTGAGCCTAGGCGTTAGTTCTGACGTACAGATTTTCGCGAAAATAATGCAGACTGGGTAGACTGCTGAGGCGCGTAGTTAACAATTGCCGAATGGCAAGTTAACTGTTGTCGGATGTATGGTCTGCGAAAAATTAAATTCAATAATTAAGTTCGTTAACCGTAGAAGATTATAACTCTACGGAGTAATTTAGCATAGCAAACTACAGCCATCAAGCATGAACTTGTGAGGCTGAAGTTCTACTAATGCTATGGATGTAGTTTTCATATTTGTTTGACAAAGGTGCTGGTAGAACAATGATTTACGGGAATATGCCTATGATGATTTTTATTTTAGCTGCGGGGTATTTATTCACAGTCTACTTATTATTAGCACTAGCAAAGCGAACTGGTAAAAATACTGCTCCTAAGAATACCTCGTCAAACAACAAAAGAAAACACAAGCAACAGCTATCGGTAAGGACCTAAGTTACTGAAGCCGTCAAGGGTCAAGGGTCAAGGGTCAAGGGTCAAGGGTCAAGGGTCAAGGGTCAAGGGTCAAATAAATGACTTTGGACTTTGGACTTTGGACTTTGGACTCTTGACCCTTGACTAATTAACCAACAAAGTCTTGTTGAAAGTGAGGGAATGTAGCATCAGTAAAAGATACCTCTTCAACCATTGGGGTATAGCCTAACCAGTTTACTGCTGATTGGGCGAATTGCTGTGAACAGCCGCTGACGGCGAAGCGAGTTGGTAGTGGGGGGTGGGTATTTTTTAAGCCGAGTAGGTCTAATTCTTGGGAACAAGCTGTGGCCACGTAAACAGCGGGGTCAACCAAAGTTACCTGAGAGGGAAGGAGCGATCGCAGTACTGGTGCAAGGTGGGGATAATGGGTACAGCCGTAGACTAAAGTGTCAATTTCTTGCTCTAGTAAAGGATATAAATAAGAACGTGCTACTTCAATAGTGTAGGGATCGTGAATGCGGTTCTGCTCAATCAGGGGTACAAATTCGGGACAGCCGACTTGCCAGACTTGGACATGGGGATCAATTTCGAGTATAGCATGACGATAGGCATTGCTTTTGGCAGTCGCTGGGGTAGCAATCACACCAATCCGCTTTCCTTGCTGTACAGCTGCTTTTGCTCCGGGGAGGATAACACCAAGAATCGGCTCTGGAAATTCCTCACGCACGGTTTCTAGTGCTAGAGCAGAACTGGTGTTACAAGCCATAATCACCATTTTTACCCGTTGCTGTTGCATCCAGGTAAGGATTTCGCGTACATACTGTAAAATTTCTGCTTGTGAACGAATCCCATAAGGAAGTCGAGCTGTATCACCAAGGTAAATAAATGATTCGTTGGGGAGTTGTCGATAAAGTTGACGTAGTACCGTCAGACCACCCACACCACTATCAAAGATACCTATTGGGGCTCGTTGAGGTTCTTGATCAGAAAAATGGTAAAAATTACTTTCAAAAATAGAAGATGAATACACAGGTAGATAATAGATATTGGTTGAGGTTTTTGGGACTGGGGACACTTCGGCAAGCTCAGTGCATCGCTGGGGACACTTCGACCGGCTCAGTGCATCGCTGGGGACACAACGACCGGCTCAGTGCATCGCTGGGGACTGGGAGATACCTGTGATTAACTAGCTTGAAATTATAGATGCTAGGTGACAGATTGTCAAAGTTAATTTTCAACCTGTAACTTTTTTAATATGTCCTGGTGTAGGTTGGGATATGGGTATTTCCTCTGTTGAGTCACTAATCCCCTATTCCTAGTTCCCTATCCCCAGTTCCCTCTTTAATTAAGAATTTGTACTACATTTTTACCTTTGTTGTAAGTACCTGAGGATACCACGGGCAATTGATTCTGCCATGCGATTTTGATATTCTGGGCTTCCCAATCGGGGATTGTCCTCTCGTCCAGTCATGTAGCCTGTTTCTACGAGAATAGCAGGCATAGAATTTTTTCTGAGGACATAGAATCGGGCTTTGCGTGTGCCTCGGTCTTTAATGGTGCTGATATCTTGGAGAATAGTTTTGCGAACTACTTCTGCTAGGGCGTAACCACTACCGTAATAATATACTTCTAAGCCATTAACATCTGGGCGATTATCAACGGCATTAGCGTGGATGCTGACAAACAAAGTCGCATTCACTCGTTGTGCGATGTCTACCCGTCCCTGAAGTTCCACGAAAAAGTCAGCATCCCGCGTTAGCACTGCTTGGACGCCATTTTGCTCCAAGATAGAGGCTATCCTTTTACCTATAGGTAAGATGACATCCTTTTCTAGCAGTCCGCCTATACCTGGTGCGCCAGAGTCTTTACCGCCGTGTCCGGGGTCAATCACTACGATCAATTTACCGCGAGGCACAGATGGGCGGGTGTTTGGCTGTGGTACAATGGGGGGATTGTCTGTGGTGGTGTCGGGCAATTGTCCCCGGTCTGGTCCTGGTAAGGGAGGTAAGACAACGGGAGGTATTCCAGGGCGTGTGATTCGAGAAGAGCGTTGTAATTGTAAAGCCAACAGCTGATTGCCGATCTGGTTGAGTTCACCAATTTGCACACCTGCGGCTGGTTGGACAAAAACGACTACTGTATTTGGTTCTTGTGGCTGCAGACGTATCCGCAGGACGGGACTATTAGCATCAAAAGCCGGTCCTGTGACTTTGGGTGCTAATTTAGCATTAGTGATAGTAATGCGGAACAGACCAGAAGTTCTATCCCAGCCACCGCTAGCAGATAAAGCTTGGTCGGCTCTAATCAGGAGTTGGGTGCCATTTTCTGCTAGTTCCACAGACTGAATGGTTGCTGGTGAATTGCTAGTAGCTGGTATGGGGGGAGAACTCCCATCTGGCGATTTTACCGCACTTAGATTACGTAGAATCACCACACCACCACCAATAGGGCTGGTGATTGCTCGCCAATCGGGGCTATTTTTGTCTACCTGTAAAGTCAGGCGAACAACAGATGGTTGAGTTTGCTGTTGGGTGAATTGGATACGACTGACACCAAAGCGATTAACCAACATCTCCCGTTGCAAACTGGGCGATAAAGATGCGCCGGAAATGTCGATGTTAATTGCAGTTTTGTCTTCTGTGCGATTTATCTGAACTTGCGGACGAGTACTACCACTGGTACGGAGGAAAAACCCATCGCCTGTGACTCGTAAGTTCTCAATTTGAGTCGCTGCTTCTGTGGTGTTGACAGATGTTCTATTGTTAACTGGGGGGACAGAGCCTGGTCTGACCACATTGTAAATATTCCTGGGGGGTGGTTCAATAACAGGTGTCCGCACAGAGGGTTCCCCCTGAGCGAGTTCTGTTGTTGGAGCTGCGGCTTCCGTTTGTGGCTGGGGTAATTGTACAGTCCAACGACTAGCACTTGTGCCGACAAATTTCACCTGATTGGGGTCTAGGGTATAACCAGGAGTAAGTTCAACGACGATGCGCGTTGTTTTTTCATCAAACTGCCCAACACGGATCGAGCGAATTCTACCACCTACTGGTTGCGTGACTTGCGATCGCCCAAAGGTGGTTTCTGGCAAATCTATTACCAGACGAGTGGGGTTAAATATCAGTTGTGCCGTAGGTTGAACAGCGCCTGCTGTATTGATTTCCAAGCGGTTTTGATTGACATCAAAACGCCAAGATTCCAGTCTCGCAGCCATTGCTGGGGACGATAGCAAGAAGATAGTTCCAAAAGTACCGGGTAGTAACCAGTGTAGTTTCACAGTCAATTCTCCTGATTCGCATTCATGGGAGCCGTTAGGCTTTGAAAATATTGGCAAATCCTCACACCGTCACCGCCCAAACTTTAGCTTTGAAGCCGCAAAGGAATTTTGCGCTCGGATCAAGACACACCTGATGGCGTAAAATTCTAGCACGCCCCTCTGATTTTGCCATGTGGTTAGTACCTAAAAACTTGACTTGTAAAGCATTAGGTTACACCAACGGAGGGTTGTCATTTGTCATTTGTCATTTGTCATTGGTCATTGGTCATTTGTCATTTGTCATTGGTCATTTGTCATTTGTCAACTTAACGGTTAACGGTTAACGGTTAACGGTTAACCGTTAACCGTTAACTGTCAGATGTCTAATTATCTTTGTCTGAGGTACTGGAGGATACCGCGAGCGATCGCCTCGGCCATTTGATTTTGGTAAGCGGCGATTTGCAGTTTGGCTGCATCTTCTTGACCAGTTACATAACCTGTTTCTACGAGAATGGAGGGCATAGAACTTTTTCTGAGGACATAAAATCTGGCTCGTCGCACTCTCCTGTCTCTGACATTCACAGTTTGAAGAATGCTGTTATGGACAATTTGAGCTAGACTCAGACCACTGTCGTAATAATACGTTTCCAAGCCACTCACTTCCGGACGACTAGCACCGGCTGAATTTGCGTGAATGCTGACAAATACAGCAGCATTTGCTCGGTCGGCTATGTCTACTCGCCCTTGGAGCGTAACGAAATAGTCAGCATCTCGTGTCATAATTACTTGTACGCCATTTTGCTGCAAAACTTCTGCCACCTTTGCACTAATTGGCAGGATGACATCCTTTTCGCGCAATCCGCCAATCCCAATCGCGCCTGGGTCTTTACCGCCGTGACCGGGGTCTATAATCACTACTCGTCGCCCATTGGGGATTGGGGGACGTGGCTGTGATATAGGATTGGGATTGGGATTAATGGGATTGGGTAATTGATCTCCCTTTGGGATTGGTAGAGGCGGTAAAGCAATGGGAGGTGTGACGCGAGAAGAACGCTGCAATTGTAAAGCTACAACCTGGTTCTGTCCCTGGTTGAGTTGACCAATTTGCACACCTGCGGCTGGTTGGACAAAGACGACAACCGTATTCGGTTCTTGTGATTGTAGGCGTATCCGCAGGAGGGGGCTATTCGCATCAAACCTAGGACCTGTGACGTTGGGTGCTAACTTAGCATTGGCTATAGTGACGCGGTACAGACCAGTGGTTCTATCCCAGCCACCCGTAGCTGATAAAGTTTGATCGGCTGTAATCAGCAGTTGGGTGCCATTTTCTGCCAATTCCACAGACTGAATTGTTGCAGGTGAGTTGGTAGGTGGTGTGGGGCTGGAACCATCATTTTGATTTTGGGGGAATTTGACTAGACGACTAGGCAGAACTACCACACCACCAGTACCCAGACTAGCCCGCCAGTCAGGACTATTTGCATCTACGCGCAAACTTACACGGACTGCGGGTGGTCGTGTTTGTAGTTGGGTGAATTGGATGCTACTAAGACCATGTTGGTTGATGGGTTGATTATTCTGCTGTGGGAGAGTGGGTGATAAAGTCGCGCCTGAGATGTCTAGAAAAATGGTAGAGCGATCGCGGCTCCTAACTAGCTGCAATTTAGGATTACCACCACTGGTGCGAATGAACAAACCATCGCCTGTGACTTGCCAGTTATCAATTTGAGTTCCCCCTTCAGAGGGATTGACAATTTGAGCTAACTCAGGTTTACTGTCAGAGTTGATGGGAAGTATCCTCAAAGGATTGTTGCTAGAAGACTGGACTTTCTCGACTTCTGGGGTGGGTAATTGTACCGTCCAACGATTGGCAGATGCCCCGACAAATTTAACTTGGTTAGGGTCTAGGGTATAGCCAGGAGTGAGTTCAACAACAATGCGCGTTGTTTGTTGGTCAAACTGCCCAATACGGAGCGAACGAATTCCACCACCTACTGCTTGAGTTAACTGTGGACGCCCAAATGTGGTTTCTGGTAAATCAATGACCAGACGAGTCGGGTTAAAAATGAGTTGTGCCTTGGGTTGAACAGCGCCCACAGTGTTAATTTCTAAGCGGTTTTGATTGGTATCAAAACGCCAAGATTCTAGTCTCGCAGCTATTGCTGGGGACGATAGCAAGAAGATAGTTCCAAAAGTACCAGGTATTAACCAGCGTAGTTTCAAAGTGCTTTCTCCTGATTCGCATTTATGGGAGCCGTTGGGCTGTGAAAATATAGATAAATCGTCACAGCTTTACCACCGAAAGTTTGCCTTTGATGGATTTTTGACTGGGGGCTTTGGTATAAAAACATAAGCAATGCCATAGCATTTTACAGACTTTTCTGATTTTGCCATGCTATGAGCGCCTCAGACAGCAACTTGCAAACTATTCAGATGACAACAAAAAGATAAGCAGAATTCACTATACTTAGTCAATCCCAGTTAGTTACAGTTATTAGTTTTAGTTTTAAGTAGGTCGGCGCAAATAAAACGTACTAGCTAGGGTGTCATTTGTCATTGGCAAGGGATTGGGACATATTTATGTTTGGTAATATAGTTAGGTTTATTCCTAGCAAATTACTTGTGTGCGATCGCTAGTCCTAATTGCAAAAATATCTCCTAGGGCTTCCACAGCGCGAACGCGCAGAGCGTCACGAAGTGAAGACTTTGGTGAAAACTGGAAATAAATAACATTGCAAATCCTGGCGTCATCAGGGAAAACTCAACCTTTTGAATAATCTCAGAGGACGGAAATTTAAAGATAGAAGTTTCCGCACCAGCTTCTAGTAGTCTGTCAATTTTGTTTTGAGGGATTTTTGGTAGTGTGAGCGTCTCGCTCACGCGGGCAAGATGCCCGCACTACAGTCCATCATTTTTATCTTGACAGAGTACTAGTCATGCGGATTAGGGATTAGGGATTAAGGATTAGCGACAAAATTTTCCCCCAGTCCCCAATCCCCAATCCCCAATCCCCAATCCCCATCACCCTAAGACTGTGATTAAGTGAGCGTCTCGCTCACGCGGGCAAGATGCCCGCACTACAGTCCATCATTTTTATCTTGACAGAGTACTAGTCATGCGGATTAGGGATTAGGGATTAAGGATTAGCGACAAAATTTTCCCCCAGTCCCCAATCCCCAATCCCCAATCCCCATCACCCTAAGACTGTGATTAAGTTTCTTGAGAATCTGCAGCCGGTTCTAGACTCGCACCATCATTTGATAGTGAAACAATTGATGGTGGTTCTGTTACCAGGGCTGTAGTTGTAGAAGGGTCTAAAATTAGTGGGTCTGAATCTGTCGCCCCGGTTTTTGGGTCGGGAAATACCAACCGTAATAAGGGCGGGGCTAAAAAGGTAGTGAGAATTACCATGATAATAATTGCTGCTCCTAGTGGTTTAGAAAGCACGCCACTGGCGGCGCCCACACCAGCAAATACCAAGCCAACTTCACCCCGGGGAATCATCCCTACACCAATTGCTAAACGGTTGATTTCGGGTTGACCAAATACCGATAGACCTGTGATGACTTTACCGAGGATGGCTACTCCAATGAGAAAAGTAGCCATAATTAGACCTTCGCGATTGCTGGGAATGGCTGGGTTTAAGACTCCCAAATCAGTTTTTGCTCCGACAGTGACAAAGAAAATTGGGACCAACAAATCCGCAATGGGTATCACTTGCTTTTGCAGTTCCTTGCGTTTATCTGTCTCTTCTAAGACTAAACCAGCGGCAAAAGCACCGAGAATCGCTTCTAACTGGATAGCGGCGGCTAGGTATGCCATCACAAAGGCGAAGATGAATGCTGGTATTACCAATGAGCCGCGTGTTTTGAGTGTATCGACAATTGCCACAAAGGATTTATTGAAAATATTGCCCAGTAGGATTGCACCTAGTAGGAATCCAGTGGCGCTGATAATCAGATAAATGACTTTGGTCACATCCACCGCGCCATCTTTAGCCAGACTAGCGACTACTGCTAGGACGATGATTCCCAGTATGTCGTCAATTACGGCAGCACCAATAATTATCTGTCCTTCTTTAGAATTGAGTCGCCCCAATTCTGACAATACCTTAGAAGTGATCCCAATACTAGTGGCAGTTAAAGCTGCCCCAGCAAAAATCGCTGGTACAGTATCGATACCAAACAAAGTCATTAATCCCACCGTACCGGCGGTAAAAGGTGCTACTACCCCCACCACGGCGACGACGGTGGCTTGGATACCAACAGCCATGAGGTCTTTTAAGTTGGATTCCAAACCAATTTCAAATAGCAGGATGATCACACCCAATTCTGCCAAAACCGAAACCACCTCTGACTGGGCTGCAAAGACGCCATCAGCGGCTTGTGGAGTTAACCCAGCAGTGATTTGGAGAAAGGAAATAATCAAAGAACTAGAACTGTCTGTACCACCTTCTGGAAACACCAGCAGATGCAAAACCGAGACGCCTACTAAGACACCTCCTACGAGTTCACCCAGGACGGGCGGTAAACCCACTCGATTGGATAACTCTCCACCGACTTTGCTAGCGAGGTAAATTACCACTAAACTTAGCAGCACTGCTGCTATGACCATTGAACTGTCTGCGGCTTCTGTGGCGCTGGCCAGCAGGGGAAAAGAGAAGTCGATTGCATCTAAAAACTGCATTGGTTCTGCGAAAATGCTTCTCTTTATTTTTACCTTAAACAGCAACAAGGCTCACACTGAACCCAAAAAATACATTTTATCTATGGTCTGAAGATTGTGGATGGAGTTTTTTATACAGACAAAGACTAAGTTTACATTGCTTGACTAGGTATTGCATCCCAGCGTAACACCAAGGATATTAAGTTAGAAAGCACCAAATCTCATTTTCAGGCTGCTGATGTATATCTTCTCAAAATATACAAAATTAACTCGCCGAAAGTTGAGTAATGCTGAGTGGCAATCTGAAAATTTTTCTTCTCATACAGTATTTTGTGACAATTTTGTTGGCGATTTGCGGTTAAGAGTTGACTGTCATCTGTTAACGGAACTCCAGGAAATAAAAACAAGCGCTCACAAATATTATTGTAGCTGCTTAACAGTCAGCAGTTAACCATCAAGGTTGGCGTTTGTGTATTTTTTTATTTAGATGTCCCTAATTTCAAGGTAATTGATATTCTAAGTGTTAATAGCAAAGCCTAGCTAAATTGTACTTGGACAAAGGATTTTATCTCATAGTGTGTATCAAATTAAACTATTTTATAGCGATAGAGTGAATTAATATTACATCTGAGAGATTAAGTAAGTTGGAGGAGATCAACAAAACTATATTACAAAACGTAAATATGCCCCAAACCCTTACCAATGACAAATTACAAATGACAAATCACAACCCTCTCCAATACGGTTTATTTACGCCGACCTCACTTGAAAATCAGACCACACCCCTAACCCATCCCCGCAAGAGAGGAGGGGAAGCGCGAAGTTTTTTCATGTTTCCTGGTGTACGCCAGGAATGACGGCTACTTATATCTGACTTGGGCATCACAGAGGTAATGTAACTATTGAACTTGAGGTAATTTATGGGTAATATCTCTGACTGATCTGCATGTTGACTTCTGAGGGTTCGATCTTGCTTGAAGCTAAATTTTCTCAGTCAGATTTTGCTTAAGTGCAAATACCTAAAAAAATAAATTTTGTTTACAAAGGAGCATGATCGCTGTAACCTTTATGCAAAGGTTACTCAACCCTTAATGACTTAACTTAGTCTTTACATTTTTTTGACTTATTCTCTAAAGATGTCTGGTAATCTCAGTATAAGTAAGTAAACTAACAGGAAGTTACGAATTGACTGAGATTTTATAATCTGTAAATAAGGCGGCCGTTGAGTTGAACCACAAACTGGAATCAAGTTTTTGTATGTTATGCTACTTAGCACCAATATCTCATAATTTGATGAGTGTTGTGGAATACCTTGTCTAATTATTTAGCTCACAAGTATTGAATTTAGCTGAAGTAAAAGCAAAATGAGCACAACTCCTATAGGTAGCTACAGGTTGTTCCAGAAATTACATCCGCTATCTCTATTGGCACAATTAACCAGTCGCCATGCTACAGGTCGTATAACTGTATACACGGATACAGTATCTTGGTCAATATATCTGGAGGACGGTAAACTTACTTATGCGTCCTATTCAGATAAGCTGTTTGAGAGGCTTGACGGTCACTTGCGGCGCTTAAGTCAGCAAATTCCGGCTCTCAACAGCGCCACTCGTGTGCAAATGCGGTTGATGTTTGAAACTAAGAATGAAAATCCGTCAATCCCAAATGCTGATTATCAGGCTATTTGCTGGTTGGTCGATCAGGAACATCTCTCAGCTTTACAGGCCGCAACCCTCATAGAAGAATTAGCCAAAGAAGTGCTGGAGTCATTTCTGGCTGTAAAAGAAGGAAGCTATGAATTTAATCCTGAAACTTCTTTGGATGAATTACCAAAGTTTTGTCGTTTGGATTTACGCTTACTAGTCGAACACTGTCAAAGACTGCTCCGAAATCGGCACAATATCCCGTCACCAGTTGCGACTGGTGGGGGTTCTCAAGTGCTACCAACCACGAATCGGGAGAAAAGTCAGTCAGCGCCCACCATCAAGGTTAGCCACCCGTTAGCAAGGTCAACTAATTTTGAGAATTCTGATGATAGGGATAACATAATTCCGCTCAAATCTCCGAGGAAAAGCCTATATACAATCGCATGTATTGATGATAGTCAAACTGTGTTGAATTCCATCAAAAACTTTTTGGATGAAAGCACATTTTCTGTTGTAACAATCAACGATCCACTAAAAGCTTTGATGCAAATACTGCGGAGTAAGCCAGACCTAATTTTACTAGATGTTGAAATGCCAAATTTAGATGGGTACGAGCTATGTTCTTTACTACGAAGGCATTCAAATTTTAAAGATACACCCATCATTATGGTGACAGGTAGAACAGGCTTTATTGACAGAGCTAAAGCGAAGATGGTCAGGTCATCTGGGTATTTAACCAAGCCTTTTACGCAATCAGATTTACTGAAAATGGTGTTTAAGCACATTGGTTAAAACCGGAATATTGCTTTGGGGAACCAGTAGCAGATTTAGTAGTAGTAATTTATTTTTTTTCTTTTGAGGAAATTTAGAAATGAGTCTTACTTTACTTGGCACAATTCTAATTGTCGAAGATTCCCCCAGCGAATTGAAATTAATGAGTCATTACCTGCAGGAGAGTGGCTACAACGTCATCGCAGCTACTACTGCAAAAGAAGCAATAGAACAAGTTCGGTCACAACAACTAGATGTGATTGTAACTGATGTAGTCATGCCTGGGATGAGTGGATTTGAGTTATGTCGTTCTTTGAAAAAAGATGCGGCGACAGCAAAAGTACCGATTGTGATTTGCAGTTCCAAAAATCAGGAAATTGACCGTTTGTGGGCGACAAGACAAGGTGCTGATGCCTATATAACTAAACCTTACACCCGTGACCAGCTGCTGCGCGTAATTAAATCAGTGACGATTTGAGATGAATAATTCAAACATTACCCTTTCGGACAAACCTATCGCCAACAATTTCGGAGATGGCTATCTGAGGTTTCAGCTAAATCAACAGACTGCTGCTGTTTTGTCAATGAGGCACACACAAGAAGCGATTATTGTACCTGTTGATGCTGTCACCTCGATGCCAAATATGCCCAATTGTATTCTCGGCTTAACCAATTGGCGGAGTCGGATAATTTGGGTAATTGATCTACCGAGGATGCTAAATTTAGAATTTATAGACCATAGACTCCGGCAATACAATGTGATTGTTTTGCGGGTGGAATCAATGCTTTTGGGTTTAGTTGTACAAGAAATCAAAGGTACAACTAAATTCATAGCTGATGAAATTCGTTCTCCTGTAGGACAAGTGGCATCTAGTTTGGTACCATACTTACGTGGATGCATTGTCCAAGAAAAGGAAATATTGCTGGTATTAGATGCACAGGCTATTGTGCAATCTTCTATTCTGCAGAGTAATTAGGGCAACAACTAACCCCCCCGGATTTTTAGTCTTATTATTCACCTATTCAGGCGAATTACTTTATGTTTAATAAAACTGACACTGCTAAGAGCAGTGATGCTCAAAAACCGGCGGCGCCGATTAGATCTCAACAAGTCACTAATAGTATAGTACAACTGCCAAATAAGCCTACTAATGCAACTGCGGATAATTCTTTGGTGAATCGTGTAAACTTATATTTTCAACGCCTCAGTTTAGGAACGAAAGCGACAATGTTGGCGATCGCCATCGGCACAGTACCAGTAGTGGTAATTGGAGCGATCGCCTATAATTTGGCTAACAAATCGATAACTCAGCAAATTACCCAAACCCAAGAATCGGAAGCCACTAGTTTAAGCGATAAAGTCAACCGATTCATGTTTGAACGGTATGGCGATATTCAAGTGTTATCTAATCTGCCAGTTTTGATTAACTCTAAAGTTAGGGATGTCACAACTCCTGAAGAAAAGCAAGCAATCATAGGTCGCTTTACACAAAGTTACAAAGTTTACGATAGTATTGTCGTCCTTGATCTCAATGGCAACCCTCTGATTACTACTACTACAGGAGAAGAGATTTCTAACCAAAAAGATGAGGATTATTTTCAAACTACCCTACAAAAAGATAGTGTAATTATCACTCAACCTCAAATCTCAAAAGGTACAGGAAAAGTTAATATTTACATTGCTTCACCTGTGAAAGACAGCGTTACAGGTAAAACAATTGCTGTGGTAAGAACGCGATTGCCTGTAACATCTGTAGATGAGCTGATCAAAAACTATGCAGCCAATGGACATGAATACCATTTAATTGATGAATCTGGGAAATTTTTCGTAGCGGCGGAAAAGAATCACATTGGTAGAAGTGTCCAAAAAGACTTTCCCGGCTTGGATAGACTACAAGCGGTAAAAAAAGTCAATAGCTTCATCACAGTTGACCAAATCGACAACCAACCCCAATTAGTCAGCTATGTGCCATCGCGAAAACTGGAAGGTTTGCCAGATTTGAAATGGGAGGTAGTTGTTGCGACTGATACAGCAGTTATATTTGAACCGCAAAGACAATTGTTGCAGACCATAGGATTGGGAACTGCAGTGACGGCATTAATTGTAGCAGCGATCGCCGCTTGGTTAGCAAAGCGAGCCACTACACCAATTTTGCAAGCCACTGAAACGGTGACAAAACTGGGAGAAGGTCAACTCAATACCCGTCTAGAGATTCAAACAGAAGACGAATTAGGGGTTTTGGGGACAAATATTAACCAGATGGCCGACCAATTGCAGGTGTTAATTAACGAGCAAGAACTGGACGCTGAACGGGCGAAATTACTAGCAGATATTACTCTCAAGATTCGGCGCAATCTCAAAACCGAAGATATTTATAAAACAACCGTTAGAGAACTGCGCCAAGCGCTGAAAACAGACCGGGTAATCATCTATAAGTTTAATCAAGATACCTGGGATGGAAAAGTTGTTGCTGAATCGGTAAGTGGTGGTTGGCCAAAAATGCTGGGTGTGCAAATCGACGACCCCTGTTTTCGGGAACGCCACGTAGAAACTTATAAAGATGGAAGAGTCAGGGCGATCGCTAACATTTATCAAGAACCAAGCCTAGCCAATGCGGCTTGTTACATCAAAATATTGGAAGATTTTGCAGTTAAAGGCAATTTAATTGCACCAATTGTTACCCATGAGCAGCTTACAGGCTTATTAATTGCTCATCATTGCGATAGCCCCCGTATTTGGGAACAGCCAGAAATTGATTTCTTTAAACAAATAGCCATTCAAATCGGCTACGCCTTAGAACAAGCCAACTTACTAGAAGAAGTTGAACAAGCAAGGGCGAATGCGGAACAAGACACAGAAGACGAACGCCGTCAAAAACAATCATTGCAAATGCAACTTCTAGAACTACTCAGTGATGTAGAAGGCGCAGCTAGTGGCGATTTGACCGTGCGTGCTGATGTGACAGCAGGAGAAATTGGCACTGTTGCGGACTTTTTCAACTCCATTGTTGAAAGTCTCAGAGATATTGTTACCCAAGTAAAAGTTGCTGCTACCCAAGTAAATGCGGCGATTGGCTCGAACGAATACGCCATCCGTCACCTAGCAGATGAAGCACTCTTGCAAGCTGCGGAAATCAACCGCACCCTAGATGCAGTTGACCAAATGACCTATTCGATTCAAGCCGTAGCCAAAAACGCTCAACAAGCTGCTGTAATTGCCAACCATGCCGCCCAGACTGCCACCAAGAGTGGACAAGCAATGGATTTGACAGTGCAAAACATCTTGTCTTTACGAGAAACAGTAGGTGAAACTGCGAAAAAAGTCAAGCGTTTAGGAGAATCTTCCCAACAAATTTCCCGCGTGGTATCTTTGATTAACCAAATTGCCATGCAAACCAACTTGCTAGCCATCAACGCTGGGATTGAAGCGGCGCGTGCAGGTGAAGAAGGTCAAGGTTTTGCTGTAGTCGCTGAAGAAGTAGGCGAACTAGCAGCCCGTAGTGCAGCAGCCACCAAAGAAATTGAACAAATTGTTGAGAACATCCAGAGGGAAACCAGCGAAGTAGTCCAGGCGATGGAAGTGGGTACAACCCAGGTAGTCGAAGGTACTCGTATTGTCGAAGATGCGAAAAATAGTCTCAGTGAAATATTGGAGGTATCGCGCCAAATTGACGACCTAGTACAAACAATTTCCATAGCCACCACCTCTCAGGTGGAAACATCACAAGCCGTTAGCCATTTGATGAAAGACATCGCTGCTGTATCACAACGCACTAGCGATTCTTCGCGTCACGTTTCCGAATCTTTGCAACAAACCGTTGAGATTTCCCAAGAATTGCAAAAGACTGTGGGTACATTCAAGGTTAGTTAATTGTTAGTTGTCCGTTACTAATGACCAATGACAAAGAGTAATGAGTAATGAGTAATGAGTAATGAGTAATGAGTAATGAGTAATGAGTAATGAGTAATGACCAATGACAAAGAGTAATGAGTAATGAGTAATGAGTAATGAGTAATGAGTAATGAGTAATGAGTAATGAGTTATGAGTAAGGAGTAATGAGTAATGAGTAATGAGTAATGAGTAATGAGTAATGAGTAATGAGTAATGAGTAATGACAAATGACAAATGACAAATGACAAATGACAAATGACAAATGACAAATGACAAATGACCAATGACCAATGACCAATGACCAATGACCAATGACTATTGACTAAAAACAAAAACCATGTCAAAAGACAAAGAACAAGAAATCCAGATGCAATTTCTGGAAGAAGCCGTTGATTACCTAAATACTCTAGAAGGAGTATTGCTAGAAATTAACACGATTAACCGCATCGATTTGGATAAAATCAATGCAGCACTCAGAGCGGCTCATTCCATCAAAGGTGGAGCGGGGATGATGGGATTTCGGACGCTGAGTGATTTGGCACACCGTCTGGAAGATTCCTTTAAAGTCTTAAAAACCCGGAAAAACTCTTTAGAAATTGACACTCAATTACAAAGTTTACTACTATCTGGTGTGGATTGGCTACGTCAGATAGTAGAATTGCTTTCAGAAGGGAATGTAATTGAAGAGGAATGGTTAGCAACTTTTTGTTACCCAGTTTTTGACGATTTGCATCGGCGTTTGGGCGACCCCACCCCAGAAGACGCTTCCACCATGCTTTCACCAGAAGATGGGCAAGATATTATACCATTGCTCTTTGAAACAGAAGTGGAAGGGTGTTTGCAGCGCCTAGAATCTGTATTGTTAGATAGCGAACAGCCGTGTTTGCAAGAAGAAGTGGCGATCATGGCGGCGGAATTGGGCGGTTTGGGGGAAATGCTGCAGTTGTCGGCTTTTACCAAACTTTGTGAGTCAGTAACCCATCACTTAGAAACCGCACCGGCTGATCAAGTACCAGAAATTGCCCAGTTAGCCCTGGAAGCATGGCGGCGATCGCAAGCGTTAGTGCTGACAAATCAACTCGATAGCTTGCCGATAGATATTGCGTTTGGCATTCCAATAGAATTAAATTATACCGAAACAGAGCAACTGTCAACAGCAGCAGCGATCGCCGAATTTCTCGCCTCAGATCCCGCGACAGCGGAATGGGGAGAAGAAACAGAGAGCATATCTACAGATTTCGTAGTCGAATCAGCATCTGAGGCAGAAACGTGGTTTGATGATGAAATAATTGCTGCCAATTTTGAATCCTTAGAAGCCGAATTTGCTAATGATATCCCCCAAGAAATCGAAATCCCAGTAGCCAGATCTACTAGAGAATTTTCGGCGACAGATTACAGATTTGTCGAACGCAAAACCGAGTCATCTGGTGTTGGTAAAGAACGCGAAAATCAGGAAAATACAGTCCGAGTTCCCAGCAAACAACTAGAACAAATTAACGATTTATTTGGGGAATTAATCATCCAGCGCAATGGATTGAACTTGCAATTAGAAAGATTACGCAAACTCGTTCGCGACCTCAACCAGCGTGTACAAGTTCTCGACCGAGAAAACCAGGAATTACGTGCAGCTTACGACAAAATAGCCACTCAATCGATGCTCCCCACTAGTGTGTCATCACTAGCAGATAATTACCTTGAACATCACTTGAACGCAGGCTATAGCCACCAAACACAAGGCATAGATAACCGATTTGATGCCTTAGAAATGGACCGCTATAACGAATTAAACCTGCTTTCGCAGGAAGTTATGGAAACCATTGTTCAGGTACAGGAAGTGACAACAGATGTGCAATTGAGCGTTGATGATACAGATCAAATTGCGCGGAAGCTGAACAAAACATCGAAGCAGTTGCAGAGAAAACTCACACAAGTGAGGATGCGCCCTATATCCGATATAGTTGAGCGCTTTCCCCGCGCCTTACGCGACTTGAATGTCGAGTATGGCAAAAATGTGCAGTTAAAAATTGAAGGTGGTAACACCTTAATTGAACGCAGTATTTTAGAAGCTTTAAATGAGCCTTTAATGCACCTGGTCAGGAATGCCTTTGATCATGGTATCGAAGATCCAGCCACCCGCCGCGCCCAAGGTAAACCAGAACAAGGATTAATTGAAATCCAAGCCTCTCACCGTAATAATCGCACGATTATTACAATGCGTGATGATGGACAGGGTATTTCTTTAGAGAAAATTCGCACCCGCGCCCTAGGAATGGGTTTAGATGCTTCACTATTGGCTACTGCTAGTGATGAGGAATTGTTATCGCTAATTTTTGAACCAGGGTTTACGACTTCCGACCAAGTAACAACATTATCAGGTCGCGGTGTCGGCATGGATGTGGTTCGCAACAACCTGAAACAGGTTCGGGGCGATATCAAAGTTGATACCAGTCCAGGTGTGGGAACTACATTTACACTGTCAGTTCCATTTACACTTTCAGTAGCCAGAGTCCTGCTGGTAGAAAGCAATAGACTGCTATTGGCATTTCCTACAGATGTAGTTTCGGAAATCTTCTTACTCGAAAATGAGCAAGTTTTTCCAATTGCTAGTAGCGAAGTCATCAATTGGCAAGGAACGATGCTGCCATTGATTCGCCTTGGTCGCTACTTCGACTTTAACTGCCCACGCTATGATAACCCAGATTTAGAAACTGCACCAGCGATTAATGCTAGCAGTGTGTTAATTGTCAACAGCGGTAATCAGCCAGTGGCTATCCAAGTAGACCGTTGCTGGGGTGAGCAAGAAGTTGCTATTCGCCAAATTGAGGGGAATATACCTCTACCTCAAGGCTTCAGCAATTGTACAATTCTCGGTGATGGTCGAGTAGTAGCACTAGTTAACAGCAACGAATTACTGTATTGGATTGCGAGTAATCAGCGCACTCCCAGAAGCAATCAATTACCATCTGCGAGATTAAAAACGGCGTTCCTTGTCTCCCAGGAGCAAAAACCAGCAGCGCCTCCAGCCAATGAAAAAGGTACGATTTTAATTGTAGATGACTCGATAAATGTTCGACGCTTCTTAGCTCTAACTCTTGAAAAAGGAGGATATCAAGTAGAACAAGCTAAAGATGGTCAAGATGCTTTAGATAAACTTCAAGGTGGCTTGGAAGTTCAGGCTGTAATTTGCGATATTGAAATGCCTCGTCTTGATGGTTATGGCTTTTTAGGTCGGGTAAAATCCCACAGGGAAATTCAAAATATTCCAGTCGCTATGCTGACATCTCGTAGTAGTAATAAACATCGCCAACTCGCAATGCAATTGGGTGCTAGAGCTTACTTTTCTAAACCTTACAATGAGCAAGAATTACTCCGAACCCTCGAAGCAATAATCTTTTCTGTACCAGAATCTGCGACATCGAATAATTGAGTAAGTAGCCGTCATTCTCGGCTTACACCAGGACGGATGAAAATGGGCATGGGGCATCTGTATTCTACATTGATCACAAGCAAGGAGATCTTAGCAGGGAGCAGGGAGCAGGGAAAAGGTACAAACCGGATTAAGTCCCTTATAGCGGTCGCCCCTAATTAGTTAACTGTTAACTGATTAGGGGCGCAAGTCCTTGCGCCCCCGATGCGTGGTTTATTTACCGAATCTTATTGTGTTATAACCCAATTTTTATCAAAAAAAGTTTTTCATGCGTTATTTTATATACATATAAATTTGTGATTTCAGTGTAAATTGATAAAAAAACTAGTTAATTTTAGTTCTGATGCTCCTCTGGGACAATTCGCATCCAAATATATTTTTATATTTCATTGGATGTGATGTGCAAAAACAAAACTTTGACAGGGATTACAGCAACTTTCAGGTAATAACCACAGATCCTTTTAGGGGCGCAAGTCCTTGCGGACAGGATGCGTGGTTTATTTACTGTTGACGGTTGACTCTTGTTAAATGCATATCATCTCAGGGAAATCTACTGTAGTTCGATTATTGATTAGGGTACACCACAATAAGTTTGGCATTTGTATTATTTACTTACGAAACCAGAGGATTTGCATGATGAATAATGGATTTAATCGGACTAAAAAAAAGCAGAAAATTGGCTTACCGAATTCTAAAATATCATTACCTCAAAACAAAATATTGCCACCTAATATAACAAATACTCCTGCTTCTCCAACAGAAAAAACATCCTTACTCCAAAGATTTTATAATCTTCCTATTAGCCGCAAACAATGGATTGCTTTGCTGGCTTCGGAATTGGTATCTATTCTCGGCATAGGTATTGTAGGCACATTGGTTATTACCAGCGGTTTACGCACTCAATTGCTCGAACAGGCAAAATCAGAACTCGCTGTTACCGATATTAATTACAATATCAAAGTCAATCAAATGGGCTTTGGCTTTCGTGGACAATCAGATAATCCCTCAATTATTAAAGCAGCAGTTATTCATGCTTCAGGTAACGCTTTAGGTTTTGGATTTAGGGCGGAAGTGAAGCAGATTTTTGTTAACGAAATTAAAGCTAGAAAAATTGAGTATGCTACCCTTGTAGGCAAAGATTTAAGAATTATTGTTAATGCCAATTCTGACCGGAGGGGTGAATTTTTTAATCCCGACAACTTGGTAAGTGAGGTGTTAGCTAATCCTCAACAAATTAAAGCTACTAGAATTGTCAGTTCGTCAGAATTGAGTCAAGAGTCACCCCCTTTACCAGATAGTTTCAACAAGCAAGATGCTTTGATTCGTTACACGGTAACACCTGTCAAAGATTCCCGCACAAAAGAAGTGATTGGGGCGTTAGTTTCTGGTGATATTGTCAATGGTAAAGACCCAATTGTTAAAAGCACATTAAAAGCGACTGGCGGCGGTTACAGTGCTATTTATTTTCGTAACACTAAGGGAGAATTTACCTTAGCTACAGCTTTAGATCAAGGACAATCTGAAGAATTAAATCAAGCTACATCTAATTTAGAGTTACCCAAAGAAGCAGGTAAATCTTTATTGGAAGCCGCAGCCAAATCTCCTGAAGGAAAAATAGTGAGTGAGCGAATACTGATAGGAGACACAACCTATACAGTCGCCGCTAAGGCTGTACCCAATAAAATTGTTGAAGAAGCAGATAAACAACGAGTTGAGTTTAGTAAACAGCCCATCGCTATTTTAGTGCGGGGAACTCCAGAAAGGGCTGTGAATAAATTGCTCGAACAAAGTTTATTCGTAGAAATATTTACAGTTTTTCTAGCGTTAGCGATCATTTTTATCTGGGCGTTACTTCTCAAGCGAGCAATTATTACACCGATTGAGCATTTACAGCAAACCACCCAAAAATTTGCAGCAGGCGATCGCACTGCGCGATCTGAGGTATTTTCTACTGATGAAGTAGGACAATTAGCTGTTGCTTTTAACGAAATGGCTGACAGTATTACAGTCCAATCTCGCCGTCAAGAACAGGAAGCCAAACTCGCATTGCAACTCAATCAAATCACAGGGAGTCTGCGGGAAACACTCAACAGCGAAAAAATCTTAAAGACTGCAGTCAGTAACCTCAGAGAAGCTTTAGAAAGCGATCGCCTACTTTATTATCGTTTAAACCAATCCGGGGAAGGAACAATAATTGCTGAATCTGTTGGCTATCAATTTTCGGCAATTTTAAGCACCACCATTGCTAACCCCTATCTAGTTGCGGAGGAATCAGATGAATATGAAATAGGTACTGTCAAAGCAATTGACAATATTTATGCAGTTCGTTTGAGCCAATCTTACCTCAAGCAACTCGAAGCATTTACCATCAAGGCGTATTTACTAGCGCCGATTTTCGTTAACAAAAAGTTAGATGGTTTATTCGTGGCTCATCAATGTTCTAGTCCCCGTCAATGGCAAGATATAGAAATCAATTTGTTTAAACAGGTAGCAATTCAAGTTGGTTACGCTCTAGAACAAGCAGATTTGCTGCAAAAGGTAGAACAAAGTCGTCAAACTGCAGAAACAGTTTCCGTGGAAGAACGACTTCAAAAAGAAGCCTTACAACTGCAACTTTTAGAACTGCTGAATGATATTGAAGGTGTCACCCAAGGGGATTTGACGGTGCGTGCTGAAGTCAAGGAAGGAGAAATTGGTACTGTTGCTGACTTCTTTAACTCTATCGTCGAAAGTCTGCGCGCAATTGTGACTAAAGTCAAAACATCAGCGAGCCAGGTTAATAGTGCGATCGGCTCGAATGAAGACGCCATCCGCCAACTAGCAGAAGAATCACTGACTCAAGCTGCGGAAATTAATAGTGTTTTGGATGCTATTGAGCAAATGACCGATTCCATTCAAGCCGTAGCCCAAAGCGCTCAACAAGCTGCCACAGTAGCACAAAATGCTTCACTTACCGCTACCGAAAGTGGAGAAGCAATGGATTTGACCGTAGAAAATATCCTGTCTGTGCGAGAAACCGTTGGCGAAACTGCCAAAAAAGTCAAGCGCCTAGGAGAATCTACCCAAGAAATTTCTCGTGTAGTATCCATAATTAACCAAATAGCCCTGCAAACCAACTTATTAGCCATCAACGCCGGGATTGAAGCTGGACGTGCAGGTGAAGAAGGTCAAGGCTTTGCTATAGTTGCAGAAGAAGTCGGTGAACTAGCAGCCCGCGCCGCTTTCGCCACCCAAGAAATTGAACAGATTGTCGCCAATATCCAACGGGAAACCAGCGAACTAGTGGAGACAATGGAACAGGGAACCACCCAAGTTGTCGAAGGTACCCGCATCGTCAAAGATGCGAAGCAGAGTTTAAGCCAGATTTTGGATGTCTCTTACCAAATTGACTACCTAGTGCAATCGATTTCCACCGCAACCGCATCTCAGGTACAAACATCTCAAACTGTTAGCCAATTGATCAAACATATCGCGGCCATCTCACAACGTACCAGCGACTCTTCCCTTCTAGTTTCCCAATCTCTGCAACAAACTGTCCAGATTTCCCAAGAGTTACAGGAGACTGTGGAGACGTTTAAGGTGAGTTAAGCGGCGCGGGTCGTCATTGTATCTCGTTCCTACTCCCTAGTCCCGCGATTTCAAAGTCTTATACAATACCACTAAAACGCTGACACATGTAGATTTCGCGTAGGGGCACGGCATTGCCGTGCCCCTACAGCTGGTATCATATCGTGTGGATTTAGGGGTATCTAAAAATTTATCCGCCTAAACAAATAGTTCTGAGATAACATTAGTCTCGCACGTATCTCGTTCCTAGTCTCGGACGTATCTCGTTCCTAGTCTCCGACTAGGAATGTATTATTGAGGCTCCGCCTCTGAGATAACATTACCATAACGAGAAAATCGCCATCGCTTCACCGCTGTCTGTAACTCACCTGTCAACCAATGATCAAATTGCGGATAAACCGGCAAACGCGGCACCAATTCCCAGCCTGCAGGTTGTAAAATTTCTCTTAATGCCTGTTCCTGCAGATGGGGATAATCAGGATTCACTTCATCTTTTGGACCGATTCCGCCTAAATCTGTTGCGCCTGCGGCGATACAAGCAAGTAACCATTGGTCATCTTTGACTAAGTTTGGCGGAATTTGAATTGTCATATCTGGCGGTAAAATTTGCCGTGCTTTAGCAATTACCTCTGGTAGTTGATGGGGGTTAAAAGGTGGTGCATCAAAGGTTTGTTGAAGTCCGGGGCTATGGGGTTGCAAAATAACTTCTTGAATGTGATGGTAACGTTGATGGATGTGTGATATGGCTTGTAATGTTTCCCACCAATCATCTTCTGTTTCGCCAATTCCTAATAATAAACCTGTGGTGAAGGGTATCTGTAATTCTCCCGCCCATGCTAATTGTTGTAACCGCACTTCTGGTATTTTGCTGGGTGCGTGTCGATGAACAGTATTTAATAAAGTTGGTGTTAATTGTTCTAACATTAGCCCCATTGAAACATTGACATTTTTCAGCTTTTGTATTTCTGCAAAACTGAGTGATCCGGCGTTTGTATGGGGAAGAAAACCCATTGTTAATGCTAATTGACATAAATCATAAATTCGCTCAAACCACTCTAGGCGCTTTGGTGAATGGGGATGAACTTCACCACTAAGGATGAGGATTTCACAAATATTTTGGTTTTGCAGTTGGTTAAAAATGCTTTCGGCTGCTGATAATGTCATCCAAGGACTTTTACCTGGGTCGGTGCGAAAGTTACAGTAGGTACAGCGGTTAAAGCATTCGTAGGTCGGGACGATGGTATAGGCGGGGCTGTAAGTTATTGTGGGGGAATTTTTAATTGACCGTTCACTCATTTCTCAACTGTCTCAGCTTCTCTTGAAGAGGAGAGGAATGATTTTGCTTTAGCACCTCAACTATCTCATCCTCTTGTGCTGTGCGCTGATCAATCTCTTCTCGGTGATCAAAGTAATAAGCCATTGCTGCATAAACAGATGCGAGTGACAGGTCATATTTACCAGCAATCTCTACTAAGGAATACCCCAGCTTTAAATGCATCATCGCCACATCCTCTACCGCAATACGAGTACCAACAATGCACGGTTTTCCACTCCGCACATCAGCAGCGATTTCGATATACTCACGACTGACTAATTGCATTGATGAATCTCCCACATCGGTTTGATAATTTTATCTCAATACAGTTCAGTTAAGGAAAATTGTCGTAGGGGCACGGCATGAATAAAATTGTCATTAGAAGAAAAGATTTTGGATGCCGTGCCCCTTCAGGTATACCAAGTGCAATGGAATATCTGCTACCCAAAATTCACCGGCTTGGATAATCATCATAAAGTCCTTCGTCTTCTGGTGCGTAACCTTGCAAAAAGGCATCATGGCGACGAGTATCTACAGGTAATTTTGCCTTTTTTTGGATGGTAATTACCCAACTTCCTGCTCCGACGCTTTCGAGTAATGTTTCTGGGATATTTAATTTTTCTCCTGGTTGTAGTTCAATTTCGTAAGTCAGAGTAATCAGTTTATTTTCCATAGTTTTTGGTTGGTATTGTCATTATTATACTTATCGGTGAAAATTTTAGGCAATGTAGAGAGTGTATTGTACAGTTCAGTTAAGGAAAATTGTCGTAGGGGCACGGCACGAATAAAATTGTCATTAGAAGAAAAGATTTTGGATGCCGTGCCCCTACTGTATACTATTCTTGAATCAACGCCTGAAACCGCTCATCATCGCGAATGCTATCAAAATCTGAGTCAGTTTTTGCCAATTCACGATATCTTTGAGGATTTAAATTAATTGCAATTTGCAGGTTTTCAATTGCTTGATTAATGTTACCTTGAAGGGCGTAACAGCAAGCTTTGTTGTACCAAGCATAGTAGTAATCAGGTTGAATGGACAAGGCTTTGTCATAACAAGCCATCGCTTCTTCATCGCGTCCTAAATTTACTAGCGCAATCCCCCGGCTGTTCCAAGCTTCGTGGTAATCAGGTTGAATGGATAAGGCTTTGTCATAACAAGCCATCGCTTCTTCATTGCGTCCTAAATTTCTCAGCGCATTCCCCCGGTTGTTCCAAGCTTCGTGGTCATCAGGTTTAATAGATAAGGCTTTGTCATAGGAAGCGATTGCTTCTTCATCGCGTCCTAAATTAAATAGCGCATTCCCCCGGTTGTACCAAGCATCCTGGTAATCAGGTTGAATTTCCACCACTTTGTCATAGGAAGCGATCTCTTCTTCATCGCGTCCTAAATTCCCTAGCACAATCCCCCGGTTGTACCAAGCATAGTGGTAATCAGGTTTAATAGATAAGGCTTTGTCATAGGAAGCGATTGCTTCTTCATAGCGTCCTAAATTTCTGAGCGCATTCCCCCGGTTGTTCCAAGCATAGTGGTAATCAGGTTGAATGGACAAGGCTTTGTCATAGGAAGCGATTGCTTCGCAGAAATTCGTTAACGCTTCTTCATAGCGTCCTAAATTTCTGAGCGCATTCCCCCGGTTGTTCCAAGCTTGGTGGTAATCAGGTTGAATGGACAAGGCTTTGTCATAGCAAGCGATCGCAGCTTCATATTCATTAGCAGAATCTAACAGTCTACCGAGTTCACGTAGTAACCTAGCTTTATGACTTTCTGTCTGATGTTGCTCTGCTAGTAAGTCTTGAATTTCCAGTATTTTCTCTATTTTTTGTTCTTGGCTCAGTTTCAAGTATTCATCATAATCTGCTTCATCTAATAAACGAGTTGATTCTTTTTCTACCAATTCTGGCGTAGTGGGTAATTCAAATACTCCCGAACGCCAATCAAAAAAATCGGCGGCGCGGTGAATTAAATAGTTGAGGGAAAATGAACGCAACAGAAATACAAAACAAAACGGTAAATCATCTCTATACCGTTCTCGGTGTTGATTGAGATGATTTAAAATATGCGGCACACTCTCTAAATTACTAAATCTATTTTCGGTGATTGCGCCATAAGTTCTTTTTTCATATTTATATAAAGAATATTCCAGACCTTTAATCAATAAAATATCAACTTGCTTATTTTTGACAAACTCAGCTACACGCTCATATAAATTATCAATCGATTCAACTAAGCGCAAAACTTCTATCTGCTTATGGGGAATATCATGAGGAAGTTTGACAATTAAATTGTCTGCTTCCACGGGTGTACATTGGACAAAATACAAGCCAAAGCCTGTTCTGCGCTTGAGTGCGCGGAGTAAGTCTTGATAGGCTGCTTGTGGTTCTGGGGGTAAATCGTCATCCCAATTATCTAGATTTGCGTTCATGGACGTTTTGCTATTTTCAATTAGTCTCTTAAACCCAGGTACACCCGTAGGGGCACGGCATTGCCGTGCCCCTACACGTCACGATAGAATGTTGTAACGCATTTGGATAGGAAACGCTATATATATTTTTACAAAAGCGATAAAAAATATCAGGTTCATGGAAGTTTTGCGACTGCTTCTTTAAATTCCGGTACGCCTTGAATTAAGGGATGGATATCATACCAACGCTGAATTTCATCATTATCATCCAAATATCGATATTCTAACAAACAACGGTTATACATTAAGCTGCGATATTGGTCAGCATTAATAATGCGCTTGGTACGGGAAACTTCTGCTAATAAACCCCATTGACTTTCTTCGACGGCGCGGCGATAGGTATCTCTGGCTTGAGTAATTGCTCGTTTCACCGCTTTTTCTGTAATCGGTAATTCGTCAATTCTGCCTATGGCGTCTTGTGTTAACAATAGCAAATTCCTGACGTGACCTCCACTCATTAAACAGAGTCCTTCTAAGGTGTGGGAATTCTCAAATATGTCTTTTTCTAGTGATAATTCCGGTGCTATTGGTCGAATTCGTTTGTAAATTACTTCTTTAACTTTCTTCAGTCCTGGCTGATAAATCTCCCCATCCCTTGTTTTGACCATAATCATCGGTAAAATTAAGGGTTCACCGTAGATATCCCGCAGATCTGTGGCTCGTTTAGAATAAAGCAGGGAAATGGGGACGGTGTAAATTAGATGACAGTCTAAGGCTTGGAGTTGTTCGCTACGGTCTAAAAAAACTTCATCGTAATTGGTGCGTTCTTCGTTTTTAACTAACACCATGCGGTCTAAATTATCGACAATTACCGCCAATTTAGTGTAGCCGTTGGGAAGTTTATTTCTGGCTTCTGTGAGAAATTCATTTAAGGCTTGAATTAAAGTGACGGTGTGGGGGTTAATTTTTTGGCGAATTTGTTGACGTACTTGGGGAACGGCTTTGACATTTGTGGTGAGTTTGGCAAATTGCGAAAGCTGCAGTTCTATAGCCATGCTTTCAAAGTTTATCTCAGTTTGTACTAAGTCTTTAACATCTTGCCAGCGTTCTTGTAACCAGTTTAATATTGGACGAGGATTAGCAATTGAGCGTAAATCTTTAATTAAGCGGCGAGTACAAGCGAGGAGTATATCTGTATATTGAGCGTCTTCGGAATCAATATCCTCTTCATCAGCCGCAAAATAGACTACATAAAATTGGCGATTTTCTAAATATTTTTTTAACCTGAGTAATTCTGTAGATTTCCCCCCGCCCCGATGACCAGAGTACAATTGGCAAGTATTTGTATTGGTCAGTTGCATTTTATTTCCCAACTCTGTCAAAATATCCGCGTCTCCCCGCACATCCTGACAGTCTACATACCTGATATCGCCTGCGGGTAAGGGTTCAAAGGGGTTAAAGGCGTTGTATAGCTGGCTGAGTAATTCAATACTGGTACGCATAGGTAAAAATATATCGGCATGTTACGTATATAGTGTAATTGATTGAGATTGGGAGTAGGGGGGAGAGAAGTAGAATTTAACAGGGGAAGGTGGATGTTTGTCGCGTTGACCTAATTTTGAGGCTGACGGAGTTCTGATACTCGTTAACGGAGCAAAAAGCCTCGTCGTCGGAGCAAAAAGCCTCGTCGTCGGAGTTCAAAGCTGCGTTCACGGAGCAAAAAGCTGCGTTCACGGAGCAAAAAGCTGCGTTCACGGAGCAAAAAGCTGCGTTCACGGAGCAAAAAGCTGCGTCGTCGGAGCAAAAAGCTGCGTCGTCGGAGAAAAAAGCTGCGTTCACGGAGCAAAAAGCTGCGTTGACGGAGTTCAAAGCTGCGTTAATGGAGAAAAAAGCTGCGTTGACGGAGTTCAAAGCTGCGTTGACGGAGCAAAAAGCTGCGTCGTTTCAGAAAAAAGCTGCGTTAATGGAGCAAAAAGCTGCGTTATAGCGGTTCCCATTCAGATGAGGTAAAACATTATATCGCAAGGTGTAAGGGCACGGCAGTGCCGTGCCCCTACGGGTATACCTTACTAGGTTGGGAAACGCTATAGTGGACCTTGGTGTTATACCGTTTCACTTTAACTATGATACAAATACGTTGGTAGGGAACAATGCCGTGCCCCTATTCGCTTCTATATGTATCCGAGTTTATGATACAAATACCTTGGTAGGGGCACGGCATTGCCGTGCCCTCTTGTGTCCCCAGGGTGTGTAGGATTTCAAAAAAATACTTATCTGTCCACAGAACCCATAATCACGTCAATGCTTCCCAGAATGACCACAACATCTGCCACTTTCATTCCCCGCAATAAATGGGGGAGAATTTGTAGGTTGTTGAAATCTGCAGCGCGAATCTTCCAACGCGCAGGGAAAACATTATCATCGCCAACCAAATAAATTCCTAGTTCACCTTTACCGCTTTCGACACGGGCGTAAATTTCACCTTTGGGAATTTTAAAGGTAGGCGCAACTTTCTTACCAATGTATTGGTAATCAAAAGCATCCCATTCTGATTTTTTCCCAGCAGCTAAACGCTTGGCTTCGAGGTTTTCATAAGGTCCGCCAGGAAGTCCTTTAATTGCTTGGCGAATAATTTTCACAGATTCGCGCATTTCCCGCATCCGCACCACGTAACGGGCGAAGCAATCACCGGCGGTTTCCCACTGCACTTCCCAGTCGAAATCGTCGTAACATTCGTAATGGTCTACTTTCCGTAAATCCCACTTCACCCCAGACGCGCGTAACATCGGACCGGAAAGTCCCCAGTTAATGGCTTCGTCGCGACTAATTGTACCAATACCTTCAATACGACGCCGGAAAATGGGGTTATTGGTAACTAACTTTTCGTACTCGTCAATTTTGGGGAGTAAGTAGTCGCAGAATTCTGAGCATTTATCTACCCAACCGTAGGGTAAATCAGCAGCTACACCACCGACGCGGAAGTAGTTATTATTGACCATGCGATAACCAGTCGCTGCTTCCCACAAATCATAAATCATCTCCCGTTCGCGGAACTGGTAGAAGAAGGGAGTTTGAGCGCCCACGTCAGCAAGGAATGGCCCAAACCATAGCAAGTGGTTGGCGATGCGGTTTAATTCCAGCATGATGACGCGAATGTAGCTGGCGCGTTTGGGGACAGCAATACCTGCGAGTTTTTCTGGCGCGTTAACGGTGACTGCTTCGTTAAACATCCCCGCTGCGTAGTCCCACCGACTCACGTAGGGGACGTACATCACAGTGGTACGGTTTTCGGCGATTTTTTCCATTCCCCGGTGCAGGTAGCCAATTACTGGTTCACAATCAATGACATCCTCGCCATCCAGGGTGACAATTAGCCGCAGAACTCCGTGCATTGAGGGATGGTGCGGTCCCATATTTAGCACCATCGGTTCGGTGCGGGTTTCTATTCTTGCCATAGATTCAGTGTTCTCCCGTTCATGAAAAATGTGAATTGGACCGCGTAGATGCCAACCAGACCCGATTTCTTTTGTCTGCCACATACTGATTGTAGGGGCAATATTAAGAGTTATCCGCTTCAGGGGTATCTTGGAGAGAAGACCGTAGCAGAGGGGTTTTGGTTGATGTTTAATTGTGTTGCACTTATTCAATTATTATATGGAGGTGGAGTGCAAGGCGTTGAAGTGCAGGAATTTTTTCACAAGAGTCGAGACTCAAGGGTCAAGGGGAAAACTCAAAGCCCCTCAAAAGCAGGACTATGGACTTTTGACCCTAGACTTGGTTCAAACTTTACCGCCATAGCGTTTTAGCAGTTGAATTATCCTACTATCGCCTTTTGCTAAAGCTAGCTTTAATGGAGTTTTGCCTTCTTGATCTCGGACATTGACATTAGCTTTTTTCATCAGCAAAAATTCGATAAAATCCAGGCGAGAGTAGGCGATGACGGCGGTATGCAAAGGAGTTTTACCAGAATTGTCTCTAGCGTTAATATTTGCACCTTTAGCTAGCAAAAGGGTTCCTGATTTTCTGATTGCGTAGTGTAGGGGTGTTCTCCCTAAGTTATCCTTGGCGTTGATATTTGCCCCTTTAGCGATGAGGATTTTCATCAACTCTGGATTGGCAATATAGTAGTGCAGTGGTGTTTTCCCATCGGCGCTTTTAAAATTCACATTTACGCCCTTAGCCAGGAGTAATTGTAATGTTTCTTGACTCAAATTTGGGTTATGGATTACCCCTAGACCTCTATCGTTAAGAATATCTAACTTAGCACCACGGTCAATTAGTAATTTAGCCAAATCTGGGCGAGCGATCGCATAATGTAGCGCTGTAAAATTTTGATTGGTTCTGGCGTTAATATCTGCACCCTTATCGAGCAAAAGTTGCGCTAAGTCTAACTTACCGGCAGCCTCAATTAAAGGTGTAGAGTTTTCATTGGTTCTAGCATTAACATCTGCACCTTTAGCAATTAATAATTCTGCAACTTCCTTGGTCAATCTACCATAGTAACCGTGCAAAGGCGTCATATTATAATTATTCTTAGCATTAACATCCAAACCCAGATCAATAAATAGCTTGGCTAATTCTAATGAACCACCCGCAAAGTGTAATGCTGTGTTCCCCCTCGAGTCTTTGGCTTTAATGTCAGCACCTTTAGCAATCAATGACTTTACTAAACTGACATCACCTTGTTCAATCACAGAATGCAGCACAAAAAATACATAATCTCCCACATCACACGATTCATTAGGATTAGTGCTAGTTTCTAGAAGTTTTTTAACGTCAGCCCACTGTCCGAACGCCAATGCTTGACATATAGGTGAGACATTTGATTGAGATAAAGCAATTTTAGGTGTAGATAAAATTGCCAAAGCTGAGAGAGATGACAAAAGACCAACCGAGAAAATTTTCATCATAAAATTCAACATATAATTTTAAGTACTAGGGACTGTGAAAAATTATCAGATGTTCCATCCACATTTAAATTGCATAACTAGGGTTCCCACAAGAGTTTGATTAAATTTAAATATGTAAACTAGATACGGAACAGCTTACCCAATCCCCAATCCCCAATTAACGATGAAATCAGATTCGCAAACACCGCTGGATTTAGAAGAACTCACGTTTTCCCATATTCCTGTGCTGAGTCGGGAGGTAATTGAGGGTTTGGCGGTGCGTCCTGGCGGCCATTATTTGGATACGACGGTAGGCGGTGGTGGTCACAGTCGCCTGATTTTAGACGCTGCTTTTGATGTGCGCTTAACAGCCATTGACCAAGATGAGGATGCTTTGATGGCGGCGCGGAAGTCTTTAGCTGATTATGGCGATCGCATACAATTTATCCACACCAATTTTGCCAGCTACGAGTTTCCACGGAATACTTTTGACGGAATTTTGGCTGATTTAGGGGTGAGTTCTTACCATCTGGATAGGCCAGAACGGGGTTTTAGCTTTCGCCATGAAGCTCTGCTGGATATGCGAATGAACCAGCAACAAGCGCTGACGGCGGCTGATGTGATTAATGAGTGGGAGGAAGCGGAATTAGCCGATATTTTCTTTAAATACGGTGAGGAACGACTTTCACGGCGGATTGCTAGGCGGATTGTCGAAAGACGCCCGCTACATACAACTGTGGAATTAGCACAGGCGATCGCCTCTTCTGTTCCTCCTAAATACCGTTATGGTAGAATCCACCCGGCTACCCGTGTGTTTCAAGCTTTGCGAATTGTCGTCAATGACGAATTAAAATCCCTAGAAACCTTTATAGATAAAGCCCCGAATGCGCTTGTCCCTGGTGGAAAAATTGCGATTATCAGTTTTCATAGTCTAGAAGACCGCATAGCAAAACACGGGTTAAGAAATTCGCCTTTGTTGCGGGTATTGACCAAAAAGCCAATTACTGCACAAGAAGAGGAAATTATCAATAACCCGCGATCGCGCTCCGCCAAATTGAGGATAGCAGAGCGGAAGGATTGAATCAATTTTAGATTTTGGATTTCGGATTTTGGATTTTGGATTTTGGATTTTTCTTTTGATACCTTACAGACCCCTTGTGGGTGAAACAAATCTAATACCAATAGGACCTACTCTCCGGGCACATTAATAATCGTAGGGTGCGTGACGCAGCGATAAATATTGTACGTAGTTACAAGACTTGTGGCGTCACGCACCATTCTTTAAATGTGACACTAGTACTGTGTGAAGATAAAAATGATGGACTGTAGTGCGGGCATCTTGCCCGCGTGAGCGAGACGCTCTACTGTGTCAAGATAAAAATGATGGACTGTAGTGCGGGCATCTTGCCCGCGTGAGCGAGACGCTCTACTGTGTCAAGATAAAAATGATGGACTGTAGTGCGGGCATCTTGCCCGCGTGAGCGAGACGCTCTACTGTGTCAAGATAAAAATGATCGACTGTAGTGCGGGCATCTTGCCCGCGTGAGCGAGACGCTCTACTGTGTCAAGATAAAAATGATCGACTGTAGTGCGGGCATCTTGCCCGCGTGAGCGAGACGCTCACACTACCAAAAATCCCTCAAAACAAAATTGACAGACTACTAGCGTAAGTCCTGACCAATTCAAAAAATCTTTGCAACACATCGATAAGCTGTAGGGGCGCAAGGCCTTGCGCCCCTACCCTATCTGTCCCATTCTGTTTTCAAATTGGTATAAAAGGATGTTTGAAACAACCTCTAAAAAACGCTCTCTTAGATTTTCAATTTTGAATCTTCAATTCCATTCCATTAAATCTTTGCAACACATCGATAAGCTGTAGGGGCGCAAGGCCTTGCGCCCCTACCCTATCTGTAAAATCCTTAAGATTGTTCTAATAATTTTATCTGCTGCCACCAACGATTTAGGGGATAATAAACCACAGGTGCCCACAGACTACTGAGAATAGCAGAAGCCAGAGCCACACGCTGATAATATGTCCAGATATCTTCAAATTTGCGTATGCTTTGCCCGCCGTAGCCATCGCCAGTGAAAGTCAATTGCAACCCAAAAATAGTTTCTGATAAAATTGCCATCACAAAGACAATTAAGGCAATAGAAATAAAATCTTCTTGGATAAACCGCTGCTTCTGAATCACACTAGTTAACATTCCCACTATCCCTAGACTCACGGCATGAGTAGGGTCAGGTGAAGTCATGGCATCTTGAAGTAGCCCCAGAACTATACCAGCAAATGCGCCGGCAAAGACGCTACGTTTCACACTCCAAGAAACCACCCAAATTAACAGCCAGTTGGGTCCAATTCCCAATAATTCCATACCTGGCAAGCGCGATGGTAACAACAGCAAACATAACAATACAGACCCAACTGTTATTGTCCAATTTAGCAGCTGACGTGTGCGCGGATGCCAACGAGCCAAAGGCTTAATTGGAAGTTGGGATTTGCGCCCTGGCGATTTTGGCTTTTTTTGCCTTTTGCCACCAAATGCCGGAATTTTCATCGTTTTCAGCAATTTTCTGGAATCTAACTAATTCAATTTTTTAGGCTCTTGTTTTGCTGGCTGTGGATTTGCCGGCGTTGGAATTTCTGTCTCTGGGTTTTCTGGTTTGGGGTATACACTTACCCAATCTAGGGACCGAATCGGCGGGAATAGTTCAACTTTGGCTACAGATGCTGGGAGTTTCTTTAAATCCAAAGATTTGATTCTTCCTACCGCCAAACCTGAAGGAAACTTCATACTGTAAGTGGATGTGGAAACTAAATCTCCCACCTTCACATTAGGAACTTTTTCATAAAACTCCAGTACAGCTTCGGCTGAAGAATCTCCCCGCAAAACACCCTTTGCAGCTGTGCGACTAATTGTTACACCCACCTGACTCTTGAGGTCACTAATGAGTAACACACGACTAGTATTAGGAGTTACACTTTGTACCAGACCCACCAAACCGCCTTCAGCTTTGACTATGTAGCCTTCCTGAATACCTGAGTTTGCACCACGATTGAGGGTAATTTGCTGCCACCAATTGTCAGCGCTGCGTCCCACCACCCGCGATTGAATTGGGCGTGATGCGATTGGTTCTTTTTCTATGTAGCCTAATAAATTTTGTAACTTTTTATTTTGACTTTCTAGATCTTGGATGCGCGTTTGCAATTCTAATAATCGGGCATCCCGGAGACGCTCTTCGGGACTTGTTCCAGTTTGCAACATTTGCAATGGACGGGTTATCGCTTGATATGCCTCCAGCAGCAGCGCCCCTTGAGTCTGTCTCAATATCCAGGTACTACCTATGACTAGCGCTAGTAACCCAATTTGTAAGCCTCTGCGATCCCACCTGCGACGTGTGGTAAACATTTACACCTCTTCCCTCTGGCTAAAACTTCAGTAAATATGAGGTTGAAAATCCTAGGAAATATTGGGTTTGATAGAGTATATAAACCAATATTTCCTAAAATATTTTGGTTACATATGACGAGAACGTCCGCTAAATACCCGTTCCAATTGTTTGAAGTTTTCTAACACACGACCAGTTCCCAATACCACACAGCTTAAAGGATCAGCCGCAATGTGTGTGACAATGCCCGTTTCATGGCTAATTAAGGTATCTATACCTTTGAGTAAAGCCCCACCACCAGCCAGCATAATGCCCCTGTCAATAATATCTGCTGCCAATTCCGGAGGTGTGCGTTCCAGTGTCCGCTTCACTGCTTCGATAATTACTGATAGCGGTTCCAACATACTTTCACGAATTTCAGGTCCTTTGATGGTGACAGTCCGTGGTAAACCAGAAAGCAAATGTAAGCCTCTGACTTCCATCATGGCATCACTATCCTCATTAGTCGGATAGGCAGAGCCAATCTTGATCTTGATGTCCTCAGCAGTCCTTTCCCCAATCACCAAGTTATGAACCTTCTTCATATACTGGATGATCGCTTCAGTCAGTTCATCGCCGGCAATACGTACCGACTCACTGATAACCGTACCTTGGAGACTCAATACAGCCACTTCAGTTGTACCGCCACCAATATCAATAATCATGTTACCAGTCGGTTCAGCCACTGGTAGACCCGCACCAATTGCCGCCGCGACTGGTTCATCAATCAAGAAAACTTCTCTAGCCCCTGCTTGAGAAGCCGCATCCATCACAGCCCGTCTTTCTACTCCTGTGACACCACTGGGAATCCCAATAACAATTCGCGGTGAAATTACAGTTCTGCCTTCGTTGACACGCTGGATAAAGTGTTTCAGCATGAGTTCGGCGGTATCAAAATCAGCGATTACACCATCGCGCAAGGGGCGGAGGGCAACAACATTGCCTGGTGTGCGTCCGAGCATTTTTTTGGCATCTTCTCCTACTGCCAAAGCAATTTTTTCATTTTGATCTATGGCAACTACCGAAGGTTCTTGGAGTACAATACCTTTACCAGATACGTAAACGAGAGTGTTAGCGGTACCAAGGTCGATACCCATATCCCACGATGAGCGAAAATTCCATTTACTGAAAAGACCCACGCTTCTCTACCCCCCCTATTTGCGACACTTTCTGAATACAACACTAAAAGTCAATCGTGCTGGATTCTATTACGTTTTTTATCCTGAGTCCAGTAAAGCACGCTATTTTTTAGATAACTTTTCGCAATCTTTACTACAATTCAGGACTCTCGTTTTTGTTATTCTTTGAGTATCCCAGTACATCCGTAGAGTTTTGTCAGGATGTCCTGAGTAATTTGTATCATTATTTCAATAAAATATATTGTTAAAGATTTAACATATTTTCAGAAGTTTCACAATTGGCTATGATATAAGTCGGAAATAAATGAGTACGCCTGTACTGGAAGGTAGCGCAGATGAGTATCAATGTTGTCACCCTCGTTGGTCGTGTAGGCAGCGACCCTGATATTAAATATTTTGAATCTGGTAGTGTGAAATGTCGGTTAACATTAGCAGTCAACCGCCGATCGCGTAATCGAGATGAACCTGATTGGTTCACTTTGGAACTATGGGACAAAACAGCGGAGGTAGCAGGTAATTATGTCCGTAAAGGAAGCTTAATTGGCATCAAAGGTTCTTTAAAGTTTGACACATGGAGCGATCGCACCACTGGCGCAAACCGTTCTACACCCATTATCCGTGTAGACCAACTAGAATTATTAGGTTCCAAACGCGATGGTGATGGCGCAGGAGCAGATTATTCCTCAGAACATTTCTAATTTCAAAGGTCAAGGGTCAACCAATTTTGGATTTTGGATTTTGGATTTTGGATTGACCCTTGACTTTGAACTCTTGACTAATAACTAATTTGCAGCGTCACCGATGCTTCTACCTGCTGTTCACCGCCTATTACAGGGGTGGTAGCATTATCGCTTCTTACCTTGGCTACTTCAGCACGCAACAACATTGGTGGTGGTGGGGGAGCAGTAGCACCATTAACTTGAATACTCACCACTTCTTTGGGCTTGAGACTTAAGGCGCCGAACACAGCATCAGCTTGCTGTTGGGCTTCTTGGGTAGCTTTTTTTAATGCTTGTTTTTGGGCGCTGGCGATCGCCTCATCACTAGCGACAAAACTAATACCGTTAATTTGTGATGCACCAGCTTTCACAGCATCATCTAACAATGTACCGGCTTTATCTGTGGTAATCCGAAAGTTCACCGTATTACTTGCAGCATATCCAGTAATTCTTTGTACATTATTGGTGTAGCTATAAATCGGATTGAGACTAATACCACTGGTTTGTAATTTTTCCACATTTCGGCTCTTGAGTAGAGCCACCACAGCCGATGACCTGCGAGCGGCTTCTTGCTGTACTTCCTGCGCTGTTTTACCCTGAACCTCCACCCCTAAGTTTACCACAGATAGGGTTGTGGGAATTGTTTCCACACCGCGACCACTAACAGTCAGAGTTCGCCAAAATTTTTCTTTTTCTTCTGCTAATCCAGGTTGGATTAAGGTAACACATACTAGCAGAGCTAAAGGCAGTGTTTTCCAGAAATTAACAACACCAAATCGAGAAGGGGATAAAGCAGTTCTAAGCATACCATTTACACTCCTCTGAAAATTATTTACAGTTACTGGTAAGCTGTTACGCAAATAAACCTGTATATTTCGCGCCGTGGTTGTCCAAAGTCAACAGTCGAGGCTCAAAGAATAGCGTGGACTTTTGACTCGTAAAGAAAGGACAGCCTAATCGCGAGAATATTTAATCTAGGCGTGCATCAGCTTAATACAAATATCTAATCAATCCGTTGCAAATCAAAAATATTCAATCGCAACAGTCAACAGTTAATAGTTAACCGTCAAAAACGTTACCAAAGGTACCTCGCTTAAGATTGATTAGATAAAATTTGTATATTCCTACTTTGACACTGCTAAAGTCAAAATCTACAGTGGTTACATTTTTTGAAACTTAAGTCAGTAGTCATGATTGGGGGTGACATAATCCACACAGTCCTATCGAGGGTGAGTATGGGGCTTCTTTTTGTTCCAGCCATTTTATCGGCTATGTGAGGAGGATTGTTGGTTCTCTTCGCAAGGCCTTGCGCCCCTACAGATTATGCAACGACGCCAAAAACTCTTATTTTTCCGTGCAGTGAGGGGTTAAACCTACTATTCGCCATTGGTATCATAAAAGGATGGGGGTAGGGGGATGAGGTTTCTGAGGTTTTGGTGTTAGCAATAATACTTTTCAAACACCCTCTTAGGGCAATGCTTACCTAGTCATCAGTTTGCCTTGATTTGTAGCTGCGGTGATCGCTCCTGGATTAGCAGTAAATACCTGAATTCCTGGCACTGTCACATAATCGCCATCATCAGTAATAATCTTGTTGACTGACTCCTGTTTCATAGATTCCAAAATGAACAGGTCATAGCCATCCAAACACTGAGTACTGAACTGAGTTAGAGCATTATCTATAGTGTCTTCATCAAGTTGAACACTAATTTGAAGAGCAAAGGTGTTCTTGACTTGATTCCAAGCAGCTTTTACTTGAGAAACAACTTTAGCTCTTTCTGAAGGGTAGTTATGGCGGTATTCTTTATTGTTAATTCTGCTATAACTGTAAGATGATAACTTTTTTTCTTCTCTTTCAATAATATGAGCTAATTCAGCCAGCGATAAACCAGAGCAGCAAAGAGTAGCACCTTCTGTAAAAGTATCTGTAATGTAGTTTGAATAGGTGCTTTGATCCGTAGTTAAAGACAAACTTGCTGGAGGATATGTCAGCCAGTACCAGACATTTGTATCTACTAAAAAAATATCCCCTTTTTGGGGGGAATCTGTTGTGATGTCAATGACATCTGCTTTTACGGTGTAGTTAACTGACATGACTAACAGGCAGATTGTTCAAGAACCATTTCATCTACGGCTCCACGATACTGCTCATCTGAGTAATAACGCTTTGCATTTTCAATCACATTATCGTAGGTTTGTTGTCCAAGAGGGCTAAGGTTAGATACAACTAGCAGCCGATCTAGGTCTTCAGCTTTGATATCGCGTAATAACTGACCAATGGCAATGTTGAAAAACACAGACAAGAATCTTCTTACACCACTAAAATCTAGCTCTACTGCCTTTCCTGCTTGCAGTTGAGGATAAATTAAATCATAGATTTGCTGCCCATACTTTTGGCTTATGGAGTTTTCGCCAATCAGTTCGTAGACTTTGTATTTCATGGCTCTAAAACCTCTATTAGAACCTTTGTAATAAGTTCAATCTCCCCTGTCTAAAGGCCTTCGCGCACCTTGTCCCACACAGCGGATTCTTAAGAAAGAATTACACTCGGCGTTGAACACTTTCTACATTAGAGCAGAGCGTGGGGATTTGATATTGTGGTTAAAAATGCGGATGAAAGGACTTGAACCTTCACTCCTTTCGGAACTAGAACCTAAATCTAGCGCGTCTGCCAATTCCGCCACATCCGCATCAGTTATTTATAATAACACAACAAATGATTTATGGCAATAGATAGAGAATTGATTTGGGGATTGGAGATTCAAACCCAGCCAAAGAGTGAAAAAATCGTCCTAATCCCCCATACATCAACTCCAGTTCTAGCACCAGGCTACATCACAGCGACACGAGGGAGGCGATGTTTGAAGCCACAGAGAATTTCCCAAGAGATAGTATTTAATTGTTCTGCCCAATCGTCGGCAGAAATTTCTTCTTGTCCTTGGGAGCCAAGTAAAGTGACTACTTCCCCTGCTTGTAAATCAGGTATAGCACTCACATCCAGCATCAACTGGTCCATTGTAATTGACCCAATTTGGGGCACGCGCTGACCGCGTATTAATACGTGCATTTTGTGAGTAAGATTGCGGGGTACACCATCGGCATAGCCAATACCCACGACAGCAAGGCGCATTTCCTGGGGGGCAATAAATTTATGACCGTAGCTGACGCCAGTACCTGCGGCGATTGTTTTGACCTGGGTGACTCGCGCCTTCAATTGTAACACGGGTTTGAGGTCAATGGTATTTTGTAGATGAGGAGATGGATAGAGTCCGTAAACAGCTAAACCCACTCGCACAATGTCGTAGTGTAATGCTGAATCAGCCAGGGTGCCCGCTGAGTTTGCTAAGTGTAAGCAAGGTGGTTCGATTCCCACTGCTTTAATTTGAGCGATCGCCTCCTCAAATCGTCTATGCTGTTCTTTCATCACCGTGGGGTCAGGACTATCTGCTGTTGCCAAGTGGGAATAGACACTCGCTATCGAAAGATTTGGCAAACGCTCAACTAACTGCACAAACTCACTTGCTTCTTGCCAGTTAGTACCCAACCTGGACATTCCTGTGTCTAATTTAATGTGTACGGGTATGGGAGTAGTAGACTTAATGAGTTCTAGGGTATTGGAAAATACTAGAGCTTGTTTGGGGTTACACAGTGTTGGTTGCAGTTTCCATTGGGCGATCGCCTGAATTTGCTCTTGTGTATGGGTAGCCCCTAAAATCAAAATGGGAGCCTGAATCCCCGCTTCTCGCAATTGTATTCCCTCTGGAACTGTTGCCACTCCCAGCCAACTCGCTCCCGATTCTACTGCTGTTTGGGCGACTGTAACCGCACCATGTCCATAGGCATCAGCTTTCACCACTGCCATCAGCGCAGTCCTAGGCGATAATAACCTCACCAGGTTCCGTACATTGTGCGACAACGCTGCTAAATCAATTTCCACCCAAGCACGTTGGGAGAACCAGGCATAAGTGTCGCATTCTTCACCAGACGCCACACCAGAAATTTGCTTACTACTCAACATATTTACTTAGTGCTATTACACCAATACTAGGCTTGCGGATTATATATATTATTCATACTCTTAGAAGCTAGTTGAAAGTAATCTGTAAAATTACTGCTTCATTTTAATACACTATTGACTTCCGACTGCCAACTTTTCCGGCGGTATTTTTGGGATGGTCAGGGATATTATCCCTGTTTCGAGACTCTGCACCCTCCGCCCAGAAGTATAATTTATTGTCATATTCCAAGGAGGGCAGATATGTGTTAGTATATGTAAAACTAATACCTTGAGCGCTAATCAATGGGGAAGGTTTTAGTCCTAAATGCCTCTTACGAACCGCTCAATATCACGAGCTGGCGTCGCGCTGCGGTTTTGTTAATCAAAGGCAAGGCAGAACGAGTTGAACACAACGGTAAATTTCTTTACTCCGATTTTCCGCTGCCAACCGTAATTAGGTTGCGGCACTATGTTCGCGTTCCCTATAAAGAAATTCCTCTCACTCGTCGAAATATCTTGCACCGTGACGGACACACTTGTCAATACTGCGGTTACACCGGCGATGAATTGACGTTAGATCACGTTATGCCGCGATCGCGTGGGGGTGGCGACACCTGGGAGAACATTGTTACGGCTTGCGTCCGCTGCAATGTCAAAAAAGGTAGTCGTACACCCCACGAAGCTCATATGGTTCTGCGTCAACCTCCCCGCCAACCTTATAGCAGCCTCTATTTTGAGGTCGGTAAACATCTCAAGAATGGACTCCATCAAGAGTGGCAAAAATATGTTATAGGACTTTGACATGATCACAAATCTTAATGGTTGACGGTTGACTCATGGCGGTTGACAGTTTCGTGTTGGCTATTTTATTTTTTTGGGAGTTGGCTTTCCTAGTAGAAGAATAAAGCACAAACCAACATTATACATCATGAACTAAAACCAGACAAGGTAATTGTGGAAAAATGCTTGTAGTTGCGCTTTAACGTTTTAGATGTGGACAGCCATCGGACCACGAGTCACCCCCAACTGATTTTGCAGCTTCAACTCGCGCCAGAGTTGAGAACCTGTAATCTCGCCTTGGAGTAATTGACTGTAGCGATGTATCGTTTTAGTCACTTGTTCTGGTGTCTCATTGACAAACTCAATACGGAAGTGCCGCAATCCCAAATCTAGGAGGTGTTGTACGTACTCGGCTCCGGTTTGGGCTGTGCCGTTAAATACCGTATTGCGGCAGCCTACATCAGCCTTGAGGACATGTTCACTACCAACACGGTCACGCAATTTCACTTCCTGCTGTTCACAAGGTCGTCCGCAGTTGGTGTAGTCTGTTCCTTGAGAAAGAAACGCACAAAAAACACAATGTTCCATGTGGAACATCGGCATATGTTGATGGATAGTCACCTCAAACCACTGGGGGGGACAACTAGTCAGCAGGTCTTGCAGTTGGGTAATATTTAAGTCGTAGGATGCTGTCACCCGTTCCCAACCAAAACGCTGCTGAAAGTATTCTGCTGTTAAGGGGTTAGCAACATTCAGCGAAAAATCGCCAATACAACGCTCTTCGGCAAAAAATTGCAGTTGATCATAGTTCCGCACCAAATAACCATCCGCCTCACTGGCGCGTACTTGCTGTAGAATCCAGTTTTCTCCCGGCTTGGTAATTCGGGGAGGGGCGACGTAGATGGTCGGAACTGGGGAATTGGGCTTGTCGCGTCCCCACTGGTGGACGATTTGTACAGCTTGGCGATAGGCGCGGGGGTCTTCTAATTCACAGTAAAGGGTGTGGATACCTGCTTGGAGTGCGGCTGGGATTTGCTTGAGGTTGCGGACTAGGACGATGAGGGAGGGAGAGAGGGAGACAGAATCAGAGGGGAGGGAGGGGAGTAGGTTTTGTAATGAGGCTGTAGAATTAAGTTGCCAGCGTTTGGGTTGAGTGCGTAATTCTTCTAACTCGGTGACAATTTGTCGCCGCATTCGGTTTAACTCACTCACAGGTAGCATGATAGCACCACTGATGTGATTGGTTAACTTACCCAAAGAGAAGGGGGTATTACCAAGACGCCCCAACTGTTCTTGCAAACGTTCTGGAGTGAGGGGTTTGGTGTGGGCTTCTACCAGTAAGATCTCAGATTCTACTTGGACAATATTACCAACTTCATCACGGGCGATCGCCACCAGTGGCTGATTAATTTCTCCATATACCTCTAGGTCTATAGGTCGCTGAAATTGGGGATTCTCACCCGCAAAGCTTTGGCGTAATTGCTTATCCAGTTCGGGGTCGCTGGTTTTCCACACTTTATCACCCACATGTAACCGCCGGAGGTTGAGGTCATCTCGACCAAAGGTCAGCAGAGTTTCCTTACCTTTGGGTATCACCGCATAAACTCGACCCCCTTGTTCTTTCGCTTCTGGATGACCGCAATCAAAAACCACACCATCCCCCGGCTTAACAGGCGCTTCTAGGATGACTGTTACCTGTTCATTACGAATGCGGATGACTTCCCCCAGGTAAACCCCGCGCTTTTTCCCGAAATGGGCGTGAACCAGTTCTTGATTGTTAATTCCACCAAACCAACCCGTGTAAATACCGCGAGAAAATGCCATTTCCAGGTTGTAGCGTTCTTGGGGAGAGGGGGAATTTTGTTTGTCTTTTGGTAATTCCCCCATTACCCGGTCTAGGGCTTGGCGATAAACGCGGGTGACATTAGCAACATACTCTGGGGTTTTCAGGCGACCTTCAATTTTGAGAGAAGTTACCCCAACTTTCACCAAATCTGGCAGAACTTCCAATCCTGCAAGGTCTTGGGGACTGAGTAAATATTTGCGGTTCCCTAAATTTACCACTTCCCCATCTGCGATTAACTCGTAGGGCATTCGGCAAGCTTGGGCACATTCCCCCCGGTTCGCAGACCGCCCGCCTAAAGCTTCACTAGTCAAACATTGACCGGAATAAGCGACGCACAAAGCACCGTGTACAAAGACTTCCAAGGGTAGGGACGTATTTTGCTGTGCTATTTGCTGCTGAATTTTATTGATTTCCTTGAGGGAACATTCCCGCGCCAGCACCACCAACTGACAACCGAGAGATTTCGCAAATTCTACCCCAGCTGCACTGGTGATAGTCATCTGAGTGGAAGCATGGATAGGGAAATCGGGGGAAATGTGACGAATCAGACGACAGATACCCACATCCTGGACAATCACCGCATCCACACCAGCCGCAATAATTGACCGTAGATATTGCTCTGCTTCTCTTAGTTCCTGGGGAAATATTAATGTATTGAGAGTGACATAACCTTTCACACCGCGACGGTGAAGGAACGCCATTAATTGCGGTAAATCAGCCTCAGTAAAATTTTCTGCCCGCATTCTGGCATTAAAGCGCTCCAAGCCGAAGTATATCGCATCTGCCCCGTTTTCTACCGCCGCTTTGGCACAGTCCCAGTGACCGGCGGGAGCGAGGAGTTCAGGACGTTGGAAGGTGGTTTGAGCAGAGATATCGCTTTTCATCAGGCTGGGAGGTTAACTAGCACCATTGTGATTTTATCGAAGTTGGTGAGGGATGGGGGGCGATTTGCTCAACACCAAACTTCAATTAAGATAATTTTATTTGACCTAAATTTTACTGAGGGACTTTCAAATAAAAAAAACATACAATCTGTAGGGTGCGTCAGAGCGAGAAACTTTTGACATAGCTAGAAATTATTTGTACTGACGCACCCTACTGTGGATAATTTAATTTCTGGAAGTACCTGACTTTACATTGCTACCAAAAATCAAGTAAATTTTCGGAAAAATTCTAGAAACCCTTCAGGTTTAACTTCCTCAACGTTTGCTCCAATGCGTTGATAATATCTGTTGTCATACATAACAGGGCTTTGTCCTGCTTTTATACAGAAGACAACTACATCTTTGCCATAATAATTAACAATTTTTATATTTCTGCCAATATTATCTTTGACAGATTGATCAATAGGTTGAGACTGAACTTTCTGTATCAGTAATCTAAAGAAACTATCTAGATTTCCTGTAAGTCTCGTAGCTTCATGACCTATTCCCGTAATGTGGAAGCTTTGATAGTTTTTGGTGCTAATTTTATACAAATTTTCTATTCTATTTGCATCTACTTCATTATCAGCAACTCCAATACATACATATCCTATTGCAGAAGGAGAATGATTTGCCATAGCAGTAAGAGTCTTTATTATCTTGTTAAAGTTATTTTCATCCAACTCACCTCTTCCATCTAATCTTGTAAAACCTTGCTTAAAATCAAAAAGGGTTTGCTCTGTTCTAGACTGCGTAAGTAAAGTTTCAAACTCGGTCAACCAACTATCTGTAGCCGGGTCTACTTGTTCTTTAATTTTAAAATTATATCTAATAATACCCTTCACTGCATTTATATTAGTGCTTTTATTTTTTATACTCCAATTTCCCCCTGTAGTTATTTTAATATGTTCCCCAATGTTCTTTAATTTATCAGCTAACTCTTGATGATTTTTTATTTCCATATTTTCTTTAAACATTAGGTCATAAATACTTAGAAAAATTATTTGAAAGTAACGAGGTATAATTTGAAGAGGCTCTGAAAATATTAATTCACTAAACGTACATTGAGATATTTCTAATACTTGACGTATTTGGTCGTAAACTTTTAAAAATCTCTTTCTAAGAATATCAGGATTAACTTTTTGAAGGGCTGTTTCTATTTCCTTCTGTCTTGGGCTTTCTTTTAATCCATAAAATTGATCTAGTACGTCTGAACTACTCCTTGGGACTTCTGGTAATGCCATGTAGGCCACCAGATCTGCAACTATTTCTTCATCTTTTGACTCTCTCACCATTTCCTTAGTTAAAACACCGTTTTTCACCCAAAAAATATCATCAACTTTAATTCCGTAATCGAGATTTTTATTGGTTATACTTATCAATTTCATATCATTTAAAAGTAAAATATCTGAAGCGGAAGTATCAGTTCTAATTTCACTAGAGATTTTTCGTATGAGGTCAGGAAAGAATTCTGTTGCTCCAGATGCTCTTATCTCTTGTCTAGATAAATATTTACCATTAGAATTAATTCTTCAAAAAATTTCATCTATTCTTTCTTCATCATTGAATGAGTAAATCGAGAGAGGCATGACATAACTTGCTATTACTTCACATAAACTTCTTTCTAATATGGGGTTTTTCTGATGCACTAAATCCTGATCAAGACGAGATTTTGATTCTACCATTGTAGCTAAATCAAAAAATTTACCGTGAACATCAAATTCACCTTCAATAAAAGAATTGATCGCATTTAGCCTTTGCATTCCATCGATTATTTCATAAGTAGATATATTTTCTTTAACTTGAGCCAATAATATTATAGGTACTGGAAACCCGGTTAAAATTGAATCTATAAATGCTCTTTTTTCTTCAATCGTCCAAACAAGTTTTCTCTGATATTTCCGATTTACATAAAACTGATTATTGATATAAAAATTATATATCCTTTGGATAGGTTCGCTTCTGATAGCAAGTTCCTTTTGTAGCGGAGATACTGGAGGTTTATTTGGTAAATTAGACATAATACAGGTTTTATGGATGTTTTTTATATATAGGCCTAGTATTTGATTTTTGAAAAAAATTAGGTATCGTAGGGTGCGTTAGGATGAAATCCGTAACGCACCATCATCAAGGATTTGGTGCGTTACGCTGTCGCTAACGCACCCTACGTATCTACGTATCTTGTCAAAAATCCAGCCGGATTGCCATAGTATATCTTAGCTAAAGAAAACACCTTGTTGTGATAAAAATTAATTCATATTTTTTGTATAGGCTATACCTTGCTCAATCAAATCAGGTGATTGCCTTTTGTGGTAGATTTATCATTAGGCAAGTTTTATTGACATAACTAGACCTATCTTTTCTTATCATAAATCGCTATACTCTTGGATAAGTAAGCTTTGTTGGCTGTTTTCTCGCCCCACCAGGAAAATTGCTCTAAACTGCGGAATGTGGATCGTATCAAAAAGGCTCAAGCAAGAATGCTTGAGCCACTACTAAATAAAATTAATACCCTAGATTAATTGATTGATTCACTCAAAGAGCTAAATCTTTGGAGCTTAGTAACGGTTACGTCCGCCGTAATTTCCCCGATTACCACCACCACCACCACCAAAGGAACCTCTATCTTCCTTCGGTTTAGCTTTATTCACTTTGAGGTCACGGCCCATCCACTCGGCACCATCAAGAGCTTCAATAGCAGCAGTTTCTTCTGCATCTGTACCCATTTCCACGAAACCAAAGCCGCGTAAACGACCTGTTTCACGATCTGTAGGTAGCTGAACCCGCTTTACAGTACCATATTCTGCAAAAACCTGATTCAGGCTCTCTTCTGTAACCTCGTAAGAAAGATTTCCTACATAAACTGACATAGATTTTCTCCGAAACCATAGATGTGTAGAGATTTAAATTTCGGAGAAAAGTCTGTAAATACCAAAAACAAAAAACCTGTCAAGACTAAAAACAAACGAAGCCACCGAATTAACTCTCACTTACGATGATAACACAGCAAATAATATTTTGAGGGGGAAGTTAGAAAAATTTTTTTTACCGAAAAACTGGGTTTAGAGTCGGCGTCCTTCTGGGACGGCTTTATGGTAGACTGGATATCGGGGCGCGAGATATAAAAATCCGGTTTCGACAAAAAAAATCTAGTTGGGGCATCAACTATTGTTGCTTGGTGATATAAGACGGGTTATGCCTGGGATGGAAGACTTGATTACTACCCATTGTGTGACAGGCGCCATTGCTTTCCACCCTAAAAATTTACCAATCGGTTCGGCACGTTGAATGGCTATGCGGGTGAAGTGACCACCTAGTTGTTCATACCATTTAAATAATGTTTGTTCTCCCTCTAGAGTGACGACATTTGCAACTAAACGTCCCCCGATTTTCAGTGCTGTCCAACATGTATCAAATAATCCTTCTGCTGTGACTCCTCCGCCAATGAATATTGCATCAGGTGTGGGTAAATCTTTCAAGGCATTTGGCGCCTTTCCTTCGATGATTTGTAAGTTTGGCGTTCCTAATGCGGCGGCGTTGTCAGCAATGTAACGTAGTCTAGTGGGGTTTTGTTCAATGGCGATCGCCTGACATCTCGGATGTGTCCGCAGCCATTCTATCGATATTGAACCACAACCGGCGCCGATATCCCACAACAATTCTCCTGGTATTGGCGCTAGGGTCGCGAGTGTTATCGCCCTGACTTCGCGTTTGGTTAGCTGTCCATCATGGTGGTAGGCGTTGTCTGGTAGTCCCGGTAATCGGGGTAATGGCATAACTCCAGCATCGGCTGTACAATGAACGGCAATTGTATTTAATGCGGCGAGTTCTGTTTCTTTCCAAGATTTGGCGGTACCTATGATAATTCTTTCCTGAATACCGCCCATCCGTTCCAAAACGGTTATTTGACTATCACCATAACCACGATTTGTCAAGATTTCGGCGACGATTGCTGGTGTTTCTTTACCTGCGCTCAAAATCAGTAGTTTAGCTCCCGGATAAATGTAAGATTGGAGTAGGGAAGCTGGACGACCGCATAAACTCAAGGTTTCTACTTCAGTCAAAGACCATCCCAGTCGGGAACAAGCGAGGCTGAAGGCTGAAGGTGCGGGGATAATCGTCATTTCGGCGATGGAGATTAACCCCATGAGGGTGACACCAATTCCGTAACACATGGGATCACCGCTAGCGAGGATGCAGATAGGTTCGCCGCGACGCTGGATAATTGCTGCTACTGAGGCGCTAAAGGGGGATTTCCAGGGGATTTTCTCCCGGTGGTCATCCCTGGGGAGCATTGCCAAATGGCGATCGCCTCCCACTATAATAGCAGCTTGCTCCACTAGGGAACGGGCGATCGCGCTTAACCCCTGTAACCCGTCTTCACCAATTCCGATAATAGAGAGCCATTTTTTTGTCATAAGGCTTGGTGTTAACGGATGTTAAGCAAAGCTGGAAAAATCTAGATTGGGTGGAATATCCTGAATACGTCCAGGACCGATCGCACGCACTGCTTCTGTGAGGAGAATATCGCCAGTATACAGAGCGCGACCCACGATTACACCTGTGACGCCTTGTGGTTCCAAGGCTAAAAGACTTAACAAATCTGTGATAGAACTTACGCCACCAGATGCAATTATTGGTATAGAAATTGCAGCGGCGAGTTCTCGTAAAGCTTCTAAATTCGGACCCGATAGAGTACCATCACGGTGGATATCAGTGTAAATTATGGCTACTGCTCCCAGTTCTTGCATTTGTATCGCTAGTTGGGTTGCTAAAACTTCGGAGGTTTCTAGCCAACCGCGAGTTGCTACTAGTCCATTACGAGCATCAATGCCGATAATAATCTGTTGGGGAAATTCTTGGCAGAGTTCTTGTACTAACTGGGGTTGTTCTACGGCGATAGTGCCGAGAATTGCTCGCTTTACCCCTAAATTAAACAATTGTTGTATGCTGGTGCGATCGCGCAATCCGCCACCAACTTGAATTGGTACTGATACTGTTTGGGCGATCGCTTCAATTGCTGCGAGATTGACAATTTTACCCTTTTTCGCACCATCTAGATCAACTACGTGTAACTTAGCGGCACCTTGATCAACCCACTGTTTGGCAACATCAGCAGGGTTTTCGCTAAAAACTTGCGATTGATCGTAGTCTCCCTGATATAGTCGCACACAGCGACCTTCTAGTAAATCAATTGCTGGAATTACATCCATTACTCGAACCTCAATGTAGATACAACACTGGTGGACTGTAGAGTGCGTCAATATCTATGACTGACGCACCCTACGAACTACGAACTTTTTACTGTTTACTGTTGACGGAATTTAATTGCTTGATCGCTTGCCAGAAACCCAGCACAACCAATATATTAGAAAGTGTCAAAAACACTTCAGCACCGCCGTGTAGCCAATCTACATTTGCCAAGGACTGTCCATAATGCAATTTGGCATAGATACCGGCGGGAATAGTGACGGCGACAAATACCAGCGTGCCGTAAAATCCATACAGCGCTAGACGCGGGATTTGCTGACTGCGGCTGATAAACCACAAGAAACCCAAATAGGGAAACAAGGAAAGCGCAAACAGGGTTTCTTTAGACATCATCGCTCTGATTTAATAGATTTTGGTTCAAGAGAATTAGTTACGGTTTTCACAGTCTTGGTAGAACGCCAAATCCACACCGCAGCTGCCAACATCGTACAATTGCCAACTAAGGTCATGGTAGCTTGAAGCGTGACCAACCATTCGAGGGATTCGGGATTGTCGAAATAGTGCCAAGTGCAAGCACACATGGCGCTAACTAAAGCTGGTAACATACCAAAGGACAATCCCCACCAACTACGGTTGTCAGTGAGTTCGCCGTAAGTCCAGATTAACCAAATGGCGACTATCCACTCAATGACGCTAGAAACGTGAATTATCCAGGTGGGAATTGAAAGTACATGCATAAGTTGTCAAAAGTCAAGGATCAAAAGTCAAAAGTCAAAAGTCAAGTTAATTCTTCCACTGCTACATAAAATCTGGACAAATCCAGACATTACTTGACGTTTCAACGGGAGCATGGGAGCGACTATCCCTTAACGTCCAGACACGCTTTAGCCTGACGTGCATATTTTTCGAGATTTTTAGACGCATTTAAATCTCGGTCTGAAGTATGCTGACATTTTTTACACTCGTAAACGCGCTGTGATAGACTAATTTCTTGAATTTCTCCACAATTTGCACAAGTTTTACTAGATGGGTAAAATCTATCCACAAATACGACAGTTCCACCATATCTAATTACTTTATATTCTATTTGTCTGCGGAATTCATAAAAATTGGCATCGCTGACAGCACCGGCTAACTTATGATTTTTCAACATCCCCGAAGTATTCAAATCTTCTAAAGCAACAACTGCGTGGTTTTTGCAGATAAATGTAGTTGCTTTATGAGTCGCATCTTTGCGTATATTAGTAATACGTCGATGCAGTTTAGATATTCTCAATTTTTGTTTTTTATAACGATTACTCCCTTTGATTTTCCTTGTGAGTTGACGTTGTAATCTTGTTAATTTCCTCCGGGCACTTTTTAAAGCTTTCGGATTGACAAAAATTACTCCTGTTGATAAGGTAGCTAAATTTTTTATCCCTAAATCAACCCCGACATAATCATGTTCTTTTTTGGTAATTTCGGGGGAGATTTCATAAGCACAAGAAATGTACCAATCTCCCGCAGATTGAGATATAGTAAACTTTGTGGTCGTGGTGTGAGGTAAAGATTCATAAGTTGCAACCCAGCCAATCGTTGGTAATTTAATCCGTTTACCACCGATATTTATTGGTTTACCACCCGCATTAATTGTAAAACTCTCATTTCTCCCTTTTCTTTTAAACTTGGGATAGTCTGCACGTTTACAAAAGAAGTTCTTAAAAGCTTTCCCTAAATTATCAAAAGCAAATTCTGTGATTTTTTGACAAATACCTGGTTCTTTAATCCAAGTCAAAACTGGCTTCACTTCATTATTAAAGAACTTTTTCAAAATCAAGTGATTGGGTTGATATCCAGATTGATACAATGCTTGCCATGTGGCGAGTCCCCAATTGTATGTAAATCGGGATATGCCGGCATGTTTTGACATCAGAATTTTCTGGTCGGCAGTCAATTTTAACTTGGTTTTGATAGAAGTCAGTAACACAAATTTACTTGTAAGGCAAGCTTTTCAAATCATCACATAAATAGTACAGGTGGGTCTAGAAGGTTTATGTAAATTTTCTTGAAATATTTGCTGACAGAAGCCCCCAGAGCGCGTAGGGTCTGCACCATACGCGAGCAAGGTTTTTGGTGCGGTTTGTTAATAAATGTCCATGTAAGTCTGGCAAATAGTTGACTAGGACATTACTCTCCTACTCCCTCATCTTCCCACAAGGGAATTATGATTTTTTGGGCATTATGACAGCGATTTCACTTGATATCTGTATCAGTGGTAGATATTCAGTTGTCAAAAAACTTGTTAATCTGAAATAGGACTTACGCACTGTACAAATTTGGCATGGTATGCTTTTACCAAAATACGTTGTTTCAGGCTTTGATTAATTATTACTTTGATGGTAAACAGACCCGCGTTTTCGGGGTTTAGCAATGCTAAACCCCTACGAAATCTCCGGTTTTTTGCAGCCCATATTTTGTGTTTTTTGTCAATGGGTAAGTCCTATGAAATTTAAAATTCAACATGAAACCAATGCGGGCGTTATTGTCTGGGTATTACGGTAAGGGTAATGGTGGTGATGAAGCTTTGTTGGCAACGCTTTTGCAGATGCTACCACCTTATGTGACGCCGGTGGTTCTTTCGGGTAATCCAGAGCAAACGAGCGATCGCTATGGTGTGGAATCCTACAATCGTATGGCTTTTTTACCTGTCCTGCAAGCAATGCGATCAAGTGATGCTTTCATCTGGGGTGGTGGGAGTTTAATTCAAGATGTTACTAGCACCATCAGCCCTTTTTATTATGGGGGACTGATGACACTGGCTCAGAAAATGGGTTTGAAAACTGTTGCTTGGGCGCAGGGTATTGGTCCTGTGAAGCATTCTGTGACTCGTTGGTTAGCGCGGCAAAATTTTGCTGGTTGTACTAAAGTTAGTGTACGCGATCGCGCTAGTGCTGGTTTGTTATCCGATTGGCAAATTCCTTGTATTCTTGCGCCTGACCCGGTTTGGGCTTTAGCATCTAGTCCAGTACCGCAACTTGAGGATTTACCTACGCCTAGAGTGGCTGTGACTTTGCGATCGCATCCCCAATTAACGGAAACTCGTTTAGCAAATCTCACCCGTGCTTTGGTAGATTTTCAAGCAAGCACCCAATCTTTCATTATACTATTACCTTTTCAAAAAAGCGAAGATTTAAATATTGCCCAAGCAATTCAACCACATTTAGCCGGTGTCAGTCAAATTATTTGTTTGGAAGATCCGCAAGTTTTAAAAGGTGTGTATCGTGGCGTTACAATGGCAATTGGGATGCGGTTACACAGCTTGATTATGGCAGCGGCTGAAGGTTGTCGTTGTTTTGCTCTCAGTTATGATCCCAAGGTAAATCGCCTGATGGAAGATTTGCAAATACCTGGGTGGGATTTAGCGAGTTTACCAGATGACCCTAATTTAATTAGTCAAGCTTGGATTGAGTATTATGTCAATGGTGCCCCGCTGGCGTCTGAGAAAATACAATCTTTGGTGAATGGTGCCCTGATGCATCGTGAAGTTTTGTATGCAGCGTTAACTGAGTAGTAATTATAGGCGAAAACTTGTCGCTCTTCTAAAATTTGTTGATAATGAATATCTTCGACAACTAAAATGAGGTCAAGGTCAGAATATTTTAGGACTTATACCGTTTCACTTTAAGTATGATACAAATACGTTGGTAGGGGCACGGCAATGCCCTGCCCCTACTGGCTTCTATATGTATCAGAGTTTTGGTGAAATGGTATTACGCATTGACAAAAACACAACATATGGGCTGCAAAAAACCGGAGATGTCGTAGGGGTTTAGCAATGCTAAACCCCTACAACAGAAACTCTTGTTGGGGTTCAGGAATGGACATACGCAAATAGGGGGTAGGGGCTAGGGCGTGTTTTCTCTCATTACCGAACCTGAATTTGGGCGGGGCGCAACGGTTCTGAGAGGATATTAGTATCTAGAAGGAAGCGCATAAAATCAAAAAATCACCTCACGGCCGGATGATTTATCCCGCACAAGAGCAAAAATTTCATCAGGGTTAATCTCTGCGGACTCGACATTATATTCTTGGCGAAATCGTTCTATACATTCCCAAAAACTCATGTTTTGATTCAATAATTTTTCATATTCAGCGCTGGAAATAATTACGGCAATCTGTCTACCTTGCTGGGTAATTTCGATTTGTTCACCTTGTGCAATTTTCTGAATAATTTTGTTTAAGTTGACAGGAATTTGTTCGATAGAGTATTGCTCAGACATAACTCTTTCCCTAATTCTATAATTCTATTTTCAGCTAAAACTTACAAGCTATAATTAGGGGGCATCAGATTTGAAAAGTTGGAGATGAACAACAAATTTTTGACATCTGACGCACCCTACAAAATGATTGCTGTCCCCAGTCCCTAATCCCTACTGACAATTCCAGACCATTGGACTTTTTTCTCTTGCTCGCGACGGTAAGAAAAGAAATGCTCAGGGGTTTGGTAGGTACAATAAGGAGCGATCGCCACTTGTTCGGCGTGAATACCGAGACTTTCTATCTGTAAAGCATTTACCCGCCTAACATCCACCCGCACTTTTTCGGGGTTGGGGTCTTGATGCAATGGGGAATTGGGTAAATCATGCAATGTGGCTACTATCTTTTGTGGGTCTTCATGTGATATAATACTAGACCCGATTTCGGCTGCCACTTCGACAGAAACTTGGTAAACAACACCTGCGATCGCCGGACCCATTGCAATTCGCAAATCTTCTAGTTTGCTCCCTTGTGCTTGCAGTCGGGCGATCGCCAAGGGGACAATCTTTTTGGCAGTACCGCGCCACCCTGCATGAATTGCTGATACCTGTCCGGTTTTGACATCTCCAATCAGTACAGGTGTACAATCAGCACTGGCGACCCACACAGCTTGCAATGGTTGCTCGGTAATTAAACCATCTGCTGATGCTAGCTCAACCTCATCCCCAAGATTGCTTAACTGTGTGTCAATTTCTTGTGGGGTGAGAACAGTATTGCCATGAACCTGTTTCAAGCGATAAACTAATGCGTCTGGTTGCAGCACTTTTGTTAAGTCTGTCGGTAAACGCGGCCAAAACTGCTGGGTAAAGAAACCATGTTCCCAGCCGTCGAGGATACTACAAGTCAGATAAGGCAGTTCTTCCCAATTGCGCCAGTTCCAGGTGTGCATCTTGAACCAAACCTAAACAGAAAATCAAAATCAGCCAATTAATGCTAACTTGAACAACGGGATTTTAGGTTAACTGCGTGGGATTTGATCAGCAAAAATTAGCAGTAGCCCTGAACCCAGGGCGAGAGTATACATATTTACCATTTTCTCTACACATTTTTGACAGTGTAGCCTCTACTAGCCAAACCCTGTGGAGCTTGCTAGACCAAGGGGCAGAAACAGGAAGTGTAGTCATCGCTACTCAGCAGACTGCTGGGCGGGGACAATGGGGACGACAATGGATTTCGGCTACTGGCGGATTATATCTTTCTGTAGCAATTGCACCCAAACTAGAGGCTAACAACAGTTATCAGCTAACATTCGCCAGTGCTTGGGGAATTGCTGCCCAATTGCAAAAATGTGGCGTAAGTGTTGGAATTAAATGGCCGAATGATTTAGTCTTGAATGGTCGCAAGCTTGGCGGCATTTTGACGGAAACTAAAGTCCACAAAGGACAAATCACCCAAGCAGTAATTGGAGTTGGGATTAACTGGGCTAACCCAGTCCCCGAAACCGGAATCAATCTGGAATCTTGGCAAGCTTCCCAGGATACAAGACCGATTTCTTGCCTGGAAATGCTAACCTCCGCCGTTTTACTGGGGATAGAATCCGGTATTGAGTGCCTTTTTCAAACAGGAGTCAGCACACTCTTGTCCCGATATGCAAATTTACTGACGAACATGGGTGATACAGTAGAGGTCAATAATCTTTCAGGGACGATAGTTGGCGTCACTTCTGAAGGTAATTTACGAGTTAGTAGCAAACATTATGATGCAACAGCACTAAAAACACAAGAATTTTACGTAGAACCCGGTACAATCAGTTTGGGATATCGTCGATCTTCTGTTGAACTTTGAGGTTTATATAAGTAGGCATCATTCCCAGCTTACACCAGGAAGGATGAAAAAGGGACTGAGGACTGGAGACTGAGGACTGGAGACTTTGACTCAGCACTCAGGATTCAGCACTCAGCACTCACAACTTGTTTAACGTTTAATAATTACACAAAACTGAGAGAACAATGACGCAGCCGAATAACTCTGCCCATAATCCTTTGCCAAGAATGAAGACAAAACGCTTTGCGCGATCGCTCCCAGCACAGAGTATCTGTTGGTTGAGTAGCTTGAGCCTCCTCGGTAGTGGCTTCGTGGTTGCTCAAACGGAAACATCTATAGACAACATTGTTCCTACTATTGAAAATTCTCAGCCAACCCAGCCAGCAGTTATTACAAATCCAGTTAAAAAAGAGACTGCAGAACCGGAAGTAACTAGAATAGAACCAGAATTTATCGAACGGCGCGTCAGACTCAGAAAGAGACTACGCCCAGAAGCTGTAGCTGAATCAACAGAGCCGGTGAGACAGTCTAGACGCAAAACCCAGGATTCTGAGCTAATTAGGTCTATCAGACGCTCAAGACCCCAGGTAGAAGTAGAAACGGCTAGAGAGGAAAAACCCAAACCAGAAGTTTCCCAGCCTAGAGCCAGCCGCAGAGAGGAAAAAGCCGAACCAGAAGTAACCACATCTACTCCTGTTCGCGCTTTACCAGAAAAATTACCAGAAGTTGCCCAACCTGCAAACAACTCGAACACTGCGAACAGCGCCACGGAAGAAAAAACCAAGGATTACAATAACGCCTATATTGACCCTACAGATTACAATGCTGCTGCCACAGGTAGCTATCAAGCACCAAATTCTGTGGTAGTCACAGAACGCTCTAGTGGTTGTCGTACCATTTTAGGGGCTGGACAAGGTGTATCAACCGGTTTTTGTGCCAAAACACCCGAAACCCCCTCTCGCAATCAGCGTGTAGCTGATGGCGACAATAAACCAGCACCTAATTGGCTCAGAAGAAGTCAAAATGCTGATTTAGCAATCGTTCCACGAGTCCGACACCAAGCAAGTGGTGAAAACAACAGACACTGGCGTAATCCCCTACCTGTTGCTAGTAGTGACACCCCAACTAGTCAAAACAATAGACACTGGCGTAGACCCCTAGCGGCTGCTAGCAATAACACCAACCAGAGATGGCGTCCCAGTCGCGTTGCTTCTAGTGATGTCCCCAGCAGCGGATTTCGCTCGAATCGGTTTATCCCTCACCCCAGCGAATTCTCCCCCACGAGAATTAGTGCCACACCAATTCCGTCTATTGGTGGTACTTTACCCGCACCAATGGCTGATGGTAACGTCGCACCCCGCCCCAGCACAGTAGCTTACGACTTCCCACTGGCGTCAACATTGCCGCAAATCCCCTATAGTGGGACGGTGGCTTATGCTGGCAACGGAATGATGTTCCCCTTGTCAATCCCCGCACCAATTACTTCCTTATTCGGTTGGCGGATTCATCCCATCACAGGCGATCGCCGCTTCCACTCCGGTACAGATTTGGGTGCGCCGATGGGGACACCAGTTTTAGCCGCCGCTAAAGGTCAAGTAGAAATTGCTGATTGGGTAGGAGGCTATGGTTTAACTGTCATCATCAACCACACCGGAGCGCAACAAACTCTCTACGGTCACATGTCAGAACTGTTTGTGCAACCCGGTCAGTGGGTAAATCCAGGAACTGTCATCGGGCGAGTTGGTAGCACCGGTAATTCCACAGGACCACACCTGCACTTTGAAGTCCGCAACCTGACACAAAATGGATGGGTGGCTACTGACCCAGGTACCCAATTACAGGCGTCCATGAGTCAGTTGGTTCAAGTCTTACGCACCGCCCAAGTCCCCCAACAACCAGGTAGCTAAGATTGGGGATTGGGGCATGGGGCATGGGGCATGGGGCATGGGGCATGGGGCATGGTAATATTACTTCCTCATCCCCCTTATGCCCCTTATCCCCCTCATCCCCAATACCCAATACCCAATACCCAATCCCCAATCCCCATTCACAAAAACATCACGGGTCGTGTGGAAGCCACTTGGCTTTAGACAGTGGAGGAAACACGCCACGGGTGGTTAAAACCACCCGTGGAAAATGATATAATCAAATTGTGAGTAGGAATAACCATCTACGTGTTGAAGTGTTTTGTAAGGAGAGACCCCTAATTTACCTCGCAAGAGCACAAGTTGCGACTCTGGGTAAACAAGTAATGGGAAAACATGGAGCGTACCTAACTGGCGTTGTGATGGACTCGGAAAACAAAAAAAAGAAAATTTTGCGCAATTGCAATACCTGTGTTATTGGTAATTGTTTTGAGCGTCTAGGGGGATATTTGACTATCCCTTTTAAGCAAGTCTTAAAGAATCTGCGTGTCTTCTCACTCGGGGAGACGCCAAGGGCGAACAGACCGCAGAGTGTCAAAAATACCCGTGTTCTATTAAGAAAGTGGGTGTAATATCATCAGAATAGATGTCATCGCCATTTTTGTGGTTGCGGTTGCCAGGAGAGAGGAATTTTTCGACATATTTGCCGAGAATATCTCCTTCTAGATTTACCCAGTTACCAGAGACTAAATAGTTGAGATTTGTCTCGGCATAGGTGAGGGGAATTACCGCTACGGTAAACTGGCAGTTATCAGGCTGATATGCAGCCACTGTGAGACTTATGCCGTTGACGGCAATGCTACCTTTAGGGACAATGTACCGGGCGATCGCTTCAGATGCTGTAAAGGTCATTTCCCAAGAAGTAGCCGTTTGTTCTGCACTTAGCATTCGCCCAAGGCCGTCTACATGTCCCATGACAAAATGACCGCCTACTTTGCCACCCACCCGCAATGACGTTTCTAGGTTGACATATTTTTGTTGGTTTTCCTCTCTTGAGAGGGTGGTACGGCGCAGGGTTTCTGGTGATGCAGTGGCAATAAATCCGTCTTTTAAAATTTCTTCCACTGTGAGGCAAACGCCATCTACTGCAACACTATCGCCATAAGCCAGATCGTGCATAATTGCCTCTGGTGACTGACCTACACAAGTAATTTGCCAAGAATCTCCCCCTAGGGGTCTGATTGTTCCTAAGCCTTGGATTAGTCCTGTAAACACAGCTTTTTTGCCAAAGTAACTCTATTTATTATCTCATTTTGCCTAAAATCCACTCAGATGATCACAAGAATCTAACAAAATATGAGTATAATTCCCGATTGATTTTAGTATAAGGTTATCAACACATTTACATCCTTCACAAGGCATACTTGGGTAAGAAGGTTGTTGTCGAACTAGACCAATTTGACGTACTCTGGTGTTCACATCAAGTTCGGAGTTTAATAGAAGCAATTATAGAGAACAAATGCCTATGTTTATTCTTTTCCCCTACCTTACCGCCAAGAGTATTATTTGTTACTTCACACCCAATTGCCCACAGGATTATAGAGGCTTCGCCAATGATTGAAATGAGAGTCGCTGGCATAGCATTAGATGCCATAACCCGCAGTCCGATTGTACTTTTAAAAGATGCTTCAGATCGTCGCGCTTTGCCAATTTATATCGGTCAAGAACAGGCCAGGGCAATTGCGGGAGCATTGGAAAATCAGAAGCCGCCCAGACCCTTAACTCACGACCTGATTGTGAATATTCTGGAGACTTGGAACTTAACTCTGGAGAAAGTTGTGATTCATTCCTTGCAAAAAGATACATTTTATGCAGCTTTGATTGTCCAGCAGGGTGAAGTGAAAAAAGAAATTGACGCACGTCCTAGCGATGCGATCGCTGTGGCACTACGTACAAATACCCCTATTTGGGTAATGGAAGAAGTAATTGCTGATGCTTCGATCCCCGTTGATCGCGACGCTGATGAAGCAGAACAGGAAGCCTTCCGCGAATTTCTTTCTAATATCCGTCCCGAGGATTTAATCAAGCGCTTTGGTAATGGCGAAAGTTAGAAAAGTTATAAATTATGAGTTATGAGTTAGGAGTTATTTGTTTTAACTTATAACTCCTAACTATTGACTTTTAACTCTGTTGAAGATGCAATACCGACGTTTTGGGAAAACTAATTTACGCCTTTCTGTTTTTTCTTTGGGAACAATGCGTTACTTAGCCGATGCAAAAAATGCTTCCAAAACTATCGAAACAGCTTTGGCGCTAGGAATTAATCACATAGAAACTGCGCGAGGTTACGGTAAAAGTGAGGAGTATTTTGGTGAAGCGCTAAAAGCTGGTTTATCAGTACCTCGAACCAGGCTTCACATTACTACAAAAATCCCTCCCACGCAGGATGCTGACACCATGCGCCGCTACATTGATGAATCCCTGGTAAGATTAAAGCTAGATTATTTAGATTGCTTGGGAATTCATGGCTTGAACACGTGGGAACACCTCGACTGGGTACAAGCTCAAGGTGGTTGTATGCAAGCTGTGCAAGAAGCTGTTACTGATGGCCGGGTGCGACATGTAGGTTTTTCCACCCACGGCTCATTAGAACTAATTCAGGCGGCTATCAATACAGATTTATTTGAATTTGTCAATCTGCATTATTACTATTTTTTCCAACGCCATGCACCAGCGATTCAGCTAGCAGTCGAGAAAGATATGGGCGTTTTCATCATTTCTCCTGCTGATAAGGGAGGAAAGCTGTACACCCCACCCGAAACATTAAAAGAGTTGTGTGAGCCATTTTCACCTTTAGAGTTAAATTATCGATTTTTGCTGAGTGATAGCCGCATTACTACCTTAAGTGTTGGACCTGCAAAGCCAGATGAATTAATCGCACCTCTGCGGGTTGCTGATAGTGATGGTGAATTAACTTTAGAGGAGATTGCGGCTTTTCAACGTTTAGAAAATCAGCAAAAAATAGCGTTAAAAACTGATAAATGTAGCCAGTGTTATGCTTGTTTACCTTGTCCAGAAAACATCAATATTCCAGAGGTATTGCGGTTACGTAATCTGGCAATAGCTTATGATATGACTGATTATGGACAATATCGTTACGGCATGTTTGAAAATGCTGGTCATTGGTTTGGTGGTATGAAGGGTAATCGGTGTACAGAATGCGGCGAATGTTTACCCAGGTGTCCAGAGAAATTAGAAATTCCCGCTTTATTGCAAGATACCCATGAGAGATTGAATGGGAAAGCTGGGAGGAGATTGTGGGGGTAATTTGTAAGTAGTGATTTCCCAAAAATAAATTAGGACAACGGTGAGGGCTTCAAGCAGGTTTATCTATTCATATAGGAATCCGGCTTGATTTTTGACAGATACGTAGGGTGCGTGATCGCCGAGAGTACGGCACCATATCCTTGATGATGGTGCGTTACGGATTTCATCCTAACGCACCCTACGATACTAAACAGTGGACATTCAGGCGTTGCTTAATCAGTATAAGTACCCCGGATTTCTCACAAGACTATTAAGGTTTTTAGAAGGTCGGATTGATTTGTACGAGAAAAAAGAGAGAATCGAGAATAGCTCCAATAAGCATTCGCGTAGAAAATTCGCGAATTAGCTGTTTTAACTGTCACTTCCCTATCCGGTACATCTAAATCCTTCAAACTCTTGTGTCATAAATGTTTTGGCTTATCTTAGTGCAATTCACTCCAGAGATAATCTCCTAACTAAATTCTTTCTTGATATTATCAATAGCTTCATTTAAATTTTTGTTATGAATCCAACCTACATAGCCTCCAAATATCATTTTGTTGTTAGAATCTGCTAAAAATATGTGTTTTACTTGTGCTGGATTTATAAAAATTTTAACTACTGTACCATCTTTCAGTTGTAAAAAAGGTGTCGCTCTTTTGAAATCTCTACTATGAGCCATAGTCATACCAGGTACATTGACCAATATTTCAACAACTTGTTGTGTTGTTTGAGAAATACTAGAAGCAATTTCAGCTTCAGTATTCCATTCTACTAAATAATCAATTGCTTTTTGAGATAATCGGAAACCCTCTTCAAAAGCTCCTAATGGATTTAACATTTTATCTCCTTATTATATGAAGGTATTTAACAATTCCATCTTGCTCATCACTAAAATAGGTTCTTTGGTAGCCAAGTATCCTTGGCAGCAAAATTTAGTCCCTCACTCCTTAATTTATTCGCCTTATCATATTGACCTCTCAATTCGTAAAACATCACTAAATTATTTAAACTTTTCACCAAAGAATGATGATGTGGATCAAGTTCTTTTTGTTTTATTCGTAGAACTTCTTTATAGCACATCTCTGCTAAATCATAATGTTCCATTATAACCAAAATGTTTGCTAAATTACCAGCAACTATTGCAACTTCTAAACTGTCATTTCCTAACCAACTACTATTGATTATTAATGCTTCCCAATGCATTTGTGCTGCTCTTTTATAAATAGGCTCCATATTGAAAATATGTCCATATTTTGCTGCATTATTGGAGAAAAAGACCGCTGAATTATAATTTATTGTTGCTAAATTACTCAACGAGTTTGACACTAACAGTGGTTCACCAATCAATCTGGCTAATTCTAGTGCAGATTCTGCAATTGGTCTAGCCTGATCTTCATATCCAGATTGTTTCATAAATTCAACGACTTGCTCATTTAATTTTGTCCACAACTGTCTCCTTTCTTGCGTGCTGAAAAGTTTCCTAAGAGTCTTAACTAGCAAAGATTTAACTGAAAATGTTTTATTCCGAACAAAAGCCCCTTTTAGTAATGAAAGCAATAGTTTCTTTAGGTATTTTCTGATTTTAATCATTACTCAATACTCCTTGTAAAATAATTAATTATTTTAAGTTATCAATTTCTTTTTTTTGGCAATTTGGAGAGCAGGTTTAAAGTTTAAATGAGTATCTCTTCTGTTTAAAGAACTATATATTAATTTTATTTTTTCAAATTGAAAATTTTCAATATTAACCCTGGATATTTTTTTAATGTATTTATTACATCATCTATTGATTTATTTAATGATGTCTGCTCTCTAAATCCTATATCTGTCCGCTGGAATTCCTCTACGCTATTAATTTCTGCTTTTATTGGCGCACCATTACTATTAGCCCACTGGGTAGTATAAATCCAGGGTAGCGATGGAACTCTTCCTGAAAAATCTTCAACTACAGCTTTGGCGTAGTTGGCATATTTTATAATGCTATTAGGATGCCAAACAACTTGATCTGGTTGTTCCTCAGGGTAATTTTTTTCCAGTATGTTCATAGCTACTTTTGAGCCATACTTATGTAATAAAGCCAGTTTATACATTTTAAACAATTCCCATTTGCATAAAATTATGATATCTTCTTTGTCATTATTTATATTGTATTTACAATACAAACTCTTGAGTTTTTCATATCTGGCTTGAGCATAATGTTCATTGTCATAATTTAGCCAGTAAGTATTTCCTTGAGGATTACCAAAAATATCAATTAGATACGGAAAAATTGCTGTATTTGTAAACATTGCGACTTGATGACAACAATTATTGTAAACCAAATGATAGGGTTTTCCACCCATCCCTCTGTATGAAAATCGGCCAGTAATTGTGTTTGACGGATTATATTGATCGAGAATATAAGGATGAAAAATTTTATCTACATCTATTTCTATAATGTGATCTGCCGATCTTTTGTGAGATTTTTCATCTTCATACAGAGTGTTCCATTTGTTGAATGAATTATTAGCATAATTTATGCTAAAACTAAAGTATTGATTTCCTATAGAAATGGCTGCATGTCCTGGATCTAAAGATAATGGACGAGGAGTCCATATGTAAACTTTCATGACTAGATATAATATTCTTGTAAAGAGTATATTGATCAGTATGTTACCAATGACGCTCATAATTATGCCCACAGTTCTCGCAAGTATTATCCCTGCCTTCATAAGCTCGACAATTACAGCCGCTAACAGAACAAGCACCATAACCACATCGTGTTTTTTTCTGAGTTTTATTTTGGTTGAAAACTAATTTAGCAATCTTAGTTTCTAGTAATAAAGACTTAATCTTCATGGTGATATCTACCAGTTAAAAAATAGTGATTTTCAGCAGACTACTCAACACAATTTTTCTTAAGCGCAGCTTCCAACTCCGCCACCCTTTCTTCAACCTCAAGCATCTTGCAACTTAATGACATATTCTTAACACACCCCAGAACTATACTAATGTATTTTATATTACACTAAATTTTTCCTTTTGTGTGCTTAAAATTTTGTCATTTACTTACGTACTAGTCATAATTCAACGATAGAAACTCATCCTGGCTCAGGCAGATCACCTTAGCTCAGGAAAGTGAGCTACGATTGATATTGACAAAAAATCGGCTTAAGTATACATGGATTTGCGTAAGGCTTCTCAGGATAGCAAGCTCATAATTGAAGTAGCCGTAAGTAAAATTGCTGGGAGCAAGGGTTGGAAACTAGATAGCCCTAGATGGCTTGAGCAAGCTAGTAAGGCTATAGATCCAGACTGGGAAAAAGAACCTTATCCTCAAGGGATCTCAAAAGCAACCTGGAAACGGTTTAGATCTGCAAGGGAGTCCATTTCCGCTCATGCTTTTAATGCTTTCTGCCAGATTTTAGAACTCAACCCAGAGGAAATTGTCGTACCCACACCAAACCCTTACGGTTTAACTCGGCCAGCACAAGAAAGATTTGTATTTAATGATTATTCAGGTGACAGGATTATTGATGAATTATGGGCAGATCCTTTAGCCATTAAGCATGGGGGAACTACCGATAGTTATATAAAGGCAAGTGTTATATCTAATGAGCAAACATTTATAAAAATATCTTTTGTCAGACAAGGATGGGGAACTAATGTAACAATCCGTCCCATGAATGATGCACCAGTTAATGCATTAAATTTTCAACATCTTAAATTCAAAATAAGAACACCTAAAAATGAAGAAGTAGGTCTGAGAGTAAGGATAACTGATGCTAATCAAGTTTGTTGGGCATACGGAAGTGATGATTTAGTTTATGAGTCGAAAAACCTTTCAACTTCATCTAGTATTTGGTCAAAAGATATTTTAATATCTCTAGACTTAAGTAAATGGTTTCATTTTCGTTATGATGGCTGTCAAATTAACTTAGGACAAAGACCAAATTTATCTAAAATATATTTGATTGCCTTTGAAGTCGGTTTTGAGCCTAAAATTAATGAACCAAAATGCGGCTTAACATTATTTTCTGCAACCAGGAAGGAAGAAGGAGAAATTCATATCAGCCCAATCATCTTTGAATAGCCTTCTTGTTTCATTGTCGCTCTCTTGAAAAAATGCATCGCAGTATGTATAGCACTTCCCATTCAATGATGGTACTTAATTGTATCACGCGGTGTAGGGGCACGGCACTGCCGTGCCCCTACGGGTGTACCTCACGCTTGGCGAGAAACGCTATAGCATTTTCATTTAAAATAAAATAGCCCTAATTAATAGACATTGCGTCCATACAAAAACTATGCAAGTAACAGAACAGCGATACTACACCCCAGAGGAATATCTGGAACTAGAGGAGGCTGCTGACTACAAAAGCGAATATATTGACGGACAAATAATTCCTATGGCGCATGAGTCTGCTAATCACAATTTGATTGGTGGGAATTTTGCTACTGCGCTAAATTTTGCGTTTAAAAAACTCAACTATGAAGTCTTTCTTTTTCAGTTACGTTTATGGATACCCCAAAAGCGTACCTACACATATCCAGATGTGATGATTCTGGCAGATAAACCAGAATTTTTCAACAACCGTCAAGATATAATTCTGAATCCACAGGTCATTATTGAGGTTTTATCTAAATCAACTAAAGGCTATGACCGCGAAGATAAATTTGCAAATTACCGGACAATTCCCAGCTTTCAAGAATATTTATTAATTGACCAAAATCGGATTCATGTAGAGCAATTTTCTAAGACTGGTAAGAAGCAATGGACGCTGCAGGAGTATGACGAAGAAGATGAGAAAATCTCTTTAGTTACAGTTCCATTTGAAATGAATTTTTTGGATTTATATAACAAGGTGACGTTTGAGCCTGTGGAGTCAGAAGGCGAAGGTGCTGGTGTTGAGGAGTTGGGGTAAGGAGTGCGTAGGCGTAGCCCATCGGAGATATCGCCTTTTTTGCTAGAGTAAAAGGTATCAGCATTGCTTATACTAATACCAGTCATCACTTCTGTATTGTCTCCGGCTAGCAAAATTATGTTGAAGACGATAAAAATCAATAATTTCCGTAGTTTCCAATCTTTCGAGCTTCAACAGCTTGGTAGAGTAAATCTTTTAGTGGGTAAAAACAATACCGGTAAAACATCAATACTAGAAGCTATTCAACTTTTATGCTCACGAAATAATCTTGAGCCACTACGTCAGATGATGACTAACCGAAGTGAATATTTTTTTGATGAGCGGAAGAGAGATCAAGAGCTTGATGTTCGTCACCTTTTCTACGGCCATGAGATTGAATTAGGGAGCCAATTTTTAATCACAGGTGATGATGGCAGTAATCACGATGAACTTATTGTATCAATACAATTACGTAAAAATTCTTCAAAAGCACAACTTAACCTGTGGAATGAGTTTCCAGTTGATGAAGTACCAGATGCATTAAGAGAACGTGATTTTAGTGTAAAGTGGACTTCTGTAAGGGAAGAAGAGTCTTGGAAACTACCCCTATCTCCTAATGGAGGACTTCCTATAGATTATGTTCGGCGATTTCGTAGAGATGTTAAAAATCCAATAACAAAAACACAATTTGTCACATCATCTTCTCTAGAAACTGAGAAAATGATTGAGTTATTTGACCAGATAGTATTAACACCTGAAGAAAAACTTGTAGAGCAGGCACTTCATAGAATAGACTCGAAAATTCAACGAATTGCTCCAGTTAGTTCTCAAAAATTAAGGTATTCCTTAGATTCGCGGGGCGGTTTTTTTGTGCTGCTTTCTGATAGTAACCAGCGTGTACCAATTGGCAGTATGGGTGATGGTATTTGGCGGATATTAGGACTTGCACTAGCTACAGTTTGTGCTAAAGACGGATATTTATTTGTTGATGAGATTGATACCGGACTCCATTTTACAGCTATGTCTGATATGTGGAAACTGATTTGGGATACGGCAAAAAGGCTAAATGTGCAAGTTTTTGCCACTACCCACAATAGTGATTGTTGGACTAGTTTAGCCAGTATAGCCCAGCAGGAAGATGCCACTGAAGATGGTATTAGAATTCACAGAATTGAAAGAGGTAAAGACAAAAGTATAGTTTTTAACGAATCTCAAATTGTCATCGCTGCTGAAAGAGAAATTGAGGTGCGTTAGCAATGGTAAAAGGTTATATCCCCAAGAAGCTTTTGGTGGAAGGACAGGATGATAAGCGCGTAATACCAGAATTAATTGAAAAGAACGGAATTCGTTTTACAGCAGTTTTCAGGTATTTAGACCACACCCCGACATCTGTATTTCTTTCTTCCTTTGCGCCTTCTCTGCGAGACGCTCCGCGAATGCGCCTTCTCTGCGAGACGCTACGCGAATGCGTGAGATATAAAAATGTGGTTCATTTACCTGAAAATCGCTGTAACCTAACCGTATTGTCATAGCCCCCTCCTCGCTTGCGGGGAGGGGGTTGGGGGAGGGGTTCTTATACCTAATTCAACTGATAACTAACCCAGGTTATTTATTTTTTACCTGACTTTTTGCTTGTTCTAAAGCTATTTCCTTGATAGCCTGATATGAATTTACATTAGCAGTACCTTCAATCGCTTTCACAGCCAAATCTTGAACTTGTTTTAGCGCCGATTCAAGTTGTTTAGAAAGATTTTGAATTCGCGTTTCTTGATTGGTAATCGTCTGTTCTAGAGACTGTAATCTTTGTTCGTAGAAACGCTTTTGACCTTCCACTTCTTTACCATACAAATCAGATTTGATTTTAGCTTGATAGTGGGCGATACCTTTTCCTTCTTCTGTGGCTTTTTTGATAGCGGCTTCTTTATCTTTAGGAAATGTCTCTACTTTTGTTTTATATTCCTCAAATTGTTTTTCTCGTTCAGCAATTATTTTTTCTCTTTCACTCCACTGTTTTTCGGTTTCTTGCTGAAATTCTTCCAGTTGTTTATTTAAAGCTTTTTGTTGTTGTTCATATTCATCTCTTTGCAGTTTCCGCTGGAGTTCTAAATTATATTTATATTCAGCCTCATCCCGTTGTCTATTTTTATTAATATTTGCATCTCGTTCTTTGATTTCTCGATTCTTTTCTTCTTGCTCTTTCGCCCAAGTTTTCCTTTGCTCATCTATTTCTTGCAATAATATTTCCTGACGCTGGCTAAACTCTTCTTGATAAGCTTTAGAATTATCCTCATAGGATTTAATTAGCGTATCCAAAATATCCTCGGATATTTCTAAGTTATGTAATCGCGCTAATTGATCAACTTCATTTTCTACAGCTTCTCGGATTTGTTCTAACTTAGAAGCTTGTGTAGTTAACTGTTCCGACAATTCATTAGCAGCACTACCAAAGCCTAACTGAATTTTAGCCAAACTTTCTATGGTTGAATTCATCTTTTGCTGAATAGTAGATGGCTTATTCATAGTTGGTTTTAATTCTTCTTTAGGTTTATCTTGCGTTACAGTCGTTACAGATTGATTCTCTTTCAGCGCTTGGTTAAGTTGCGATTTTACTGCTGTTGCTTCTTTGGCTAACTCCTCATACGCCTGCAAAATTTCGGCTTTCGTACTTTTATCTGTTAGCTTTTTTGTTCCCATAATCACCCTCAATTTCAGAAATTAAAATTCAACTCTTCCCCAAGTCCAGATATCAACTCTTCACCCTTAACCCTTGACAAATAACTAATGACTACTATCAAATGCTCTCATAGCCAAATCTTGTGCTTGTTTCAACGCAGTTTGTAATTGAGCAGAAATTCCTTCTATCTGCTGATTTTGTTTATTAATAGTCTCTTCTAAAGACTGAATTCTTAATTCATAATTCTGTTTACCAGATTCCCATTCTTTTTCAAATAGGTCAGATTCCACTTTAGCCTTTTGACTGGTTTCTTTAATTGCTTCCTCTCTCGCTTTCTTAATTGCTTCTTCTAATTCAGTAGGAAACGCTGCTATTTTTTGTTGATATTCTGTAAATAACGGTTGACGTTCGGTTAAAATTTTCTCGCGTTCACCCCAGTCTTTATCTTTTTGTTGACTGGCTTCTGTGATATCTCTTTCTAAGTTACGCTTTTTGGCTTCGTAAGCATCCGTAGTTAATTTCCGCGTAGTTTCTAACTTATATTGATATTCTTCTGTTTCTAAGGTGCGTTGTTTAGCTAATAAATCGTTGTAAGCTTGTACTGCTTCTTCAAACTCCGCTTGCTCTTTTTGCCATTCTTTACGCCTGATTGTAATTTCTTTCTCCAATGCTTCGCGCTTGTCGGTAATATCTTGTTCTAGATTTTTTAACTTTTCTTGGTGTTCTTGAGTTAAGATATCCAAAATATCGGCGACAATTCTGATTTGCTGAAGCTCTTGTAGACGCTGAGTTTCTATTTCTATGGCTCGGTTAAGTTCATCTAACTTGGCATTTTCTTGAGCTAATTTTTCTGATAGCGCATTGACAATGCTCCCAAATTCCAATTGCAAATCAGCTAAACCTTTGACAATGCTATCCACAGTGTATGTAGAAGCAATAGCCAAAAGTTCTTGGTTTTTTGCTTTTTCTGCTTCCTCCTGTTTAGTTGCAATTTTAGATTCTAGTTTTTTTCTATCTGTAATTATTTGTTGAAATGCTTGCATTAGTTGTGGTTTACTGTCCTTGGTTGCAACTGTAGTCATATTTCAACTCCGTAAAAGACGCAAGAATTTATTGAGTAGGAAGCCATGCAAAAGCTGACCTATGCAGACATCACATTAGCCTTGAAATCAAGGTTATTAGCGCAGTGTAATTACTGAAACTTGAAAGCAGACAAACCTAGGTTGTGGACAGAATTTTCCACAGCAATACCCTCTAGTTTGCGAGGTCAGTTTTCCTTTGTCGGGCTTATTAGTATATTTGTACTAAATAAATATACTCAACTTCATCTGCTCTTGTCAACCTACTACAGGTCAGCACAAATAAACCCCTGTTCTCACCTATTTGAGGACGGTAGGGGCGCAAGGCCTTGCGCCCCATCATCCTTCGTCGCCAAAAACCTTGATTTTCCCCTACGGTGAGCAGTCCGACCTACCATTGACGACTCTGCATCCCACCAAAATATGTAACAAAATGTAAATCTACCTAAAACCGTCAATTCTTGTAAAGTAGCCTAAAAACTATTACCGTGTTGTGGACTCAGTGATTTATAATATTCTGGGTGCTGTTAAATATATTACATTTAACGAAAATCGACACCAGAGTAAAAGCGTGGATGCACTGAGACTAAATATTATATCTAGACTCAATCATCATCTTAGTATCAGCACTGAACCCAAAACCTATGATATCCATGTATACCAGTGAAGCTCCTAAGTATTCTGCCAGAGCGGATATCGGACAAACCAACCGCGTTCTAGTAGTAGAAGATGAAGAACTCATCCGAGAAATGCTAGTTGTAGCATTAGAGGAGGAAGGTTATGAGGTGATAACTAACTCTGATGGGCGCTCGGCTGTAGAATCACTCAAGAATGGTGAAGCCAACTCACTAGAAATGTCCTTTGACTTGGTGATTCTTGATTTGATGTTGCCACAAATCAATGGGCTTGATATTTGCCGTTTGCTGCGTCATCAAGGCAACCCAGTACCGATTTTGATGATTAGTGCTAAGGGTAGTGAAACTGACCGCGTACTGGGCTTAGAAGTGGGAGCTGATGACTATTTAACCAAACCTTTCAGTATGCGAGAATTAGTCGCTCGCTGTCGCGCTTTACTCCGTCGCCAACGTTTACTGACTTTACCTCAACTACCAGTATTAAAATATAAAGATGTCACATTGAATGCCCAAGAGTGTAGGGTGCTGGTGCGTGGTCAAGAGGTGAATCTGTCGCCGAAAGAATTCCGCCTTTTGGAACTGTTTATGAGTTATGCCCGTCGGGTATGGTCACGGGAGCAATTACTAGATCAGGTTTGGGGTCCCGATTTTGTTGGGGATAGTAAAACTGTAGACGTTCACATCCGCTGGCTACGAGAAAAATTAGAACAAGACCCTAGTCGTCCAGAATATATTGTGACTGTCAGAGGTTTTGGCTATCGATTTGGATAATTCGTGGCGATAGTTGTTAGTTTTTAGTAGTCATGAAGCAACTAACAACTATAATGCTCTTATTGGGATTTTGTCTGGGTTTAGCGGTAGGTATTGGGTTTTGGATTTGGCAACAAGTCCAACTCAACCGCTATTTAGGGCGAGTACTTAAACCTTTAAATTCCCACTCTTCCCAGGTCGCTTTACCCCTAATTCCGCGCTTGCGCCAAGAGATTATCATGGTAACGCGACATCGGCAAGATTTGCAGCAATCCCTGGAAACTTACGAAGAACTACTGGATTTTGCACCAGTGGGATATTTACAGGTAGACGAAGAAAATCAATTACTCTGGTGTAATCAACAGGCTAGAGAAATATTGCAACTGGAACGCTGGCAACCAGGACAGGTCCGCTTACTGCTAGAGTTGGTACGGTCTTATGAACTTGACCAGTTAATAGAACAAACTCGTGACCGACAAACACGACAAATCAAGGAGTGGGTGTTTCACCCCTCTTGTGATAATGCCGCTGCAATGTTAGAAGTTAAGTCTCTGGCTTTGCGGGCGTCCAGCTTGCCATTACCCAATGGACAAGTGGGAGTATTTCTCGAAAATCGCCAACCGCTGCTGGATATGAATCAAGCACGCGATCGCTCTTTTTCCGATTTGGCTCATGAACTCAGAACGCCCCTGACTTCAATTCGTCTGGTTGTGGAAACCTTGCAAAACCGCTTGGAACCACCGTTAGATCGTTGGGTCAACCGCCTAATGCAGGAAGTTGACCGACTGATTAATTTGGTGCAAAGTTGGTTGGAATTAACCCAAATGGAAACAAATCCAACCATGCAATTGCAATTAGAATCGGTGGAAGTGCGATCGCTAATTGCATCTGTATGGGAAACTTTGGAACCTTTGGCAGTGCGACAGCGTCTGACTATTAAATATTCTGGCGCAGAAACTCTCTGGATTAAGGCAGACCGCTCTCGGATTTACCAGGTGTTTCTCAATCTGTTGGATAACAGCATCAAATACAGCCCACCTTGTACAACCATTAACGTCGAAGCTAAAATAATATTAGCATCGGCAAAAGATGCTCCAAAGGGCAATCCTGCTTCCCAGCACCTGGAAATCAATATCATTGACTCCGGCGTTGGTTTTGAGCCAAGCGATTTACCCCATGTTTTTGAGCGCTTTTACCGAGGAGATAAAGCACGATATCGTTACCCAGTACAAGAGAATAATTCGACAACAGGAATTATTGGTAGTGGCTTGGGTTTGGCTATAGTCCGTCAAATTGTTCTCGCTCATGGTGGTGCAATCAAAGCAATGAATCATCCAGAAACTGGTGGTGCTTGGTTACAAATCCAACTCCCCGAAATTATGGCAAACACCCCAAGTTAAGACTATAGTTAAAACAATATCTTCACGTTTGAGACTACAAGTGTGAAAGCTGTCCTTTATAGTCCCAATCCTGACGGAATCGATGTGGCCCGTGCCATTATGCGCCTAGAGCGGGATGTCTTACGTATGGGAGCTTTGGTGGAACAATCATTTCGCCTGAGTCACCAAGCGTTATTTACCCGTAATTTAACTGCTGCTGCGGATATTCCTATATTAGATAAAAAAATTGATCGTTTTTATAGACAAATTGAGTCAGATTGTACTTCCATCATGACGCTGCAAGCACCCACGGCTCAAGATTTGCGCTGCTTGAGTGCTTTTATGCAGTTAGTGCGAGATTTAGAACGAATTGGGGATTATGCTAAGGATATAGCTGAAATTGCCGTGAAAATCTTTCCTTATCCACCTCACGCTTCTTTGCCAGAAATTGCCATCATGTCCCACCATGCTCAGGCCATGCTCGCAACTAGCTTAGTCGCTTTGGCTGATTTGGATGCTGTCGGTGGACGTGGGTTACAGCACTTAGATGACGCTGTGGACAACGCCTACGAACGCGTTTATCAGACTTTGGCTTTCCAACGGGATGTTAAAGGCGTAGTCGAGCCAATTGTCCTGCTAGCTTTAGCAATTCGTTGTTTGGAACGCATGGCAGATCATGCCACTAATATCGGTCAAAGGGTAGCATATATTGTCACCGGTCAACGCTCTTAGTACAGTGTTTGATAAATTCGTGGCGTTTTGGTTCGTAGTAGCGCTACTACAAACAAATCAATTCGCCTAAATCAGACTTTAGATAGATGCGTGGCTATGTCATTTAATATATCACGAACGAGAAAATTCTCACCTATTCGCTGCAAAGTATATTTCTACGCTTAGTTTTAAATCAGGGTATTATTCTTTAGTAAAAAGTATTACTTGATTAATGCCTGGTAATCTAGTAGTCTGTCAATTTTGTTTTGAGGGATTTTTGGTAGTGTGAGCGTCTCGCTCACGCGGGCAAGATGCCCGCACTACAGTCCATCATTTTTATCTTGACAGAGTACTAGGGAGATTAGATCAGGATCAGCAATTACTCCCTTCCCGCTGGAAGATTACCGAAATAATTTTTATCTCACGCAAAGGCGCAAAGGCGCAAAGAAGGAAAATTATAGGTAATCTTAGACCGAGAAGGGAGTAGTTGTGCTTGTTAAGTCACAGCCCTTATTTTTTCAAATCTATTTACAGCAATTTTCACGCAATAACCACAGATCTTCGTAGGGGCGCAAGGCCTTGCGCCCCAAAAGCGTGGTCTATTTACCTGAAAATGGCTGTAAGGCAAAGATTTTCTCCCGAAATATTAAATTCAAAATCCCCAATTAGCACATGATTGACATGTAGACTTTGTATACTTTGACTAAAGAATTTTCTCTATACAAAGTATACAATAATATTAATTGTTAAGTATAGTTGACAAAAGTGGCAATGTTGTTTCTAATACCGTATTATTAAAAATAAGTTAACTAACATACATTTCACTAAATGCTTACCTGTTCTTAAACTTCTAGGATTACAGTAACCAAAGACAACCTAAAAAGTGTTTTGTATCTAGCTCAGTGATAAGGTCAATGTAATCAAACAAACAGATGAGTAGGCACAAGTCGGTATCGCTGACTGTTTATGGAAAGTATTCCGGGTGCATAGGCACTGAATTGTGTGGCAGGGTGCAGTAGAAATGTTACAACTAGTGGGGTAACTTTTTTATCAGTCGTGAAGGCATTATTCTCGTTTCAACCCACCTCAGTGCTGACTTCCAAAGAAACAGTAGTACTCTGTCAAGATAAAAATGATGGACTGTAGTGCGGGCATCTTGCCCGCGTGGGCGAGACGCTCTCTGTCAAGATAAAAATGATGGACTGTAGTGCGGGCATCTTGCCCGCGTGAGCGAGACGCTCACACTACCAAAAATCCCTCAAAACAAAATTGACAGACTAGTAGGCTGAAAACCAGAACAGCAAAATGAACAATCGACCATCTACACGGTAGTAGACCCCTTGACAATTGCAAAAGATTGTCGATATAGTCTATACAAATTAATTGCCACTTGTAGTGATTTTCACCTTAATTACAATCGCGCAACTTACCTAGATCGTCCAGAAGACATATAACTTGCCTTGAATAACGATCTGTAAATTGCCTTTACATCAGCCTCATTTACACTTAAAGGTGTCTATGTTATCATGGTAGTAAATTCGCTGAGGGGTTAAACCCCCTACAACGACTTCCCGGTGATGTATTTGACAAAATATGTCAACATTCATCAGGCGGCTAATTGCCCCGGACAAGGCTAATCCGAGAATATGAGGTAACAAGATCTATGATAAATTTTGCCTACTTAGATAAAGTAATACACTTATATTTATTACTATTTAGGCAAAAAAATGTATGGATGACGACAGACTTTTCACCTATAAAGGACAAGAATACTGTAAAAAGTCGCACCAATAAATAGGACAAATTACTGAGGCTATCGACTACCAATGCTGCCTACAAACCTGCAGTGATTGGGCTTAACAAATATTGTAACTTGGGTGCTAATTTCTCCTCTCGATAAGTAAAATACCAGCCAAATCCAACCATAGAGAAAATCTGATACATGGCTCGTAAAAATCATGATGGAGCTATATATCGAAATTTGCGGACAATAACGGCTATAGTATTGACATGCTCGAATTTTCTCTTAGGGCTAATTTTTCCTTTACTCTTGCACTTTTATCCAGATAACCAAACGAAAACGCTCATCTCGTGCATCTGCGTTTAAACCACGAGATAAAATATCCTGACGCCTTCACCTCGGAAGCGCCAAATAGTCAACTTACTTAAAAACTATCAGCGGCAACTTTGTTCTAGCATCTATCTTTTGGGTTAATTTGTGCAGCTTAAAAGCGCCACTATTACATAATCCTGAGCAATTCGGGTAAGAGATGGCACCTCAAACACGAATTGCCGGGAGCATTTGACCACTTTTAAATCAAGCAAACATTTCTACTCTAACAAACCCTCCCATGATGTATTCCACAAGTCGTACCCCCAATTCTTCTGCTGGCTCAAACAATTCCGCTGTAAGTGGACAGTTACCCCAACGGCTATTTACCCGCAGAGAAGTCATTCCACCACGCAATGACGTTCTGTGGCGGATTGAGCGCGGAGCAGTGCGTACCTTAACCTGGAGTGAAGACGGAACATTCATCACCCTGGGCTATTGGGGAGCAGGAGATATTATTGGTTATCCCTTGTCCAGAGTCAAGCCTTACCAAATTGAATGCTTAACAAGCGTAGAAGTGAGCATCGTACCACCTCATCTTTGGCATCAGGATATCAACGGCTTGTTATCCCACATTCAACAAGCAGAGGAGCTTTTAAGTATAGTACATCGGAAACCAATTTCGCTACGTTTATGGCAATTTTTGGTGTGGTTAAGTGAAAAATTTGGTCGTGACGTAGAACAAGGTCAACTAATTGACCTGAACGTTACCCATCAGGAAATGGCAGAAGTGTTAAATACAACTAGAGTAACCGTAACACGACTGCTACAGCAATTTGAAGAGGAAGGAACACTCATCCGCCTCAAGCGGCGGATTATTCTATGTTCACCAAATAAATTCACCAAAAAATAGTTGACAAAAGAGGTGGTTAATTAGTAAAAACCACCTCTTCTTTTAGCTTTCCCGACAGAAGCCCCACGCTCACTCGAATGAGCGTGGGATGAATGGCGCGTGAGTGACGAATTGACCAACGAGCGAAATTGAGCATAGCGAAATCAGCAATGTTGGTCGGTGAGGAATGAACACTTTCTTGTTTTTTTTTCAAAATATTTGATATAATTTTAACCAGTAGGTGTAATCCAATTAAATGCTGAAAAGCAGCCTATTAAAATAAAAGCTAATTGTTTGGCTTAACCAAAGAACCGTGGTTAGCACAGTCTTAAAGCTCAGTCAATGTCTTCATGGAAGAGTCGCTGAGAAGCCCACACTCACCTGAAAGGGAGTGTGTGGAGTACGTCACTATGATGAGTCAAGAGGTCATGAGTAAAATTTCCCAGTTTCAAAAAAAATCGGGAAATTTTATAATTGAGAATAGGTGTGAGTGAGAGTAAAATGATGACAAAAGCATTCTGGAATCTTGTAAAGGTCAGTCCACTTGTTGTAGCTGCGACATTTGTAGCTGCTAACAGCGCTTTGGCTGGTGAAGTTAACGAAAAAACAACAACTGTTGCCCAACTGTCTCAAGAGTCTAACAGCATGGCTCAAATTACATCCGTTTCCCAGTTTTCGGATGTACAGCCTACAGATTGGGCATTCCAAGCTTTGCAATCCTTAGTTGAGCGCTATGGCTGTATTGCAGGTTATCCCAACGCCACTTTCCGTGGGAATCGTGCCTTAACCCGTTATGAATTTGCCGCCGGTTTGAATGCGTGTTTAGATCGGGTTAATGAACTAATTGCCACAGCTAGCGCTGATTTGGTTAACAAACAAGACCTAACCACTTTACAGCGTTTACAAGAAGAATTTGCTGCGGAGTTGGGAACCCTGCGCGGTCAAGTTGATGCTCTAGAAGCCCGCACCGCCCAACTGGAAGCGAATCAGTTCTCCACTACAACCAAGTTGTCTGGGGAAGCAATTTTTAGCGTATCTCAGGCTTTTGGCGATAAACAAGCGGTTCGTTCTGGTACTCCAACTAATAACTTGGATTCTAACCTCACTTTCTCTAACCGCGTTCGTTTGAGCTTCAACACCAGCTTCACTGGTAAAGACCAGTTGCAAACTCGTTTGCAAGCTCGGAATATCGTCAGCAACAATGGTACAACTGGTACTAACATGACCCGTTTGGGTTATGACGGTGGTAGTAGTAACAGCGTTGAAGTTGACAAACTCAACTACGCTTTCAACCTGAGCGACTCAATACGTGTCAAGATTGACGCCACTGGTGCTGAGTTGAATGAGAACGTTAACGTTTTCAACCCTGACTTTAGAAGCAGCGGTTCAGGCGCTCTCTCCCGCTACGGACGCTTTAGCCCCATTTATCGCCAAGCAGGTGACGGTGCCGGTATAACCGTTAACTTTACTCCTCAAGGGCCGTTGACATTTAGCGCTGCTTATATGGCTCCCGCAACAAACAACGGTGCTAATGGTGCTAATAATCCTGCAATTGATAATGGCCTTTTCAACGGTGATAGCACCATCTTCGGTCAGGTAGCTTTCAAACCAAACCAAGCTTTAAGCGTTGCTTTTAGCTATGCACGCACTTATCTAATTGACCCAAGTAGAAGTGGTTCTGGCTTGTTTAAAAGCACAGGTAGTAGCTTTGCCAATAATCCCTTTATAACAGGTGGTGTTTCTCCTACAACTGAAGCCAACAACTACGGTCTGGAAGCTAGCTTCCAAGCTAGTGAGAAGTTGACTGTTAGCGGTTGGGCTGGATACACGACTGCTAATGCTTTGAACGGTACCAATAAGGGTAAGGATGCAGATATTTGGTACTGGGCTGCTTCCGTTGGTTTGAAAGATTTTGGTAGAGAAGGTAACGTGTTGGGCTTGGTATTCGGTCAACCACCCAAAGTTACTGGTGGTAGCATAGATAAAGCAGGTAGAGATGGTAGCACTTCTTATCACCTAGAAGGTCTGTATAAGGTGAAGTTATCCGACAATATCCTGGTTACTCCTGGTGTGTTGGTAATCTTCAATCCTGAGAACAACGATAAGAACGACACAGTTTACGTTGGTACTTTGCGTACAACCTTTACTTTCTAACACTGAGTAGACTGTAATTGGTCGCGACCCCAGCCCTAACCCCTCCTCGCTTGCGAGGAGGGGAACTGGAAGTTAACGGCGGTAATCTTGATCTGCGGGGTCGCCGTAGGGGTCTTCGCTCGCTGGGCGGACGTTACGGAAATTTTGATCTGCGGGGTCGCCGTAGGGGTCTTCGCTGGCTGGACGAACATCGCCGTAGGAAGCTGGATCTGCGGGGTCGCCGTAGGGGTCTTCGCTGGCTGGGCGAACATCGCCGTAGGAAGCTGGATCTGCGGGGTCGCCGTAGGGGTCTTCGCTGGCTGGACGTACTTGGCGATCGCGATATTCGGGTTCTCGCTGATCTTGAGTGTCATTTGAGCCTAAGAGAAAATCCTTCGCCTTTTGCAAAAAGTCATTTACCATGATATAATTGGCTGTGATTTAATTTGGTGTGTCCGACCTGTGCTGATCTAAAAAGCTGGTGCTGAGGTGGAAGTTATCCCACTTAGATCCCGACCTGTAGAACGCCCGTTATAGCCTTGGAAGTCTCGGTACTTTTGCGCTTCAGATTCAGGTACTCGGATTCCTTCTGATGGTGGCGTTACCCAGTGGGCGCGATGTTCGGCATCGCGGTAATATACACGTCCGTTCTTGGAAAGGTAGTACTTACCTTGAACACCTTCTTGTTGAGCATTTTTATGCTGATTGTAGAGGTAGTAAAGTCCCGCGGCGCCTGCCAAAATTGCTACTTTCTGTCCTGTACTCAATCCCTTGTTAGCTTGGGGTTGATTTTCTAAATTACGTTCACTGACTGTTCTGCCAACGGTGTCATCAACAGGTGGCGGTGTCGAAGCAGTTCGGGAACCACCGCCACAGCTTGTCAACAATGGCACTGTTAGCAATGTCGAAAGCACCACTGCTAGCAAACGCGAAAGGATTTTACGCTCTCCGTATATTATGTTCATTGTATTTTGTTATGTCCTACATTTGTTAAAAGCTCAAGCTGCCTCTTGTTCAAAAGCACTACAGCCGTTAATTAACCCTTCAAGTCATAGTGTCATAGTGAGCCAATTTCTCAGGTATTCCATCTAGCCTTTGAGAGAAACGGCTTTCATCCGCTGGAAATATATATAGCAATACAGTTCAGTTAAGGAAAATTGTCGTAGGGGCACGGCACGAATAAAATTGTCATTAGAAGAAAAAATTTTGGATGCCGTGCCCCTACAGTGTATATCATTCGAGCCTAACTGAACTGTATTGATATATATAGGACTTACGCATGAGTAACGAAAAATCAAGGGTTTGGGTTGGGCATAGATCTCCACGAATAGCCTAGTGCGTAAGTCCTGCCCTACTTGACGATGATTATTCGCTTGAAAATTGTATCATGGATAACACACATTTAGGGTATAAGCGAGTTACAGTGATTTTATATACCTATTTTTTAATAAGTAGCAAGGAGGGAATAAACAAAAAATCTGTCAGCCAAGGTAAATTTAGTTCAAGCCTTTACCAATGAAGCCACTTGCTTTGAGCCGCCTAACCCTATTCGAGCAGGGCTGCATAAATGAGTAATGAGGATAAGATCCTCATCAGTTAACGTTATTGACCAAGCCAATTTTAGATTTTAGATTGTTTCGGCACCTTGCAGGCTCCGCAGAATTTTAGATTTTAGATTTAATCCAAAATTCAAAATCCAAAATCTAAAATTGTTGGACCCTTGTGGTCGGGGTCAATCCAAAATCCAAAACTTGTACTGAGCGTTCGCGCAGCGTCCCGCAGGGAAGTCGTTGGCGTAGCCTCTGTCTACGACACGCTACGCGAACGTAGAGAAGTATCCAAAATCCTTTGACCCCAACATATTTCCTAAATTCAAGTGCAAGCTGTAGCGCAGAATTTCTCACAGCAGCAGTGATTGGATATTGATTTTTTTTTCAGCAGCATTTACAGAAGTTAGAAAAGCATTAGGAAAAGCATTAGATAACAGATGTCGTCGATACTTTTTCTGAATTCGTAAACATCATCCAGAAAAGGATTACATCTGAGACAAATGAAGGGTTAGTGACGCGCTTACCAAATCAACAAACAGCAGCTACTAAGACAAATACTCACATCAAAAAGTCCTTGACGTTTCACTGTTGAGGGTTGACTGTTGCAATTGAATATTTTTTGGTTGGGAATTGACTGAGAGTTATAGCCCACAGTTTGCAATGACTGAAATTCGTTACCCCACATAAGGAAGCCTACATTTCATGAGTAATATCCTCAATCCGATCTACAACCAACTCAGCGATTTTTCTGGTTTAGAAAACTTTTGGAATCTGTTCGAGACTGCTTTTGGTACGCAATACAATCATACCGTCGCCGCTAATCTCCGTTCTCAATGGCAAGCGGGGGATTTTAGTCAATTTCCCAAAGTTGAAGTTATTCTCAGTGACAGTCTTGACAATGCTAATGGTACTTATGACAGTAGCACTAACAAGATTTATCTATCTGCTAGTTTTGTCACAACTGCAAAACCAGAAACAGTTAATGCGTTTCTGTTAAAGGAAATTGGCAATTTTGTTGATGCTCAGGTTAATCAGAGCAACACGTCTGGGAATAAAGGGGCGAATTTTGCTGGCGTTGTTCTAGGAAATAGTTTAACGGAAGAAGTCCAATCTGTACAGCCTTCAAGCGATATACACAATACAGGGTGTAGTTGCTCATCCTGTGCGCTTCCTCCAGTCGATCCAAAGTTATTCAATAATCAACAGGAACAGTTAGTAGAGGCTGTATCAGCTACTTTAGATTTATCTCAAACTTTCTTCCTCAACAGTTTAGCAGGAGCTAACCACACAATTTATTTAGATTTCAACGGACATACCACCACTGGTACTAGCTGGAACACAAGCAAAGGTCTGACTAACATCTTCACTCCTGCTTACGACTTCGACGGGAATACAGCTTCTTTTAGCTCAGCTGAACTTGAACGAATCCAGTATATCTGGCAGCGCGTTGTTGAGGATTTCAGCCCGTTTAATGTTAATGTCACAACTCAGGCGCCAACAGATATTAATGATTTGATTAAGAGTGGGACTGGTGATACTCGCTGGGGTGTGCGAGTCGCTATCGGCGGTAGCAGTTCCGATTGGTATGGTTCTGGAGCTGGAGGAGTCGCTTATCTTAATTCTTTCAACTGGAATAGTGATACTCCCACCTACGTCTTTAGTGACAGCTTGTATGACGGCGAAAAATCTACGGCTGAAGCTATCTCTCATGAAGTAGGACATACTCTGGGACTCAGACATGACGGACTCCCTACACAGGGATATTACGGAGGACATGGTAGTGGGGATACTGGCTGGGCACCGATTATGGGAGTAGGGTACTCCCAGAACCTATCCCAGTGGAGTAAAGGCCAGTATAGTTCCGCTAACAATACTGAAGATGATTTGCAAATTATTACGACCCAAAATGGGTTTGGCTACCGAGTCGATGATACTGGTAATACAATTGCCACAGCAAAATCACTGACTCTTTCTGGTACGTCTTGGAGTGGTAGTGGCATTATCGAGCGCAATACAGATATTGATTTCTATAGCTTTTCGACGGGTGCTGGTGCGCTTAACTTGACAGTGAATCCCTTCAGTCGCGGACCAAATCTAGACATTTTGGCACAGCTATATAATTCTGCTGGTACCTTAATTGCATCGTCTAATCCCACAGATTTACTCTCTGCAAGTATCACAACAAATGTCGTTGCTGGAACGTATTATTTAGCTATTGATGGGGTGGGAAAAGGAGATCCTCTTTCTACTGGCTACACAGATTACGGCAGTTTGGGGCAGTACTTTATCAATGGTAAAATTGATGCACTTACTTACGCCAGTTTTAGTAACTCCGGTGCTATCTCTATCCCGATTTCCGGAGCCAGCAATCCCTACCCCTCAACCATCAATGTCTCTGGTGTGAGTGGGAATATTGCCAACCTCAAAGTCACCCTCACCAACCTCAACCATACTTGGGCGGATGACATTGATATTCTACTCGTAGGACCGACTGGAGCCAAAATCATCTTAATGTCAGATGTAGGTGGCTCAAGCGACCTCAACAATGTTACTTTCACCTTCGATGCATCAGCAACTGCAGCCTTGTCAGATGAAGGACAACTAACGAGTGGCACCTATCTCCCAACAGATTTTGAATCTGGAGATACTTTTAACTCTCCAGCGCCGGGAGGTACTTACGGGACAGATTTATCCGTATTCAACAATACCAATCCCAATGGTGTTTGGAGTCTCTACGTCGTCGATGATGACGGTGGTGGTGATAGTGGGACAATTACCGGAGGTTGGTCACTTAGCATTGGCACCGACTCAAGTTTACCCTTCATCACGCTGGCCTTATCTCCAGCCAGTGTCCTAGAAAATGGCACAACCAACCTAGTTTACACCTTCACCCGCTCAGGCGCGACAACCAACGCCCTCACCGTCAACTATGGCATCACTGGGACTGCCGATAGTAGCGATTATACAGGTGCAACACCCGGAACAGGCAAAACCATTACCTTTGCTGCAGGTAGTAGCACTGCAACTCTCACCATTGACCCGACAGCAGATACCACCATTGAAAGTGATGAAACCGTTGCTTTAACTTTAGCAACCGGCACTGGTTACACCATTGGGACGACAACCGCTGTCACTGGAACCATTCTCAATGATGATACGAGCGTTACTTTAGCAGTCGCGCCTAGCAGTGTAGCTGAAGACGGCACAACCAACCTAGTTTACACCTTCACCAGAAGCGGTTTCATCGCCAATGCCCTCACCGTAAACTATAATGTAGGCGGAACTGCGACCTTCAACAACGACTACACCCAAATTGGTGCTGCCAGTTTCACAGCCACAACTGGTACAATTACCTTTGCTGCAGGTTCTAGCACTGCAACGCTCACCATTGACCCGACAGCAGACACCACAGTTGAAACTGATGAAACCGTTGCTTTAACTTTAGCAACCGGAACAGGTTACAACATTGGGACGACAACCGCTGTCACTGGAACCATTCTCAATGATGATACGAGCGTTACTTTAGCAGTCACGCCCAGTAGTGTAAATGAAGATGGCACAACCAATCTAGTTTACACCTTCACCCGGACTGGTTTCATCGCCAATGCCCTCACCGTCAACTATAATGTCGGCGGAACTGCGACCTTCAACAACGACTACACCCAAATTGGTGCTGCAAGTTTCACAGCCACAACTGGTACAATTACCTTTGCTGCAGGTGCAACTACAGCCACTTTAACTATTGACCCGACAGCAGACACCACAGTTGAAACTGATGAAACCGTTGCTTTAACTTTAGCAACCGGAACAGGTTACAACATTGGGACGACAACCGCTGTCACTGGAACCATTCTCAATGATGATACGAGCGTTACTTTAGCAGTCACGCCCAGTAGTGTAGCTGAAGACGGCACAACCAACCTAGTTTACACCTTCACCAGAAGCGGTTTCATCGCCAATGCCCTCACCGTAAACTATAATGTAGGCGGAACTGCGACCTTCAACAACGACTACACCCAAATTGGTGCTGCCAGTTTCACAGCCACAACTGGTACAATTACCTTTGCTGCAGGTTCTAGCACTGCAACGCTCACCATTGACCCGACAGCAGACACCACAGTTGAAACTGATGAAACCGTTGCTTTAACTTTAGCAACCGGAACAGGTTACAACATTGGGACGACAACCGCTGTCACTGGAACCATTCTCAATGATGATACGAGCGTTACTTTAGCAGTCACGCCCAGTAGTGTAGCTGAAAATGGCACAACCAACCTAGTTTACACCTTCACCCGGACTGGTTTCATCGCCAATGCTCTCACCGTCAACTATAATGTAGGCGGAACTGCGACCTTCAACAACGACTACAGCCAAATTGGTGCTGCAAGTTTCACAGCCACAACTGGTACAATTACCTTTGCTGCAGGTGCAACTACAGCCACTTTAACTATTGACCCGACAGCAGACACCACAGTTGAAACTGATGAAACCGTTGCTTTAACTTTAGCAACCGGAACAGGTTACAACATTGGGACGACAACCGCTGTCACTGGAACCATTCTCAATGATGATACGAGCGTTACTTTAGCAGTCACGCCCAGTAGTGTAGCTGAAGACGGCACAACCAACCTAGTTTACACCTTCACCAGAAGCGGTTTCATCGCCAATGCCCTCACCGTAAACTATAATGTAGGCGGAACTGCGACCTTCAACAACGACTACACCCAAATTGGTGCTGCCAGTTTCACAGCCACAACTGGTACAATTACCTTTGCTGCAGGTGCAACTACAGCCACTTTAACTATTGACCCGACAGCAGACACCACAGTTGAAACTGATGAAACCGTTGCTTTAACTTTAGCAACCGGAACAGGTTACAACATTGGGACGACAACCGCTGTCACTGGAACCATTCTCAATGATGATACGAGCGTTACTTTAGCAGTCACGCCCAGTAGTGTAGCTGAAGACGGCACAACCAACCTAGTTTACACCTTCACCAGAAGCGGTTTCATCGCCAATGCCCTCACCGTAAACTATAATGTAGGCGGAACTGCGACCTTCAACAACGACTACACCCAAATTGGTGCTGCCAGTTTCACAGCCACAACTGGTACAATTACCTTTGCTGCAGGTTCTAGCACTGCAACGCTCACCATTGACCCGACAGCAGACACCACAGTTGAAACTGATGAAACCGTTGCTTTAACTCTAGCAACTGGAACAGGTTACAACATTGGGACGACAACCGCTGTCACTGGAAGCATTCTCAATGATGATACCAGCGTTACTTTAGCAGTCACGCCCAGTAGTGTAACTGAAAATGGCACAACCAATCTAGTTTACACCTTCACCCGGACTGGTGTCACAACCAATGCTCTGACCGTCAACTATAATGTGGGCGGAACTGCGACCTTCAACAACGACTACACCCAAATTGGTGCTGCAAGTTTCACAGCCACAACTGGTACAATTACCTTTGCTGCAGGTGCAACTACAGCCACTTTAACTATTGACCCGACAGCAGACACCACAGTTGAAACTGATGAAACCGTTGCTTTAACTTTAGCAACCGGAACAGGTTACAACATTGGGACGACAACCGCTGTCACTGGAACCATTCTCAATGATGATACGAGCGTTACTTTAGCAGTCACGCCCAGTAGTGTAGCTGAAGACGGCACAACAAACCTAGTTTACACCTTCACCCGGACTGGTGTCACAACCAATGCCTTAACCGTCAACTATAATGTGGGCGGAACTGCGACCTTCAACAACGACTACACCCAAATTGGTGCTGCAAGTTTCACCACCACAACTGGTACAATTACCTTTGCTGCAGGTTCTAGCACTGCAACGCTCACCATTGACCCGACAGCAGACACCACAGTTGAAACTGATGAAACCGTTGCTTTAACTCTAGCAACTGGAACAGGTTACAACATTGGGACGACAACCGCTGTCACTGGAAGCATTCTCAATGATGATACCAGCGTTACTTTAGCAGTCACGCCTAGCAGTGTAACTGAAAATGGCACAACCAATCTAGTTTACACCTTCACCCGGACTGGTGTCACAACCAATGCTCTGACCGTAAACTATAATGTAGGCGGAACTGCGACCTTCAACAACGACTACACCCAAATTGGTGCTGCCAGTTTCACAGCCACAACTGGTACAATTACCTTTGCTGCAGGTTCTAGCACTGCAACGCTCACCATTGACCCGACAGCAGACACCACAGTTGAAACTGATGAAACCGTTGCTTTAACTCTAGCAACTGGAACAGGTTACAACATTGGGACGACAACCGCTGTCACTGGAAGCATTCTCAATGATGATACCAGCGTTACTTTAGCAGTCGCGCCTAGCAGTGTAAATGAAGATGGCACAACCAATCTAGTTTACACCTTCACCCGGACTGGTTTCATCGCCAATGCCCTCACCGTCAACTATAATGTCGGCGGAACTGCGACCTTCAACAACGACTACACCCAAATTGGTGCTGCAAGTTTCACAGCCACAACTGGTACAATTACCTTTGCTGCAGGTGCAACTACAGCCACTTTAACTATTGACCCGACAGCAGACACCACAGTTGAAACTGATGAAACCGTTGCTTTAACTTTAGCAACCGGAACAGGTTACAACATTGGGACGACAACCGCTGTCACTGGAACCATTCTCAATGATGATACGAGCGTTACTTTAGCAGTCACGCCCAGTAGTGTAGCTGAAGACGGCACAACAAACCTAGTTTACACCTTCACCCGGACTGGTGTCACAACCAATGCCTTAACCGTCAACTATAATGTGGGCGGAACTGCGACCTTCAACAACGACTACACCCAAATTGGTGCTGCAAGTTTCACCACCACAACTGGTACAATTACCTTTGCTGCAGGTTCTAGCACTGCAACGCTCACCATTGACCCGACAGCAGACACCACAGTTGAAACTGATGAAACCGTTGCTTTAACTCTAGCAACTGGAACAGGTTACAACATTGGGACGACAACCGCTGTCACTGGAAGCATTCTCAATGATGATACCAGCGTTACTTTAGCAGTCACGCCTAGCAGTGTAACTGAAGATGGCACAACCAACCTAGTTTACACCTTCACCAGAAGCGGTTTCATCGCCAATGCTCTGACCGTCAACTATAATGTGGGCGGAACTGCGACCTTCAACAGCGACTACACCCAAATTGGTGCTGCCAGTTTCACAGCCACAACTGGTACAATTACCTTTGCTGCAGGTTCTAGCACTGCAACGCTCACCATTGACCCGACAGCAGACACCACAGTTGAAACTGATGAAACCGTTGCTTTAACTCTAGCAACTGGAACAGGTTACAACATTGGGACGACAACCGCTGTCACTGGAAGCATTCTCAATGATGATGTCACAGTTACTTTAGCGATCGCGCCCAGTAGTGTAGCTGAAGACGGCACAACCAACCTAGTTTACACCTTCACCAGAAGCGGTTTCATCGCCAATGCCCTCACCGTAAACTATAATGTAGGCGGAACTGCGACCTTCAACAACGACTACACCCAAATTGGTGCTGCCAGTTTCACAGCCACAACTGGTACAATTACCTTTGCTGCAGGTTCTAGCACTGCAACGCTCACAATTGACCCGACACCAGACACCACATATGAAAGTGATGAAACCGTTGCTTTAACTTTAGCAACCGGAACAGGTTACAACATTGGGACGACAACCGCTGTCACTGGAACCATTCTGAATAATGACTTCCAGCCCACAATTAACCTCAGCGCTAGCCAGACTCTAGTTGAAGGTAACACCAGTCCTCAAAACGCAAGTTATACCGTTACTCTTTCAAACGCAAGTAGCCAAACTATTACCGTTAACTATGCTACTGCTAACGGTTCAGCTACAGCGGGTTTAGACTACACCAGCACAACGGGAACTTTGACTTTCAACCCTGGTGTTACCAGTCAAGTCATCAATATTCCCATTCTCAATGATTCGATTAATGAAGCCAATGAAACCTTTACCCTGACGCTGACATCTCCCACAAATGCTAGCCTGGGAACAACCACAACTGTTACCACAACTCTCACCGATACCCTCACAGCCTCCGTTACCACCACCCTACCCGCCAACGTCGAAAACCTCACGTTAACAGGAACAGCAGCCATTAACGGTACAGGGAATGCAGGAGATAACATCCTCAAAGGTAATAGTGGCAATAACATTCTCTCAGGTGGGGATGGAAATGATACCTATGTTTTCGTAGCTACTAGTGCCTTGGGAACGGATACAATTACAGAAACCACCACAGGTGGTACTGATACTCTTAACTTTACTGGTACTACTGCTGCTGTGAATGTCAATTTGGGTGTGACTACATCACAAACAGTTAACAGTAATCTCAAACTCATTTTCTCTGCCAACAACGTGATCGAAAACGTCACAGGTGGCACAGGCAATGACCGTATCACCGGTAATACCTTGAATAATACCCTAATTGGCGGTGACGGTAATGACCAACTGCAAGGGTTAGGAGGTGATGACGTTCTGTGGGGAGGTAATGGTAATGATATTCTCACAGGTGGCACCGGGAACGATACATATCTGTTCCAAAGTAATGGTGTGTTTACCAGCAGTTTAGGTGTTGATTACATCACCCAGTTTGATGTGGGACTTGACAATATTGTCTTGAGTAAAACCACCTTCAATGCTGTGACTAATACTGTGGGTCAGGCTTTGACTGACTTTGCAGTTGTTAGTGATGATGAATTCGTCAACGCCAGCGATGCGCGGATTGTGTTTAGTCAAAGTAGTGGTAGTTTATTCTATAATCAGGATGGCAATGTTCTGGGTACAGGAACGGTATTTGAGTTCGCCCGTTTAGGCAATCCTGATATTACCCTCGCTGCTAGTAATTTCAGTCTGATTGCCTAGTAAACTAGGATTGTCGTTAGGGGCGCAAGTAGGGGCGCAAGGCCTTGCGCCCCTACAACGACGGTAAAAACTAGTATTTTACCCGGCGATGAGGGGGATGAGGAGGAGGAATTTTTCACTACTCCCTCATCTCCCTACTATTTAATCGGACTGGATTTGAGACCATATTTCCCATTTGTACATATTTATATGAAAAAAGCAATTATTGCCAAAACACTAATTACATCACTAGGTTTATTAGCTTTATTCGCCCCAAATCAAGCATCCGCTCAACTTTTACCACAACCTTGGGTCTCCGTGGGTGGGAACGATGGTGATACAACCTATGCTGTGGGGGCTAGGGCTTTGAATTTGGGTGTAGAGTTAGGTAGAGGGCCTAAGGATTTGACGGGTGTAGATGTTCTCAAATTTCTGAGTTTACCACTGATTTCTCCTTATGTAGGAGTAGGACTATATTCAAACGATAAAGGTGTGGCGTTTTCTGGTGGTGTTCAGATAGGTGCTACGGATCATATTTTTGTGGGTGCTGGTTATAATTCTATTCGTGGATTTAATGGGCAATTGGGAATTAAATTCTAATTTAGGGACTTCCAATAATTGGTTACTCAATTTGCGGTACAATCAAAAGTCTGCCAATTAATGAGAATGCTTGCTGACAGGAGATGCTTCTATGGCCAGGATGTATTATGACACAGATGCAAATTTAGACCTTTTTACAGGAAAAACCGTGGCGATTATCGGTTACGGTTCGCAAGGTCATGCCCACGCCCTGAATTTGAAAGATAGTGGTGTAAATGTCATTGTCGGGCTATATCCTGGCAGTAAGTCAGTAGCCAAAGCGGAAGCTGCAGGTTTAACGGTGAAAAATGTTGCCGATGCTGCTAATGCTGCTGACGTGATTATGATTTTATTGCCTGATGAAGTGCAAAAGGCAGTTTACAAAAACGAAATTGAACCAAATTTAGAAGAAGGTAATGTTCTAGCTTTTGCTCACGGCTTTAATATTCACTTTGGTCAAGTTGTACCACCCGCAAACATAGATGTGGTGATGGTAGCACCCAAAGGGCCAGGACATTTGGTACGCCGGACTTATGAACAAGGGGAAGGTGTACCTGCGCTATTTGCAGTTTATCAAGATGCTAGTGGTAAGGCACGCGATCGCGCCTTGGCTTATGCTAAAGGTATTGGTGGTACTCGTGCCGGTGTTCTGGAAACTTCTTTCCGGGAAGAAACTGAAACAGATTTGTTTGGCGAACAAGCAGTATTATGCGGTGGTTTAAGTGCTTTAATCAAGGCTGGATTTGAGACTTTAGTCGCAGCAGGTTATCAACCAGAATTGGCTTATTTTGAATGTCTACACGAAGTCAAATTGATTGTTGACTTAGTTGTGGAAGGCGGTTTAGCCAAAATGCGCGATAGCATTTCTAACACGGCTGAGTATGGCGATTATACCCGTGGTCCGCGGATTGTGACTGAGCAAACCAAAGCCGAAATGCGGAAGATTCTCAGCGAAATTCAATCAGGACAATTTGCACGGGAATTTGTTCTGGAAAACCAAGCTGGTAAACCAGGATTTACTGCTTTACGTCGTCAAGAAGCTGAACATCCCATTGAGGAAGTAGGTAAAGATTTACGCGCTATGTTTAGCTGGTTGAAAAAGGCTTAATAATTACCAATTTTAACCTTTGAAAATCGTTCCTTAGTTTGATTAGGGAACGATTTTTTATTACAGCCATTTTCAGGTAAATAGACCACGCTTTTGGGGCGCAAGGCCTTGCGCCCCTACGAAGCTCTGTGGTTCAAATGAGTGAAAATTGCTGTAAAAGCTGTACATTTTGATAGCATTGAAGTACACGTCAGCAATGGAGCGCGGGTGATGTACGCAAGCGTCACACAACCACTGACTTTTGAAGAGTTTCTTACCTGGGACGATGGTTCAGGTAGAGAGTTTGAGCTATTAGATGGAATTCCTGTGCCATTATCAAAAATCTGGGTCTAAAACCCCGTCGTTCTACGACGGCTTTTGGTATAATGGGCTTTGTGGAAGGGTAATCAACCACATAAAAAACCCATTTGCTACCTAACAAGTAGACGCTGCACCTTCTCCCAAAGGGAGAGGCTACGCCAAGACAACTAAATCTATGGGGTTCTACTTCGTAGTTCTAGTATCGCCTGGAAGTAGGTAAAAGATTTACAGGTACTAGACTAACAGCATTAAACTGCAAACAAATTTTGCACTATGTGCAACTATGGTCGGGCAGACCAAAAGTTAACGCTAGGGGAGAGAACCACCTCTGGCTTAGATACCGCAAGGGGTCTAGGCTAAGTGGACTCGTTGAACCAAGAATCCTTAGCCTAAAGGCTAAGGAGTGTCAACAGAACCAAATGCAAATCATGAGGATTTGATCCACCGGCTGTGTACCTACCTCGAAAATCACTGCCAAGAAAATGACCTACCTTACGTGTCGCGACAGTCTAAGCAGGTTCGGCTGAAGTCAACACCACCAGAAAAGGAAAAAAGTCGCAAAGCAGATATTATCATATTTGCTAGGGAAGAATGGCAGCGGATGAAAACTATTTCTAGTTCTGCTGCTGCATATATTCCACCACCGGGAATCATTGAGGTCGTTAGCAACAACTGGAAGGACGACTATCTGACCAAACTTGCTGAATATGTTCGCGTAGCGTCTCGTTGGCGCAGCCTCTCGGAGAGAAGAGAGGAGTTGGGCGTTTTAGAGTACATCATTGTGGACTATGCTGCTTTTGGTGGTATTCGCTTCATTGGCTCTCCCAAGCAGCCGACGATTACAATCTACCACCTTGAAGATGGAGAGTATTTAGCCCCAAAGGTGTTTCGCGGACAGGATCGCATTGATTCTAGATTATTTCTGAACATTCCCCTCACGGCTGAACAGATTTTTGCTATGAGTCGCTGATTAGCAACGAAGGAATTTATCGGTCTTCCTAACTTTTGACTTCATTCGCTCAACGTGAGAAAATTAGCAAAAACCAGAGAAAAAAACAGATAATAATTAATTATTTCTGGAGTGCTGAAAAATGTCGTCACTACTTTCAACTTTCACCCAACACGTAGATTATTCCCAGACTGAACTAGAAACTATCCTCTCAAAACCACTCAATGAGTTGCTGAATTCCCCACAACTTAAGCAAGAACTAGAGAGCTTAAACATAAATTTGTTGAAAGAAACCTTACCCACAGCAGGAGCAGTTTTAGCTAAAGAACTACCACCTTTTTACAACTGGCTTAAAAATGAGTTAGGCGTCAAACGGGTTCCTGATAGTCCAGACCATACAACAAAATGGGTGGTTGGTTTTCTCCATCATCAAGAAAGTTTAACTCGCCTCGTAGAATTACACCGTCCCGTACCTCGTCCAGCTTTAGAAGCTTCTATTCCCCGCTTGGTGGGACTGTTTGATGGTGTCGAAGATATCAAGGTAAGGGACGAATGGGAAAAAGCGATCGCTATTCTTTGTTTAGTTCTCGTTGTCGCAGCTCGTGAACAAGATACCATAGTTGCTAGATAAATTACAGCGATTTTCATTCATTTGAACCACAGATATTCGTAGGGGCGCAAGGCCTTGCGCCCCAAAAGCCAAGGCCTTGCGCCCCAAAAGCCAAGGCCTTGCGCCCCAAAAGCCAAGGCCTTGCGCCCCAAAAGCCAAGGCCTTGCGCCCCAAAAGCCAAGGCCTTGCGCCCCAAAAGCCAAGGCCTTGCGCCCCAAAAGCGTGGTCTATTTACCTGAAAATGGTTGTAAAATAGGTTATATTTTATAGTCAAGGCAAAATCTAGATAAACTAACAGTAAAACAGATGGATATTCAATCTGCTACTAAATTTTACATTGCTAACAAGCCAGTACAACATAAATTTCTAGGTTTAATTTTTATCGTCGATTTATATCCAAACAGGTTGAATAGCGTCAGTGTAAAGCTTCCCAGTGGTGCAGTAATGGATTGCGAACTGACATTTTTGGAAGAACCAAATAATACTATTTGATGAGAGATGGTTGATAAATTATCCCTTATCCCAAATTCCCTTAGTACAGGGTGCGTCAGTACCAATAATTAATTTCTGGCGATGTCCAGGATTTTTTGCTGCTGACGCACCCTACAGATGGGATATTTTTTTAATGATTTTTGCAACCAGCCGATTAAACTTTGGTGCGATCGGTTAAAATCTCATAGCCAGTCTCTGTCACCAATACAGTATGCTCAAACTGAGCCGATAGAGAATTATCCACAGTAACTGCTGTCCAACGGTCAGATAATGTCCGTGTGTGTCTAGAGCCAGCATTCAAAATTGGCTCAATAGCCAAGGTCATCCCCGGACGTAGTTTGACATTTGGCATTTCATGAGTGCGAAAATTAAATACTGAAGGTTCTTCGTGGAGGTTACGACCTACGCCATGTCCGGTAAATTCTTGAACTACAGTAAAGCCATTGGCTTTTACATGGTCTTCTATTGCACCAGCTAGGTCAAGTAGGTATACACCCGCTTTCACTTGTTCAATGCCTTTATACAGAGCTTCTTCAGCTACGCGAATTAATTTAGCAGCTTCTGGCGTCACTTCACCTACAGCAATTGTAATGCAAGAATCGCCATGAAAGCCTTGGTAATAAGCACCTGTATCTACTTTTAATACATCCCCAGTCCGAATCACTTTTTTGGCACTAGGGATACCATGTACAACTTCATTATTAATACTAGAGCAAATAGAACCCGGAAAACCGTGATATCCCTTAAAGCTTGGTGTTGCATCCATTTCGCGGATGCGTTTTTCCGCATAAGCATCTATGTCAGCTGTGGTCATTCCTGGCTTTACTAGTTCGGAAATTTCTTTAAGCACAGTTGCCACTATTTTAGCTGATTGCCGCATAATTTCAATTTCACGCGGCGATTTAATTTCAATACCTCGGCGTTGTTTTTTTGCAGGAGTCTGCGGAGTTGTTTGAGCAAGCAAGTGAGAGAAAATGTTCATGGTAAATTATGATTTATAGAATGTCCGGGTTAAGTGTCTATGTTTTTCTAGGTTAGTTGACAAATAATATCTATATTTAAGTTAGCTCATTTTTTGTCTCAGTGTTGTACTATCTAGCCTACCAATAGACAACCGAAAAAAGGCGATCGCTCATATTTGTAGGACTTACGCACTCGTGAGAAACAATCAAGCTTTGCGATTACTACCTTACGGGAACGCTGCGCGAACGCTTCGCTCATAATGACATAAAATCGTAGTCCGTGCGTAAGTCCTGATTTGGACAAAATGCGATCGCCTTTTTTAATTACGGATGGCAATCTCTCCCCTCATCCCTGCTTCTGTGTGTCCTGCTATTGTACATCTTAAGCCATATTTTCCTGTCTTGAGTGGCACAAATACCCATTCTGCTTCACTACCAGGCTTCAATTCCAGTTCGTGGATGGCTCCTTTAATTTCTACTTTGCCAGCATCAACTTTTTGTGTCCAGATGCCATCGGCAAAATCTTTGGCAGTAAAATAGTGTTTCAGTTGGCTGGGATTTTTGAGATGCAGTGCATAGCGTTTACCAGCCAAAAATTCTAGGCTATTGGGTTCAAACTTAAGTTCGTTAGCTGCATTACCTAAGCTAACTGTAATTTGTATAGCTGGTTGCTTGAGCAAATCACCAGACAAATTCTCTGCTACCGCAGAAGTGACATATACGACATTAATGGTAAGTATTAACGCTAGGGTTAAGTAAATACGCCTGACTGCTAGCAGCCATTTAGTGGGATTGGTTGCGGTGGAGAAAGTCAGAGTTTTAATGACAAATTGGTATAAATCTTGGGAAATTTCTCTAATTAACCTGAGCATTTTTATCGGTATTCCTCAAAATATCATGGTAGAAATCAGGAAGCGATCGCACAACAGCACTGTATTCCCCATTATCCATTACCTAGCGGCAAAATAGCGACTGGGAACTGGGGACTGGGGTGGGGACACTTCGGCAAGCTCAGTGCATCGCTGGGGACTGGGGACTGGGGACACTTCGGCAAGCTCAGTGCATCGCTGGGGACTGGGGACTGGGAAAGAGATTTTATGATATAAATCTGAAGAAAATTTAAATAGATTCTTACCTTAAATTAATTTAGTTAAGGTTGCGAGGGTGTAAATTTTCCTTAAACCTGAATTTGAGGACGCTAAAGCTATGAAGTTGAAGCATCTAGTATCTGTTGCAATCATTCCTTTTGTCATGTTAGGCTGTGCCCAACAAGCAGCTTCCAATAAGATAGAGACTCAGACGCCATCTGCAACAACCATCGCTAGTTCTGTTGTAGAATCTGGAAAATTTCAAGCTGGAGAACAACCGACTCAAGGAAAAGTCAATGTTATCACCAAAAACGGTAAACGTTACCTAGAGTTTGATCAAGGCTTCAAAACTAATGAAGGTCCCGATTTATTTGTAATTCTCTATCGTTCTGAGAAACCACCAATATCTGGGATTAAAGATCAAGATTATGTCAGTATTGCTCGTTTACAAAAAACAAGCGGTACTCAAAGCTATGTTCTAGCTAAGAATATCAAGCTAGAGGAATTTAAATCTGTGGCGATTTGGTGCCGAAAATTTAATGCTACTTTTGGCTATGCTGCTTTGAGCATCTAAGTCATTTGTCATTGGTCATTGGTCATTGGTCATTGGTCATTGGTCATTGGTCATTGGTCATTGGTCATTGGTCATTGGTCATTGGTCATTGGTCATTGGTCATTTGTCATTGGTCATTGGTCATTGGTCATTGGTCATTTGTCATTTGTCATTGGTCATTGGTCATTGGTCATTGGTCATTGGTCATTGGTCATTGGTCATTTGTCATTTGTCATTGGTCATTGGTCATTGGTCATTTGTCATTTGTCATTTGTCATTTGTCCCCAATCCCCAATCCCCAATCCCCAATCCCTGGTCACTGAGCGGAGCCGTTCGCGTAGCGTCTCGCAGAGAAGTGCAATCCCCAATCCAGCAGCATCTGCTTAGGGGTGGGGTTTTTTATTATTGGTAATTTACCAAACATGATATAATTGTTAATTCGTAATTCCGTTATGGATGGCGTAACACCACCTATAACGGAATGACCTGTAGAGGTCGCGAACTCTCACCCTAAGTTTAATTACTTAGACCCAAAGCAGCAAAGTGCAGGCTATTACCAATTGGTAATGTCAACGCCGCTTGGGAGTGGTGGTGCGAGTCATGCGTTTTTCTTCTTCTCGACGACGGCGATCGCGCCAATCTGCTAGTGTCAAATAGCCAATACCACCGGTGGCTGCTAAGAGCAGCACAAGGGCTACTAAAGCCAAAATACTCAGGAATGGACTTTCCACGATTCTTCTATAGTCCGTTACGACCCCAAACTACCATTGCAATTGACCAAGTGAACACAACCAGCAATGATACCCAACCCAATGTCAAAATCTCCATAGTCCCTACTTTTATGTGAATTTACAAAACGTTTCTAATATTTATCATACTGGGAAAGGGCAGTTGATTCCTCCGCAGGGTTAGTTAAGGTGTTGCAAAAGGTGAAAGTAATTTCTGATACTCAATTAATGGCAGAACGCTTTGAATCGCTCAAGGCTGGCATAATTGGGGGTTTTTCTTTGAGTTTAGCCTTTTTTATCACCAGTTTGTTGAATAATTTAGTGCTAAAATTGTATTTTTCAACACTCCCAACGCTGGAAATTTACCCAGTTAACTTACAGTTTTTGCTGAGTGCAGCGATCGCTGGCTTTTCTGGCTTGCTGTTTGGCGTCACCTACCGCTATATCATGCGGACTGATAAAAATCCGCAGTTGAAAGCTGGTGCTGTACTAGCTTTTGGCTTGGTGCGGGGTTTAACCCAAATTCAACTTGGCTTAGATTATCGAGAACCAATTGTACCTTATTTTGTGCTAGCTGTTGAAAGTATATTATGGTTTGTGATAGCTGCGATCGCCCTAGATATCGCTTTACAACTTTCCTGGCTCAAACCTTTTAAATCGCTTGACAAATGACAAACTATTTTCTCGTAGTCGATTTAGAAGCCACCTGCTGTGATGATAACAGTATTGCTCGGCACGAAATGGAAATCATTGAAATTGGTGCAGTAATGCTCAATCGAGAAACCTGGGAAATTGATTCGGAGTTTCAACAGTTCATCAAACCGACAAGACACCCAAACTTGACAGAATTTTGTACAAAATTAACGACAATTACTCAAAAAGATGTAGAAAACGCTCCTCAATTCTCTGAGACAATAGCTAAGTTTAAAAAATGGATAGATTTATTTCCTAACAATATTTTCTGTTCTTGGGGAGACTACGATAAAAACCAATTTAAGCAAGATTGTAAGTTTCATAATATATCATTACCTTTTGGAGCAGAACACAGAAATATCAAAAAAGAATTTTCGGAGTATTTAGGCACATCTCACAGATTTGGTATGGCACAAGCGCTGCAACATTTGGGTATAGAATTGCTCGGTACACACCATCGGGGGATTGATGATGCGCGGAACATAGCAGCTATTTACAGACATATTCAGACTCGATAAATAAGTTAAATAAATTGTATAATCAAGCTATTAAATAGTTATGATAGATATGAGTTGAATTCGCAATTAAAAATCAAATGAAATTACCCAATCTTCTGACCAAGCCTTCTTTCCTGCAGCAATTCCAGTGGGTTGTTGACCCTATAGGATATATGGAAAGTTCTGCCAAACAATATCCTGACATTTTCACTACTAAAGTGATTCCTTCGGGACATCCTTTAGTATTCGTGAACCATCCCCAAGGACTTCAAGAACTTTTAACCAACGATAGAAAGAAGTTTGCAGCCCTTGGTCAAGAAAATAAAATTTTGCAACCCTTAATAGGGAACTATTCTATTGTTATGCTAGAAGGCGAGCGCCACAGACAGCGCCGACAATTGGTCATGCCTTCGTTTCATGGCGATAGAATGCGAGCTTATGGTGAGTTAATTTGTGATTTGACAGCAAAAGTTTTGAGTCAATTACCAACAGACAAGGCATTTTCGGCTCGTACTGCAATGCAAGGGATTTCCCTACAAGTTATATTACAGACTGTTTTTGGCTTGTATGAAGGGGAACGTAGCGAAAAACTAAAGCGTCAATTAGTATTGATGTTAGATTTATTTAACTCACCTTTGAGTTCTAGCTTCCTGTTTTTCCGCTTCTTACAAACAGATTTAGGTCCTTGGAGTCCTTGGGGAAAATTTGTCCGAGATAGACAGAAAATCGATGAATTGATCTACGCAGAAATTGCGGAACGCCGGGAACAAACCGATCAAGATCGCATTGATATCCTCTCATTGCTGATGTCAGCCAAAGATGAAGCGGGAAATCCGATGACAGATCAAGAATTGCGCGATGAGTTGATGACTCTATTGTTTGCTGGACATGAAACCACCGCCACAGCAATGGCTTGGGGTTTGTATTGGACTCAGCAAAAGCCAGAAATTCGAGAAAAATTGCTCCAAGAAATAGATAAACTTGGTGATGCACCAGACCCGATGAGCATTTTTCGACTACCTTATCTCACAGCTTTTTGCAATGAAACTTTGCGAATTTACCCCGTGGGAATGTTGACCTTTGCTAGGGTTGTCCAGGAACCTGTCGAACTACTAGGACATTCCTTAGAGCCTGGGACATCAGTAGTTGGCTGTATGTATCTTACACATCAGCGTGAAGATTTATATCCCAATCCAACGCAATTTAAACCAGAACGCTTTCTCGAACGCCAATTTTCTCCCTATGAATTTATACCCTTCGGTGGTGGTGCGCGTCGCTGTTTGGGCGAGGCTTTGGCTGTATTTGAAATGAAGCTAGTCTTAGCAACAATTCTGTCACGCTATGAATTAGCACTAGCGGATAATCAACCAGAAGTACCTAGGCGACGAGGTGTTACCCTCGCACCAGCCCGTGGCGTCAAAATGGTAATCACAGGAAAACGTCAGTCTCCACTTAGTAAGTAGGTCGGCGCAAATAAACCGTACGGTCGAGGGTCGTCATTTGTCCTTTGTCATTGGTCATTGGTCATTGGTAAGAGTTTCAGGCTTGTTTACTTTTCTTAACATAGTTTGGTTTATTTCTGCCTACTTACTTATGGCAATTAATTGAAACTGAAACGGTCATTGGTGATAGGATTTTAGTTGTGTTATTTATAGAACCAAAATCCAAGTTAGGAGTTAGGAGTTAGGAGTTAGGAGTTAGGAGTTAGGAGTTAGGAGTTAGGAGTTAGGAGTTAAATACAAATAACCAATGACCAATGACCAATGACAAATGACCAATGACAAATGACCAATGACAAATGACCAATGACAAATGACCAATGACAAATAACCAATGACAAATGACAAATGACCAATGACAAATGACCAATGACTAATAACAAATGACAAACTTATCTTCTCGGATGCAGGCGGTTCAATCGCCGATTATTCCTGTGGTTGGTGAACTGATTAAAAATTCTCCTGGTACTATTTCTCTAGGTCAGGGTGTTGTTTCTTACAACCCACCGCCAGAAGCTATCGAATTATTACCTAAATTTCTAGCTGAACCTGCTAATAATCTGTACAAAGCTGTAGAGGGAATCCCCCCATTGTTGACAGCAATAGCCAAAAAATTGTCAGACTTTAATGGGATTGAAATCAATGAAGACAACTGCATTGTTGTCACAGCGGGAAGCAATATGGGGTTTATGAATGCCATTTTAGCTATTACTAAACCTGGCGATGAAATCATTTTGAATAAGCCCTATTATTTCAACCACGAAATGGCGATCGCAATGGCTGGTTGTTGTGCAGTATTGGTAGAGACTGATGAAAATTACCAACTGCGTCCAGAGGCTATTACTCAAGCAATTACACCAAAAACACGGGCAATAGTCACAATTTCACCCAATAATCCTACAGGAGTCGTCTATTCTGCAACAGCATTACACCAAGTAAATCAAATTTGTGGCACTCGCGGTATTTACCATATTAACGATGAAGCCTACGAATACTTTACCTATAACGGCGTAAAACACGTTTCTCCTGGGGCTTTTCCTGGAAGTAGCGAGTACACAATTTCCCTGTATAGCCTTTCCAAAGCCTACGGTTTTGCTAGTTGGCGCATTGGCTATATGGTGATTCCCAAACATCTACTGATCGCCGTCAAAAAGGTACAGGATACAATTTTGATTTGTCCGCCAGTAATATCCCAGTATGCGGCTTTAGGCGCTTTACAGGCAAAAGCGGAGTATTTAAAGGAAAATATTGGTGCGATCGCCGTTGTTAGGCAAATTGTACTTAACTCCCTCAATCGTCTACAAGGCTTGTGTAGCATTACCCCCGGTGATGGTGCTTTCTATTTTTTCCTCAAAGTCCATACTCAGATAGATGCTTTTGAATTAGTTAAAAAACTCATCCAAGAACATCAAGTAGCCGTAATTCCAGCTACAACCTTTGGTATGGAAGATGGATGTTATCTGCGCGTTGCTTATGGTGCCCTGGAAAAAGATACAGCACAAGAAGGTATAAGCAGATTAATTAAAGGTCTACAAAATATAATATCCTGATTTTAACATCAACAGCAAAAATTTTCACCCCTGATAAACTCCCATCAAGATATGTCGATTATACATAAGTTAATTGAAATCGAAACTCAAGCCGGAATTAATATTCATAATATAACACCCCAAATTCAAGATTTTATCAACTCAATATCAATTAGAAACGGTCAAGCTTTAATATTTTCTCGACACACCACAACCGCCTTAGCCATCAACGAAAACGAAGAAAGATTATTAGCAGATATCAAAGTATTTTTGCAGAAATTAGCACCAGAATCAGACAAATACTTACATAATGACTTGCATTTAAGAGATGTTCCCGAAGATGAACCGATAAATGCTCACTCGCATTTGATGGCAATGATACTGAATACAAGTGAGGTAATTCCCATTGTCGATGGAAAATTAGCTTTGGGAACTTGGCAATCTGTGTTATTTTTTGAATTAGATGGACCGCGCAAAAGAACTCTATTTATGCAGATAGTTGGAGAATAAGGAATTAGGAGCGAGGATTGAGGCGTGATAAATCTAATTGTTGATTTGTATTTAACTCTAAACTCCTAACTGGGCGCCTCCTGTACGGGCGGGTTTATGAAGAATGTAGTCTACCCACAGATTTACTCGTTAAACCCGCCCCTACACAGTCCCAACTCCCAACTTCTAACTAATCCAAACTAAATTCTGGAAACTCTGCTTGACCAAAGAGCAGATTTTTGTCTAGCGCTGATAAGACTTTATTATTAGCGCGGTCAGAATTTAAAGCACGAACCACCAACTGAGCGACATCTGCACGATGGATGCTGCCAACAATACGCGGATCTTCGGTTAAAATTCCATTATTAGTTGCAGGTTCTGACTTGAGTCCACCAGGACGAATAATGGTGTAAGTTAGTCCACTGCTAATTAAGTATTGTTCGGCTTTATCTTTTTCGACTAAAACACGTCCAAGTGTTTCTAAAGCTTGAGGAGGTAAAGCCACAGCACTATTTCCAGTACCAATAGAAGACACAAGAATAAATTTTTGTGCCCCGATTTTCACTGCAGCATCAATGAGATTTCTATTACCCAAATAATCTGCTTTGTCTTCATCTTGGGGTAAGCCGCCAATAGTGCTAATAACGGCGTGGATAGGTTCATCTCCAAGTATTGCACGTTCTACATCACCCACATTCAAGGCATTTCCTAGAACTACCTGAATACCTATTGCTTCTAGTTCAGCCTTAGCAGCTTCGGTTCTCAGGAGTGCTTTAACTTTTAGCTGTTGTGCTGTAAGGTATTTGGCGATTTCTCGACCAACACCGCGACTTCCCCCAGCGAGAAAAATGTAAGATGCACTTGTCATATTTATTGTTCGAGCGTAAAACCCCATCCATTGGTGGGGACGTAAGCGAGCCAAAGACTATCGTACAATACAACAACCTATCTGAGACATCACATGACAGCTTCGTGTTCACAAACACCCAGACAAATAGAATTACCTCTCCAATTAGTTACCTATCCTACTAAATTCACGTTCATTGATTTATTTGCAGGTATTGGCGGGTTTAGACTAGGTTTAGAAAAACTTGGTGGTCAATGTTTAGGATATTCGGAAATAGACAAACAAGCGATTAAAGTCTATAAACAAAATTATATCAGCTACCTAAATAAAGATGAGCTTGAGTTAGGGGATATTACAAAAATTAGTGAACTCCCGCCTGATTTTGATGTAATTGTTGGTGGTGTACCTTGTCAGCCTTGGTCAGTTGCAGGTTGTTTAAGGGGATTTGAAGACCCTAGAGGTAAATTATGGTTTGATGTGATTAGATTAGTGAATAATAATCGACCATTAGGTTTTATATTTGAAAATGTTAGTGGATTAGCAAGTCCGAAAAATAGAGCTAACTTAGAACTGATTTTACAGGAATTTACGCAAATTGGATATTGTGTTAAATGGAAAGTTCTGAATGCTTACGATTTTGGCTTACCTCAAAATAGAGATAGAGTTTTTATTGTAGGAATTAGAAATGATTTAGATAAATGTGAAAATTATAAATTCCCTGAGTCCTTAAATGTGCATCCAAAAGTATTAGATATTTTGGATGATTTTAAAGAAACCCAACCTGTGGAAAAAGCTAAATTAGATCCACATACTTTATTTAAAGGCGTGATACCACCATCGAGAACTAGATTTCAAAAAAATGATGAATTAAATGATTTTTTCATTTTCTCTGATTTAAGAAATGGACATACAACAATTCATTCTTGGGATATTATCAAGACAAGTGAGCGAGAAAAATTAATTTGTTTAACTCTTCTCAAACATAGAAGAAGTAAAAAATATGGTGAAAAAGATGGCAATCCTTTATCTTTACAAAATTTTAAAGAAATAATATGTGATATGGAAGTTAATGAATTAAATAAATTAGTACAAAAAGGAATATTGCGTTTGACTGTCGATCATAAGTATGAATTTGTCAACTCCAAGAATATGACAGGTATTAATGATATCTATAGAATTATATTACCTACTGCTGATATTATTCCAACGTTAACTGCTACTGGTGCAAAAGACTATATAGCGACAGTATCAATTAATGCTACTCATCCAGAAGAGTATAAAAGTCTTTTCTTGGAAAAGATTTACAAAAATAAAAAATATATAGCAATCACGGACAAACACGCCTGTAGATTACAAGGATTTCCTGCAGATTTTCAATGTCATGAAAAAGATGATATTGCCAGAAAACAATTTGGTAATGCTGTTCCTGTTCCAGTTGTTGAGTATGTTGCGAAAGAATTACTAAATATTATTAGAATACAAGTAAGTGGGCAAAAATAAAGTGTACAGATGTTGTTTTTCATTGGTCATTAGTCATTAGTCAATAAATGAAACTGATATTTGCTTTCTGATATTCAAGCTGAGATTGCGATCGCACAACAAGAAATAACCAGATTACAGACTGAGCTAGACGCTCTCCGCGAAGGTCTACCCGCAGGAACCTACTATTGCGAATCTTTCTGGCTTGTTGAGAAACACCCCCCCTAACTGAACACTTATTTTTAGAGGGGGGTGTCCCGAAGATTTATACATTCTTTGGCTTTTTGTACTTAGATGACCCTGATACCCCCATTTGGGTTGTAGTATGCACAGTATCTACCCCTCTCCAAAATGCCCTAGAATTCCTCTGCTACCGTCCGGTGATGGAATCATCATTTACAAGGGTAGGGGCTGCTTAATGCCCAAAATAAAACCGCCAGTGGCGGCGATGGGGTGATTGGGTTGGGTGATGGGGGCGATCGCTGAAATTTAATTACGGTTAAGTGTGATACATTCTAAATCTATGTCTAAAGTGTTATAAGCTATTTATGCCTGAATATTGTTTTGAGTGGGACGAAAATAAAAACACAACTAACATAGGGAAATACGGTATTGATTTTAGGGAAGCATCAAAAATATTTTATGATAATTGTAGGCTAACTTTTCCAGACACAAGGCAAGATTACGGTGAATTAAGAGAAATTAGTATTGGAGAAATTAATTTATCACTTGATAATTCAATTATTATTTTAGTAGTTGTTCATACAGATAGGGATGGATCAATTCGGATAATTTCTGCAAGGAAAGCCAACAAGAAGGAGAGGACGATATATGCACAAAGAAAAAATATTTTCGGCTGATATGCCAGTGGAACAAAGGCATAAAATACTACTAAGTATGTCTGATGCAGAAATTGATTATTCTGATATACCTCCATTGGATGAGCTTTTTTCCGAAGACTACATCAATCAAAGAATTAGGGCAAAACAACAAAGGTTCTACATAAGTGGGGTTGTAAAAACTGTCAAAGTTGTCAAAATAATCAATGAAAATAGTAGAAGATACATTTTTGTATATCCTACAAAGAGAAGAAAGAATGACCGCTTATGGTTAAAACGTTTTTTTAGAAAGTAAGGCGGTTAAATGAATCGTTTCATATTAAAAGCCGTCTCTTAACATAGACGGCTTTTGTAATATCATGTCTAATCGATCGCACCACGCTTTTCAATTACGCCAATCTCGCCAAATCCTGAAACTTCGTCAAATCTCGCAATCTCGCCACAGTTTTGTTTGACACTCCCACACCTAGAAGGTGTGGGATTCTTGAAGACTAAGCCAAGCCTCCAATATCCCATAGACTCAATTGAGTTGGCGGGTTCCCCGGCACATCGCGTTTGCTATTTTTAGCGCGATGTTGTTTCCTTTTAGATGATCTGTAGGGGCGCAAGGCCTTGCGCCCCTACCCACTTTTGCAAAAGGTGTATTACTCATTGGTCTTATCCGTCAAGCCCTGAATTAAAAAATCTGCTCCAAACGCTGAAAATCGTGCTGCACCTGATTCCACAAAGTTTTATTATGAGGGTCGGTTTTGATAGCTTTTTTGAGATAAATTCTGGCTTTAAGCAGCTGGTTTTGACTAATTAGCGCCCGTCCCCAAATTTGATAGGCGATCGCTAGCCATTGGCGTACTTCAGCATCTTCTGGTAAACGTTCAGCTAAAGCTTCCGCTAGGGCGATCGCTTGGGGAAACCGTTTTTCTTTCAAAAAGCGCTGTAACTGCTCATAAGTTTTCCACTTGAGCCGCAATTCTATTTCCACCAAATGAGGCGGTTTTGGTGTGGACTGTTTTGGAGTTTTTACCGTGGTTGTTTGTACCTTCTCCTGAGGCTTGGCTGTGGTGTCATCACTCTGTGGCGTTGGCGGTTGACTTGACGCCACGGGAATTTCCTCCTGCGGTACAACCGTCAAGAGGACTTTGTAAGCCTCAGTCAAGGCAATAAATTTGTCTTTGGCTTTATTGTCATCTGGGTTAATATCGGGATGATATTGCTGCGCCAATCGTCGGTAAGACGCTTTGATGTCGGCAAAAGAAGCTCCTGACCTTAAACCCAATAAACGGTAGCAATCTCCAAGATCCATGTTGATCTATCAGCTATCAAATATGCACTGGGGGGGTTGGGGGTTGGGGGTTGGGGATTGAGGTTTGGGGATTGAGGTTTGGGGATTGAGGTTTGGGGTTTGGGGATTGGGGATTGGGGATTGGGGATTGGTGAAAATTACTTCCTTATCTCCCTCATCCCCCTCATCTCCCTCATCTCCCCATACCCTCAGTCCCTAGTCCCCAGCGATGCACTGAGCTTGCCGAAGTGTCCCTAGTCCCCAGCGATGCACTGAGCTTGCCGAAGTGTCCCTAGTCCCCAGCGATGCACTGAGCTTGCCGAAGTGTCCCCAATCCCCAGCGATGCACTGAGCTTGCCGAAGTGTCCCCCTCCTCTTCTACGGACGTTCTTCAATTACACGGTCAATCAAACCGTAATCTTTTGCTTCTGCAGCAGACATGAAAAAGTCGCGATCCATGTCTTTTTCGATCTTGGCTATGGTCTGACCCGTTTTGTCAGCATAAATCCCATTGAGCTGGTGACGAATCCGCAGAATCTCTCTAGCTTCAATTTCGATATCGGTTGCTTGTCCACGGGTACCACCAGAGGGTTGGTGAATCATAATCCGGGAGTGAGGTAAAGCCATCCGTTTACCCTTGGTGCCAGCAGCCAGCAGGAATGAACCCATTGACGCCGCTAAACCCACACAAATTGTCACCACATCTGATTTGATGTGTTGCATGGTGTCAAAAATTGCCAAGCCAGATGTTACCATTCCACCGGGGGAATTGATGTATAAATATATATCCTTGCCTGGATCTTCTGAATCCAGATAGAGCATGACAGCGATAATTTGGTTAGCAATTTCATCATCAATGTCTCGCCCCAGGAAAATAATCCGTTCCCGATAAAGGCGATCGTAGATGCTAATCCAGTCTGTAAACTGACCTCCCGGCATCCGGTAAGGAACTTTAGGAACACCTATAGGCATTTTCGCTACTCCGGTTGTAATTAGTTATTAGTCATTTGTCTAAGACAAAGGACAAATGACACAGGACAAATGGCAAATTAAAGGACACTAGCTGGTAGTGGGGGATTGGCGAGTTCTTCTTTTTCAAAAACCCGGTCAATTAAACCGTATTCTTTCGCTTGCTTAGGTGTCATATATAACAAGCGATCCATATCTTTGGTAATTTTTTCGAGTGGCTGTCCGGTGGTGCGAGAGAGGATATCAACCATTGAGGCCTTGTTTGCCAGAACTTCTCGCGCGCGAATTTGAATATCCGTTGCTTGACCTTGGGCGTAGCTCTTGGGCTGGTGCAGGATAATCGAGGCGTGGGGCAAACTAGCGCGACAACCAGGGGTGCCAGCACTGAGTAACATAGCTGCCATACCCATTGCTGAACCGATGCAGATGGTGTGGATGGGCGGCTTGATGTATTTCATGGTGTCAAAGATGGCGAAGGCCTCGGTTTCAAAGCCGATAGGTTCGCCACTATAGCCGGAGGTGCCTGTGGAGTTGATATAGATTTTAATCGGTTTTTCGGGGTCATCGGACTGCAAAAACAACAGTTCGGCGACGATTAATTCGGTGACAGCAGGCACCAGTGGCATCCCAAGATAGACAATTCGCTCCTTCAACAATAAGGAAGGTAAATCTGGCGGTGGTGTCCGGTAGGAGTTATCACCGTAGTAGGGGGCTTGAACAGCCTTGATGGGGGAAATGTCCATAGCAACTGATCGCCTGAAATTATGCCGTTAACTGTAATACATCCTAGCGCGATGCTAAGGGGATTCAAGGTGTGGATTTCTCCCTATGGAAGCAAAAATACTAGTTCTTGAATTCGTTGAAGAAAATTCACGGGTTGCCTCGCCGCAGAAATCCTGGTGTTGGATACATTTTCCGTAGCACTAATGTTGCGGTTTGAAGTTATTTATAAATATAGCAATCTTAAATGAGTGAGTTGGTAAACTGCATACAGTTGACAGTCAATAGCCACCGCTGATATTTTTCACAACCTGATTGGGATTGCTATTGCTATATCTATATCATCAATAGGAATTTTGGTTTATGAAAGTTAACTTGCAGCCGTCCCTGAATGATGCTAATTTAGACGCGAATCAACTCAACTCTCAGCGTCAGCTGTCCGTGGCAATTTCTGCGATCGCCGAAGATTTGGATCGGAATGTGCCCCTAAATTTATGCCTAATTCTCGACCATAGTGGGTCAATGAGTGGGCGTTCGCTAGAAAATGTCAAGGAAGCGGCGAACCGTTTGGTTGACAGACTTAATCCTGATGATCGCCTCAGTGTTGTAGTTTTTAATCACCGTGCTAAAGTTTTGGTATCCAATCAAACTGTCGAAGACCCTGAAGAGATCAAACGGCAAATTAACCGCCTAGCTGCTGATGGTGGAACGGCGATTGATGAAGGTCTGCGTCTGGGGATTGAGGAGTTGGCTAAGGGGAAAAAAGAAACTGTTTCCCAAGCGTTTTTGTTAACTGATGGCGAAAATGAACATGGTGATAATAAACGCTGTTTGAAATTTGCTCAATTGGCTGCTAGCTATAATTTGACATTAAATACGTTGGGATTTGGTGACAATTGGAATCAGGATGTTTTAGAGAAAATTGCTGATGCGGCTGCGGGTACTTTGTCTTACATTCAACAACCCAATCAGGCTATAGAAGAGTTTGGGCGGCTATTTGGGCGGATTCAAACTGTGGGCTTGACTAATGCTTATCTATTATTTTCCCTGGCGCCGAATGTCCGACTGGCGGAACTCAAACCCATAGCCCAAGTTTCCCCAGATACGATTGAGTTACCACTGCAACCAGAAGCAGATGGACGCTTTGCGGTGCGTTTGGGAGATTTGATGAAAGATGCGAAACGGGTGATTTTAGCTAATATTTATCTAGGACAGTTACCCGAAGGTAAACAGGCGATCGCCAATGTTCAAATCCGCTATGATGACCCCTCCAAAAACCAAACCGGGTTATTTTCCCCGAATATCCCTGTTTATGGCAATGTGAGTGGGGTTTACCAACCCGATGCCAATCCAGAGGTGCAACAATCTATTTTAGCATTGGCTAAGTATCGCCAAACCCAGTTAGCCGAGGCGAAATTGCAACAGGGCGATCGCGCTGGTGCGGCGACGATGCTGCAAACTGCTGCTAAAACTGCTCTGCAAATGGGAGATACCAGTGCGGCGACGGTGCTGCAAACGAACGCTACCCGCCTCCAAGCTGGTCAAGAACTTTCGGAAGCAGACCGCAAGAAAACCAGGATTGTTTCCAAAACTGTGTTGCAGGATACCCCTCATCAATGAAAGTTAAATTACTGTCGGCGTTAAATGATAGTAATCTGGATGCAGCTCAATTGACGAGCCAGCGTCAATTGGGCATTTCAATTTCGGCGATTGCCGCTGAGTTTGACCAAAATCTACCGCTGAATTTATGCTTGATTCTGGATAAAAGTGGTTCCATGTCTGGACAACCAATTAAGACTGTTATCCAGGCTGTAGAGGCATTATTGGATCAACTCCAGCCAGGCGATCGCCTTTCGGTTGTCGCCTTCGCTAGTGCAGCGGAAGTAATTCTCCCCAATCAGGTAATCGAAGATACCCAAGCTATCAAATCTCAAATTAGAAATAAACTCCATGCTGATGGCGGTACTGTAATTGCTGAGGGTTTACAACTGGGAATTACAGAACTGTTGAAGGGGACAAAAGGAACGGTTTCCCAAGCATTTCTACTGACAGATGGTCATGGTGATAATGGTTTACGGATTTGGAAGTGGGAAATTACGCCAGATGACAACAAACGCTGTCTGGAACTGGCTTACAGGGCTACCAGGGTAAATCTAACTATCAATACTCTGGGTTTTGGCAATGGCTGGAATCAGGATTTACTGGAAAAAATTGCCGATGTTGGTGGTGGCAGTTTAGCCCATATTGAGCATCCAGAACAAGCTGTAGAGCAATTTAGCCGTCTGTTTACACGCATTCAGTCTGTGGGGCTAACCAATGCTTACTTGCTAGTATCTCTGGCGCCCAATGTCCGGCTAGCGGAACTCAAACCCATTGCCCAAGTTTCTCCTGATACGATTGAGTTACCAGTGCAACCAGAAGCCGATGGTAGCTTTGTCGTACGTTTGGGAGACTTGATGCAGGATGTCAAACGGGTGGTTTTAGCCAATATTTATATCGGGAAGTTACCAGAAGGTGAACAAGTGATCGCCCATCTGCAAATCCGTTATGATGACCCAGCCAAAAACCAACAAGGTTTACTGTCTGAGATTTTCACCGTACTTGTCAACGTAGTCAAGACTTACCAACCCTTAATGGACGCCGAAGTACAACATTCAATTTTGACATTAGCTAAGTATCGCCAAACCCAGTTAGCAGAGGTGAAATTATTACAGGGCGATTGCACTGGTGCGGCGACAATGCTGCAAACTGCAGCTAAAACCGCCCTGCAAATCGGAGATACCAAGGCGGCGACAGTGTTGCAAACTTCAGCCACACGCCTACAAGCAGGGGAAGAACTTTCCGAGAGCGATCTGAAAAAAACGCGGATTGTCTCCAAGACAGTTTTACAGGATTCATCAAGTTGATTCTAAGACCTCTGTCCAAACTTCTCCCCTTTAAGTTCATTGAACCACATATATTGTAGGGGCACGGCAGTGCCGTGCCCTTACCGGGTGGTCTATTTACCTGAAAACTTAGAAAAGAATGGAGTTGAGGGCGGATTCTGCCTGTCTTTGAACAATCTCCCACGTTTCTCCCGATATATTTGTAACAGTCTTTTGAGAACTGCGATGAGGATCTTGATTAATCTGTGCCGCCTGAACGTCCCATTCAATGCTCCCTTCAGGTCCTAGGATAATAATTGGAACAACTGGACTCAGAATAGCAGCATAATGGGTGGCGTTACTTCTATTTGTGAGGACTAAGAATTTTCCTTCCCTCTCCTCAGCGATTTCGTTAAGAGCGGTATACCAACAGGGAATTTTAATTAGGTCTCCTTGATTATGATCAATTTCGGCAATGTGAAGGCAATCGTATGGTAATAGAGAGTCTACTTGTGAGTAAACCAAACTCATTTCCTCTTCAATAATAGAACGATCCCGGTAATCAACGCTGACAAAATGAGAGGTATACTCAGAACCTACACTAGTGAGGATACTTGCGATTAGCGATAACGGGACGCTTTCCCTCTGTCCAAGCTGCTGACGTGCTATTTCGTCAATTTTTTTCAAGGTGGTTATCTTTCCGTAAGCACCACATGCGAACAGTGGTTTTTTCGGAAGATTCCAATTCCTCATAATTATGCTTTTTATCTCATCAACTAAATTACGCGGAGGAGTAAAATACGCATTCTGCCCGTGAAGTGCTATAGCTAATCCGCCTTCAATCTCACATGCAACCTGATTACATTGTTGTGGAACTTGATGTTCTAGATTGACAATTTCATTACTACTCAGTCCGATTTCTTGCAGGTAATTCTCGATAATTTCAACGCTCTCTTCAAACCTTCTGCCTCTTGTCATACCAGCTGGGTAACCTAGTAAACGAAAATAAATTGAGGAATTTAATTGCTCAATACAAGTACGAAAAATAGTGAGATGTCGTTCATCCACGAGTATCGTTGCTTCACTCTTTGAGCGCAGATTAAGAAATCTCTGGATGAGCCACAATGCAGACAAATCCCAACCCAAAGAATAAGACCAAAGAATCATAGTGGAAAACCTTTGAGAAGAAGAATTATTGATGTGTTTAAATATTACGCTATGGCGTTTTCCAAGGCAGGTATCGTGTCCCTCAAAATTGTGTTTTCTACCCGAATTTTAGCAAAATTTTAAGCATTATTGCTTATTGGACAATAAATCATAGCCTTGCTTTAACATCCTGAGAGGAGGCACTAAATAAACAAAAAACGAGCAACTCTTACGCTTCTTGGGCTAGACCAACCAGATTTGGCCTTAAGGTTGTCCAAAAGCGCGGTATAGTTGCGAAAATTTTCAATAATCTTGTTCTAAACCTGTGCTTTTTGACAAGGGTTGCTCGTTTTTTGTAGGTTTCATTCCACAGGATGATATGCGGGCTACAACCCTTACAGAACAAACCATATAAGCTATAGTGACATAAAAAGATACAAGTCAAATTTTATTGTTATCGCCTCTATTCTCAATAAGAGGATAGTGGAAACCATATTTTAGATTTCTGTAAATGTATAATAAGTAGCTATTTTTTTTGAGCTACTAATACTACAATCCTTGTTAAGTAGACTTTACAGCGTGCTTGTCACCCCATCAGGGTATCAAAAATGCCATCAGACATGTGTTGCTCAAGATCTTTTTGAACTTACCTTAATTTTTATGACTCCTTTAGTTTCTTGCAATTAATTTAACATACTTATGCAAAAACAGTAATATAAATGACCATTTTGTATCTAGTTGAACTTATAGGTAGGTCCTATGGCTGGAGAAAACGGCTCTTGCGTGTATAGCGTGCTTAATTATTAATGAAAGTCGATTAAATTGCTTTAATAACAAGGCTTATAGGCGTTTATAATTTGATTTTTAGTAACAGTAGCTCAAATACAAAAAATAATGGCTTTTATCGGAGCCAGGCAAGGGTTTCAAACTTATTTTTTAACAAATTCAGCACGCTAAGTACGGAAGAGCCGAAATTCAAGAATATGCATTAGAGGCTGCTATAAAAGCTGAAGATAATTTGGCATATCCTCGCATACTTAATCAATTGGGTGAGATAGATCGCTTACGAGGACGTGCAGGAAATGGCATAAATAAATGTGAGGAAAGTAGACGTATTTTTCAGTCTTTAAATGATGAAGATGGTGAAGCTAAAGCTCTATACAATTTAGGATATCTTAACCGTTCATTGGGAAATCTGGCTGAATCTGCCGAATCTTTTGAGGCAGCATTGAAACTATTTAGAAGCATAAGGCACAGTCAGAATATGGATGAAGATATAGCAGAAGCCCTCGATGGTTTGGGTCAAGTTTACACCAGACAAGGAAAATTAGAACAGGCTAAAAAAGTTCTACTTGAGAGCCTGGGTATTAAGCAAGAGCTTGACAATAGATTCTCAACAAGTAAAACATACAACAATTTGGGCAAGGTTTATATTGAGTTTTATAACAAACAAAAGCAACTGGAATATTTGGAAGAAGCAAAAAAACTTTTTGAAAAGAGTCTGGAAATAAAGCGCGAACTGGGAGATCGCCAGGGAGAAGGTACTTCGTTAAATGAATTAGGTAAAGTTCACCGTTTAATGAATGAATGTGAGAAAGCAATAGATTATTACAACAAAAGTCTAGAGGTTAAGAGTAAAGTTTCTGCTACTGAAGGGGGCGTTCCTGATAGGCACGGTCAAGGACTCACCTATATGGAGATGGGTCTTTTATATGAAGAGCAAAGAGAAGAAGAAAAAGCTACAAATTACTTTCAATTGGCGCTCGACTACTTGAACAATTACTCACCTGAATTTAAGCAGATATCTAAAAGGATTCAAAAGACTTAAGAGCAAATAGAGAAAAAATATAGGAAAATGTAATGTTTTTTTTCAGCGTTGCTGAATAAGATCTACGCACGGATAACAGTGATAGAACGTTGATTTTTTGTGGTCAAAATTTGGGTTGATAGACGTTCTGCAATTGGTGGTGCTTTTTTGCGTTGATCGAAAATGAATAACCAGCCAGATTCTAATCCCAAGCGAGCTAAATAAGAGTCTAATTGTTCCAGACCTGACGTAAGTGGATCGGCTCTTTTATCGCGCCAAACTTTTAATTCGATTCCCAAGGTTAGTGAACCATATCTTAAACATAAATCCATGCGATCGCTCCCAATCGCATATTCGCGTTCGAGTGTTCCACCTCCATTGACGACACGATGTAAGAACGCCATTAACACTAGATGTGGTGCTATTTCATGGTATGCTGCACTACCTAATAACGGTTCACCATGCTGTCGCCAAAATTTCAAAAATGCATCTAGTAAAGCATCGGTGTTTAGTTCGCTTTTTTTGGTTAACCAAGTAGGGCTAATGTTAGGTAAACTGTCTTGAGTACCTTGGACTAAAACACGGGGAATCACCTCGCGGTAAATAGGGTTTGCTATCGTTAATCCTCCTGCTGGGTCACGTCGCAATAACCCCAAATCAATCAAATATTGTCGGTCATCTGCGGGAGTATCGCCCAATGTAAGTCCAGCTAATATTGGCTCAATAATTTGTTGGATTCGCTTTTCTCGCAGTTTTTGGGCTAGGGAATCAAGATGGGTGTCTTGGCGAGCGATTAATATTTCCTTGGCTTTGAAAATATGTTTATCTGTAATCGCGACATTTCTATCTAATACTATGTTCTCTACAACTTCTTTCGCTAGTGCATTGACTAACCAAGGTTGTCCTTGAGTCAAATCGAACGCCATTGCTGTTGCTTCGATTGTGAAAACTTGTCCCGTATCGGAGGTATGTTGCTGGTAAAGTTCTTGTACCTCAGCAGGTAAAAAATCTCTCAATGTTAAAGAGCTAACTTTAATATTAAAAGGACTGGAAGTATTTAATCTATCACTGCCACCCGATGCTATTTTATAATCGCGGACATCTCGCAAACCAATCAAACCCACAGACAAGGGAAAATTTTCGGGACGAGAGGGATAACCATCACGCAACTGTCGCAAAATTGAAATTAACGCTTCATTTTGTAGAGAGTCAATTTCATCAATAAATACTACCAAAGGTCGTGGTGAAGCTTGTGACCAAGCCTGTAAACTTGCTTGAATTCTTTGTCCAGGTTCCAGATAAACCCAAGTCGGAGGTTGCAAAGAAGGAGGTAAACGCACGGAAATCATATTCCGCCAAGCGCCGAGAATTGCTAATTCGGCGGCGCCAGGGTCATGGCTGTAGGGGCTTCCCACTTCTGCTGATACCATGACCGCTGTGTAGCGTCCACTTTCTGTGAGTTGTTTCGCCAATGCTAACATCGCAGTGGTTTTACCTGTTTGGCGAGGTGCATGAATGACAAAATAACTTTCTTGTTCAATTAGCTGCTCTAAGTTGGGTAGCCGACTGGTGGGCGACAGCATGTAGTGTTTGTCAGCTTTACATGGACCTGCGATGTTGAACCAACGAGACATGCAATATTTTTGGTGTAAAGGCGTCCTGATAAATTATAGAATAACGATTACCCCCGAATCATTGCTCGATTTATTTTTAACGTAAGATGAAACTGGTAGCACAATGCGAGATTTCATGGCGATAAAGTTTATTCTCAGCGACTATGTTGACCGAGCGATCGCCCAGGCAATTTATGACAAGTTAGAAGATGGTACATTTACAGGTAGAATTCCTGTTTGCAAAGGAGTGATCGCCTTTGCATCGACTTTGCGCGACTGTGAGGATGAATTACGCTCGACACTAGAAGACTGGATTTTGCTTGGGTTAAAGCTGGGACATTCTCTACCAGTAATGGATAATATTGATCTCAACAATGTTCTCACTTGAAACAGGAACATTCTCACTTGAAACAGGTAGCTAAATGCCAGGATATCATAACTAGCCATGACCAGATAGCCAAAAGCTGTTAAGCAAATTGCCCAACTTAAGTGTCGTTTAGGAATAGCCGTCAAAGCGTTGAGGACATCATGGTAATTATACCCGCGCAATTCCTGCGCGATCGCCCACAAAGACAGCAGCAGCAGTAGCAAGCCTAGCAGAGAATTAAAGTTGATGCGAAACTTTTTGGGCATAATTAGGTGGATACAGATTATTGATTGTAAGCAATGTTGGCAGTTCAAACCCCCATCAGCAGGTGTATCAGGGTGTCGCTATGCTGCTACATGATGACCAGAATATGAAATAATTAAATAAAATTGCCATTTTATGATTAATTATGAAGACCAATAAAACTCGTAACTTTGTGATTAAAATTACTTTGATTTTTGCACTGATAACGATAATTTTTTGGCCTTTTGTAATTGTCAACGCTGGAGAGCGGGGTGTATTAATGAAGTTTGGTCAAGTCCAATCTACAATACTAGAAGAAGGAATTCACCTAATTATACCCCTAGTTAATGCGGTAAAAAATTTGAGTATTCGAGTGCAAAAGCAGGAAATTTCTGCTGAAGCATCCTCTAAAGATTTACAAGATGTTTTTACGGATGTAGCCCTCAATTGGCATATCATACCAGAACAAGTAAATTTAATTTTTCAACAAATTGGAGATGAACAAGAGGTAATAAATAAGATTATCAACCCAGCAGTTGAAGAAGTATTAAAAGCTGTTATGTCCAAATATACGGCGGAAGAAATTATTATCAAACGTCCAGAAGTGAAAACAGGGGTAGATGGTTTATTAACTTCCAGATTGGCTAACTATCATGTTGCTGTCGATGATATTTCCCTAGTTCACATTCACTTTTCACGACGGTTTAGCGATGCGGTAGAAGCAAAACAGATTGCTGAACAGGAAGCAAAAATGACTGAGTTTGTAGCTCTCAAAGCAATCAAAGAAGCAGAAGCAAAGGTTAATTTAGCGAAAGGGGAAGCAGAAGCACAAAAATTAATTCGTGAAACATTAACGCCAGAACTTTTGCAAAAACAAGCGATAGAAAAGTGGAATGGAAATTTACCAAAAATTGTGACTGAAGGTGGACTTAAATTTGATGTAGACAACTTATTTAAGTAGTCGTTATTTCTTATATATCCGCACTTTCGGGGTTTAGCAATGCTAAACCCCTACGACAGATCCGGCTTTTTCCATCACACATATTTGGGATTTTCTGGCGTAAGTCCTAGAATCGTAGGTTGAGTTGAAGAAGGTAGCTTGCTTACCTTATGCTTACCAAAACTACGCTATATGCCAATACAGTTCAGTTAGGCTCGAATGATATACACTGTAGGGGCACGGCATCCACAATTTTTTCTTCTAACGACAATTTTATTCGTGCCGTGCCCCTACGACAATTTTCCTTAACTGAACTGTATTGCCCTATATGCAACTTACAGCAGTTTTCATTCATTTGAACCACAGATCTTCGTAGGGGCGCAAGGCCTTGCGCCCCAAAAGCGTGGTCTATTTACCTGAAAATGGCTGTAAAAGCGTAACAGCTTATTAGCACTGATGCACCCGACAATATCTGGATTTATACCGCAATTAATTAAGCAAAGCCATTATTTTAATAATAAGCGCCTACAAAGCTGTACGTTATAGCAGCTAATACTAACAAAGTGACAATCACGTAAGTGAAGTCTCGCTGTAGCAAGAAAGCTAATAGAGAAATTAACACGCGAATAATAGGAGTAGAAATTAATAGCAATAGACCAAATTGGATAATACCGCGACTACTACCTGATAAAATTGCTGTGATCACTCCAGATGGGGAACTAAACTCAGATGGTTCTCCTTGAAAAAACTGATATTGAGCAGGTTCAAAACCGTGGCTATACAAGTACAATATTCCTCCACATAAGACTACAGTGCTAGCAATAATAACCCCATATTTTAGTAGGTTACTGAGCCAATTTTCTAGCTGTTTTGTATCTGCTATTTTTGTAGAGTCTTGTTTGTCTAGTGCTGTAATCTCCGAATCTGGATGTTGCTGTTGAAAGGGTATTGCAACTACTTTACTTTCTGGCTGTCCTGAAGAACCCAACCGCGAACCAAAATTCAATTTATACATTTTATACCCCCCCCATGAGATTATTGTAGACCATCTTTAAAGCCATTGTTCCCAATACCAGACTAAAGATGATTCTCAATATCTGGGTTTGAGTTTCTACCAGAATTTTAGCACCTAAAAAAGCACCAGGTAATACCCCTAACATTACAGGCATTGCCAATCCTGGGTCTATATAACCTCTTGCTAGATAAACTCCTGCTGATGCTGCTGCTGTGACACCAATCATGAAATTACTGGTGGTTGTGGAAACTTTAAATGGTAGACGCATGGCTTGATCCATTGCTAATACTTTAAAAGCTCCCGATCCAATACCCAGTAATCCAGAAAGCACGCCAGCGATTAACATAATGGTAAATCCAGCCGGTACAGCTTGAACTTGATAAGAGATGATTCCCTCAGGGGTTGGGTAATTGTTATTAAGTTTGAGATAGTTTGCTATTGGATCTGTTGACTCGCTTTGTTCATGTTCAGTTCTGGGTTGTTGTGAAAGATAGGCTGAATAAAGTAGAACGAGCGCCAAGACAATAGTCAAATGTTTTACAGAAATCACAGTGGAAATCAACGCCCCAAAAATTGCGCCGATTGTTGTGGCTACTTCTAAAAACATTCCCAATCGTAAATTGGTATAGCCTTTCTTAATATAACTAGACGCAGCACCAGAGGAAGTAGCAATTACAGATACTAATGATGCACCGACAGCATAGCGGATATCAACACCAAATACTGAAGTTAATAAGGGAACAATTACGACACCACCACCTAACCCAGTTAGTGCGCCAACTAAGCCAGCGGTAAATGAACCAATCCAGACTAATAAAGAAAATTCCCAAATATTCAAATTTCATTCTCCTATATTTTTAGGTGTATAAAAAAGACGATAGAGTTTTTGTATTCTGGAAATCTAATGTGATTTTTTTACATTTTTGACATAATTGCTGTGATTAATGCATATCCATTTTTGATTTTAAATTTTCTATATTTAAAGAATATTTTCTTCTCCAGAAATCAATAAAGTTTCATTAATTATTGTAGTCAAATGCGGTCTGATAATCAAATTCACCCCGAACGCCCAAGCTAATGCAAGCATCCATCCGGCTAAGATGTCACTAGGAAAGTGAACTCCTAGGTATAACCGTGTCCAAGCAATAGCCAAGACAAATAAGCCACCAAGAATCATCACTAGCGATCGCCAAGATGTCTTGGGAGCTAAAATTACTAACACTACTACCAGCGTCATACTAGTCATAGCATGACCGCTAGGAAATGCGTAACCATAATGATGATAGCTAGACTCCCACAGGTGAGGACGCATTCGATGGATTAATTCCTTTGCTGTGAGGTTGATGATAGCGTTTCCCACTCCGGCTGTGATGACATAGACAAAATTTCGCCACTGTCTAGTAAGTAATAATATAAGTGCGATCGCTCCAAAAATTGGCAACGCAATATAAACCGATCCCAGCTTAGTCAGCGCTAATGCAAATATATCTAATGGCGGGTGTGCCGTCTCGTGAATTGCTAACAATACAGGTACATCCCACGTAAAACTACCTTTATTCTGCCACACTTTAACTGCTAATATTTCAAATATTTGTAAAGGTATATAAACTCCCATAAACAACACAATTAGAGAGTACCAATGAGTAATCAATAATTGTTTAAAAAATCTCTGGAATGACTCCAAACGTTTGCAAATATTAGATTTAAAAAAATCAGATTCAACCATTGTTAATTACCTAGCTGCAAATAAAGTTAAATCGTTAAATCGGCATTTTCCATTTTAAAGCTTACAGGTATTTTCAGGTAAATAGACCACACTGTAGGGGTTTAGCATTGCTAAACCCCTACACATTGTTAAACCCCTACAAAGAATGTGGTTCAAATCGGAGAATATATATCTTTCTCCTTATTCTCTATTTCCTAATCTTCAATTGGGGCGTTGGGAACTTGTGCTTCGATTTGCGCTATTGAGTAATCAGGGATTAACAAATTACCTTCACCTGTTTTGATAATTTGAGCGGGGGGTACATTGAATTCAATTGCACCAGTTGTGGGATTTGTTGTAGCTACTAATTGAGTTCCGGGGACGATTTTGATTGCTAGGGATGCGGTTAATTCTTGTCCTTGGGTGTCACCAGGGGTTAACCCAGCAACTTTGGCACCAGTCGGTAAATAAATAGCATCACAATTCCATTCGTTTTCTGTAATTTCACCATTTCCTAAAAAGTAGAGGCTACCGACTTGGAAAGGAGCAGATTTTTTGGGTTTATGGGTGTAAACAGCCAGTGTTTTACCAGTTTCATTTCGACACTGTGCCCAGGTACGAGCAGATTCTATGATATATTTTTGCAGTTGTAATTGTCCCAACTTCCGCTCAATTTCTTCTGCTGTATAACCTGATGTTTCTGGTGCTTTCTTTGCTTCCAAGAGGTCATTGTATGCTTGAGTAATTTCGGTATATTCAGGAGCTAAAGTCAGTTTTGGTCTGTCCGCCCATGAGGGTTCAGCAATTACGAAGTTTACCAAAAGTGCTAGAACTACTAAAGCAATTTTGAAGACTTTCATGATTTTTTTCCTTTGTCAGAATGAGAATTTTGAGAATTGTTTATTCAATTTTTATGTTACTTCCACAAAGTATTTAAGGTATTGAGGATGAGCAACATATCTGGAAAGCTACAGTCGGCGATTTATTGGAACTGCGGGATTAGGCGATAAGTACCGCTTTCTATTAAAATGAAAATTCCTAAACCAATTAATACAAAAGGAACAATCCCATGACCGTAGCGAGTTAAAATTTGGGCAATTGTGGGATGGAGAGTTAATTGGTAAGCGATGTAGCACCAAACCCCAATCAATATCAAGAAAACGCTGAGAATTACTCCTAAACTTACTAGGTTGCTACTTGCGAATAGTGGCACATAAATCCCAATATTATCTCCTCCATTAGCAAGAGTTACGGCTGCAACTTTATAAGTTTGGGGAGAAAGAACACTAGCAAGTATTGACACCATAGATGTATTCCCTGTTGTTGAGTTTAATTCATCAGATACTGTCTGAATTTCGTTTTCTTTACTGTCACGATTGACTAGGCGGTTGATACCTATAGCGATGGGGACTAAACCGAGTATCCCAATCCAAGCTTTTGGTATGATTAAGCCACCAAAGAAACCCGGTAGACTAGCGATGAGAATGACGCTAAAGCCTAGATATTGACCAATAATGATGTGTCGGCGACGAAAGTGAGGATTTACTTGTGCGAAGAATATCATTAAGATGATAATGTCATCTAGATTGGTGGCTGCAAAGGATGCGATCGCTGCAATTATGACTTCGACAAGCTTAACCATGACGCCATCTATCGCCTATTTCAATTATTTTCCACTTCTTTTGAGGGTCTATATTTCTTGACTATTCCCATCAAACATAAACAACTCGCTATTAAAGCCAGGGGAGTCATAGCTTGACTGTCCAAGATAATAAACGTACCCAATCCCACTAAAACAAAGGGAACCAGACTATTACCATAGCGAGTCAAGAAATTAGCGATCGCACTTTGGCGGGTTAATTGGTAACTCGCATAGCACCAAACCCCAACGAGGGTAAAGAATACACTGAGCATCACCACCAGTTCCCCTAAGTTATTGCTGGCAAACAAGGGTACATAGATACCTATATTATCACTCCCGTTGGCGATGGTAATTGCTGCGACGCTATAAGTTTGAGGAGAAAGAAAATTGGCTAGACCAGAGGTTGGGGATAGATTCGCATTTTGATTGACTTCCTCTGATGAATCACTTTCTTGATTCAGCCAACGACCCAAACCGATAGCTATGGGTATGAGTCCCAGCAGTCCAATCCAATGTGGTGGAAAAATTAAACCCCCAAAAAAGCCGGGAATGCTAGCTAGCACAAGTGCCGCAAAGCCTATATACTGACCAACAACAATATGCCAACGATGGAAAGTTGCATTTATTTGTGAGAACAAAAGTGTCAAAATCACCAAATCATCAAGGTTGGTAGCTGTAAAGGCTGTAATTGCTGTGGTTATTGCTGTGATTATGTTCATTGTCATTTGTCATTTGTCATTTGTCATTGGTCAAAAGTCAAAAGTCAAAAGTCAAAAGTCAAAAGTCAAAAGTCAAAAGTCAAAAGTCAAAAGTCAAAAGTCAAAAGTCAAAAGTCAAAAGTCATTTGTCCTTGAAACTCCCAACTCCTCACTCCTAACTCCTCACTCATAACTCCTAACTCCTCACTCATAACTCCTAACTCCTCACTCATAACTCCCAACTCATAACTCCCAACTCCCAGTTCCTAGTCCCTACTCCCTACTTCATTAAATCTGACGTGAATAGCTTCAATCGCGCGCTCCATTTTCTTGACCATTTTTGGATAACGTTGCTTTTGGATGATGAACCATCCATAACCTGCACTCAGGTAGAGCAAGAATAGATAAGGAAAGGCGTTGTAAGGTGCTTCTGGTACAGGGAAGAGGCTACTACCAGGAATCCCCACGGTCCCTACTATGGGGATCATCATAAAAGCTACGCCTAAGGCAGAGAATACTATGTCTAGCGATCGCAACTTTCCTATCCTATATAGATATACTGGCGCTGCGAGGCAAACTAGAATGTACACCAGCAAGAATCCATAGGTACAAATGGTTCCCAGATAACCCATGCTCTCAAAGGGTTTGAGTCCGAATAGGTTCATGGAAGCTGGGATGAAAAATGTAATTAAGGATGATAAAGCGATCGCTGTATGGGGTGTCAGGTTATCATCATGGGCTTTACCCAGTGAAGCGTGAATTAAACCGTGACGCGCCATCATAAAGAAGATTCTGGCCGCTGGATTGATACAAGCGAGGATACAGGCGAAGAATGATAGCAGTGCGCCTAAAGCAATTAGTTCTCCCAAAAAGCCTACACCTGCTTGATTTGCTAAAAATGATAGCGGTTCTTCGGTTTTCGCTAAGTCAACGGAACTATTACCGAAACCCAGAACTTCAATGTAAGCCATGAGGATGAAGAACAAACCAGCTTGTAGAGCGCTTTGAATCACTGCTTTGGGAATGTTTTTCAAGGGCTTTTGCGCTTCATCACCTAAAGAAGTTGCACTTTCAAAGCCGGAAAAACCAAACACCACCAAGACAATCCCCATTGCTACACCACTAGGAGTTGCACCTTTTAGGGTGAGTTGGGACATGTCAATTGCAAAGCCATTGTGTATCCAAACAATCAATCCTAAAATCGCAATCAATCCTACAGAGATTCCCTCTAACCACAGCATGGCTTTTGCTGATAGCTGAATGTCCTTATATGCAGCGTACCAGGCGATCGCAGTTCCCAACCCCAACAGCGTCAGAATATGGGTTTGAATCCCAATATGACTCAACAAGGTTTGACCAAAGTTAGCAAACCCACATAAGACCGACATCCCTGTAAACAAATACGCCAATATCAACCCCCAGCCACATATCACACCTGCTGTGGAACCGAGACCCTTGGCGATGTAGGTATACAGCGAACCCGGAGAAGCCGTACGACTGGCGAATTGGTTGATGTTGAAACTGACAAACACCAGTCCAATCAAACCGATTAAGAAACTTAACCATGTACCATTTCCTGAAGAGGCAAATATCAACCCTAAATTTGCAGCCGGTGTAGTAGTTGGTGCAATTACGGCGACTGATTGAGCCAGAATTTCCCCATATGAAAGACACTCTCTTTTTAAGCCGTGAATACTAGCATTTAGTTTTCCTTCACTTGTCATAGCCATCATTTCCTTCATTTTTGAGCGTTTGCTGCTCTAACGCTCGATTTTCATTTGCTTTTTTTACTTACTTACTTACTTACTTACTTACTTACTTACGATCGCTTCCTCCCAAAGGTTTAATTTCACTGTATCCTGTTTGCTTAATCGGAGCAAACACTATTTTTTTTTAAATAGATAAATTCAAGTGATTGAATCTACATTACATGGTTTTTACTAATTAGAAAACTCCCTAATTCCTTGAGGGATTAGAGCCTTTAAGTAATGCGAAAAACTAAAAATTAGTGGAATGACAGAACAGTGTCAATGAACTCAAATCATGCTAAAAGTGTGAGTTTTTCGTCTCAAAGCCTTATCCAATAAGGATTGTACAAGAGTTCGTTGAAAACTATCACCAGGACAAAGCATCTTAAACTGGCACAATCGTGGCACAGTTAAAGTTGATTATGGAATCAATATATGCGTTTATAATCCTGAGTCTATTGGTGATATTTCATTACTAGAAAATGGCTGTTTTTCGATGCTGGGTCATACCCCCTAATTGATTCGCTCACAGCATAATTCAACATTGACGATTTCCCAGGGTTCGACTCAAGCGCAACGACCAAGCAGTCCTGTTTTAGATGTCGTTTAAATTCAACTACCTGACTAATTATAAATTATCAATTGGCGCGGCATTTTGGGTAAAACATCCATCTAATGCAGGTGTAAATTAAACTCGTCCTCATCCTAAAATATTTTTACTCAGCGTCTCGCTTCTATAACGATTAATCTATTGTGAAGCAACAAACCATAGTTTTTCCAGCAGATAAAATCAAAATAGGAACCAAAATACCTAGGAATTTATCTCCAGTTCAGCTTGCATTATCAGGCTTTTGCTCAATCTACGACCGTAAATAACAGTAAATCTGTCGGAATTGTGTATTAACATATAGACATTTGGGGATCTTTAGGATTAAACTACGATAAGTTCATCGTATTGCAGGAGATTAATATGGATAACACGTATGCAAATAGCAGTAAATATAACTCAAAAGAGGAATTTTATACTGAACACCCACTACAGACAGTTCCAGAGGGATGGAATATAGGAATCATGCTCAAAAGACTCAGAGGCGGATTTTTTGTGGTAATTGGATTTTTGCTGTCACCCATGTCTTGGTGGAATGACCTGTTTTTCAATCTACCAATAGCTTATGGGTTTGGTTATCTCTGTAGTTTGTTCTCGCCAAATTTACTGATACCTTGTTCAATCCTCGGCTACTGGCTCTCTAACATAGCAGGGATTCTTTTGATGCAAGTAGGGCTTGTAGACGTTGTTCAAGGCCAACCTAAAGAACGCAACCTCAAAAAAGAGCTATTGATGGGTTTAGGCTCTTCAACGGTCTATACCATAGTGATTCTCATATTGATACATTTCAATATTCTTGATACTCCAGCACTATTCCCCGGTAGTTAGCCGGGGTTTTTTTATGGGGAATAAAACCCTAAAGTTCTGTAACAAGGACTTACTTAGTAGAGAAGCAAAAGCTTATTTTCAGTCAGAGATTCAGTAATTCCACATCCTATCTTATTAAGAGTAATATGGACTTTTTATTATTACCATTACTAAGCCTTTTCATCGGTATTATTGTTGGTTTGACAGGCGTTGGTGGAGCTTCTCTTATCACACCAATGTTAATTTTTGTATTTCAAGTACCGCCTGCTGTTGCAGTGAGTTCTGATGTAGTAGCTGCAACTTTAATGAAGGTTATCGGCGGATTTAAACATTGGGAACAGCAAACAATTGATGTACCAGTTGTCACATGGCTAGCCTTGGGAAGTGTTCCCGGTTCACTAACAGGAGTAGGAATTTTATACCTGTTAAAACATACAGAAAATTTCAATCTAGATGATATTCTCCTCCGATTAATTGGCGTGATGATTTTATTAGTTACCTGTTTAGGGGTGACACAACTACTTCTCAAGATATTTTTCCCTAATTTGGAATTACCCGAACCACCCAAATTTGACTTAAATACTAACTTAGGTAGAATCCAAACCCTAGCTTTGGGAGCCTTTTTAGGCTGTATGGTGGGGATAACTAGTGTCTCTTCTGGTTCAATGTTTGCGATAGTGCTGATTGCCTTTTTTCAGCTTGAGTCGCAGAAATTAGTAGGTACAGATTTAGCACAAGCAGCAATTTTGTTGTTATTCACCTCCATCGGACATATATTATTAGGAACAGTGAACTGGGGCTTAGTAATCCCAATTTGGATTGGTACAGTTCCCGGGGTGATGATTGGTGCAAAACTTTGCCAAATGATACCTCAAAATACACTCCGCATTGTGATTTACGCTATCTTAGGTATGGTGAGTTGGAAGTTAGTTTATTAACCTAAGTAGGTGGGCGCTAAAAAGCTTGTGATTGCGAAGATGAAACTGCTCAAACGCGGGGATGATCCCACTGATTTGGTAGTGCGAGCCTTGCAACCATCATTGTGGGTATTAATTTTCGGGCAAGTGTTCTTGCATACATATTAGATCAATTTTATCATACCTACAGGTGACTTACCTTGAGCAAACAGAAAAGAAACTTACCCAATAGTACGCCTGCACAACATGATCCTTTTGCCGCCTTACGGTTTCGAGATTATCGACTATTTATGATTGGGCGTGTACTTTTGTTCATCGGGTCACAAATGCAGACTGTAGCCATTGGTTGGGAGCTCTACGAGCGGACAAATTCAGCTTTAGCGTTAGGTGGTGTGGGGTTAGCCCAAGTCTTACCGATGATTGCTCTGACCTTAATTGCTGGCGATGTCGCCGATCGCCGTGATCGCAAACTCATAGTGTTATTATCAGTATTTTTATTAGTTTTATGTTCCCTAACTTTGGGTCTACTTTCATGGACTAAAGGCGCAGTCATTTTATTTTATGTTTGCTTAGTTTTTACAGGGATTGCTAAAGCGTTTTTGAAACCAGCCAGTGATGCCTTGATGTGGCAATTTATACCTGTTAGTGCTTTTACCAATGCAGCTACTTGGAATAGTAGTAGCTTTCAGTTAGCCTCAGTCATTGGCCCGGCTTTGGGAGGATTTGGTATTGCTTTGTTGGGAGGTGCCACAGGGGTCTATGTGTTGGCGGCGATCGCTAGTTTGATGTGTTTTATCTTAACTGCGGCGCTCTCAAAACAAGAAACCATTCAAGCCAAAGAACCAATCTCACTCAAAGCCTTGTCAGCCGGGGCTAAGTTCGTCTGGGAAAATCAATTGATTTTAGCAGCGATTACCTTGGATATGTTTGCAGTGTTGTTGGGGGGTGCGATCGCGCTACTACCGATCTTCGCCAGGGATATTTTACGAGTCGGTCCATTAGAGTTAGGCTACCTCCAAGCAGCCCCCTCGATAGGGGCCTTATTTATGGCAGTTTTACTAGCATATCTACCACCCTTACGCAAAGCTGGGCCTGCTTTACTCTGGTCAGTAGTTGGCTTTGGGGTGGTAACAATTATCTTTGGGTTGTCGCGATGGTTTTGGCTGTCACTCTTGATGCTAGTGCTGAGTGGCGCACTAGACACGATTAGCGTTGTGATTCGCCACACCTTAGTGCAGATTAGAACCCCAGATCATTTACGTGGTCGGGTTGCGGCAATTAATAGTGTATTTATTAGTGCCTCCAATGAGTTAGGAGGCTTTGAATCGGGCTTGACAGCAGCTTTATTCGGCCCAGTTATCTCTGTAGTTGGTGGTGGAATTGGCACAATTTTTGTAGTGATTGCTGTAGCTGTGATCTGGCCGGGTATTGCCAAGCTAGGAGCATTGCAAGAATATTAGGACAACTGCTAACTTCCTACTCTGCGCTTAAGATGGAATTTTAGGGCTTAATGAGAAAGGCGATCGCTCATGACTACTGAAAACCAAACAGCAGCGATATTGCAACCAACAGCCGTTGTGGACTGGGAACCCCCCATGCCACCTACAGATTTAATATTTGATGATGGTGAACCCTTGGAATCAAATCGTCACCGGATTGCGATGAATGTCCTCATTCGGTCATTGCAGCAAGCTTGGACTGAGCGCAATGATTATTTTACTGGGGGAAATATGTTTATTTATTACAGCAGTACCCAAGTTCGTAACCGTGACTTTCGCGGCCCGGATTTTTTTGCTGTGTTGAATGTTGACGGTAATAACCCAAGACAAGGTTGGGTAGTGTGGGAAGAAAATGGTCGTTATCCTGATGTGATTGTGGAATTAATGTCACCATCTACCGCAGTAATAGATAAAGGCATTAAGAAAAATCTTTACGAACAAACTTTCCATACCTCAGATTATTTTGTCTTGGACCCCTTTGACCCTAATTCTTTGCAGGGATGGCATTTAGATGATAATCAACAATACCAGCCTTTAATTCCAAATGAGCGCAATTGGCTATGGTGTAGACGTTTAAATTTCTGGTTGGGAACGTGGGAAGGAACTATAGATAGAGAAACTGCAATATGGTTGCGGTTTTATGATGTAGCTGGAAATTTGGTTTTGTTACCAGAAGAAGCAGCCAAAGCACAAGCAGAAGCCGCACTAGCAAGAGAGGAGGAAGCGAAAGCACGAGAGGAGGAAGCAAAAGCACGAGCCGACCGGTTAGCGGCTAAATTAAGAGAATTGGGTGAAAATCCCGATTTGTTCTAAATCTTCTCGACTGCTGGCTTTGACTTTGACTTTGAGCTTTTTCCCATTGGCCTCAACTTCTAACTCTATCGATTTGTTACCGAGGCGATCGCCCAAAAATCCCAGGGCTTTAATCCAGCTTTTTTGAAAAACTACGGTAAATCTATCAATAAACCGTAGTTTACCTATATAATTTTTCTCAACGTTCAAATACAGGACTTCTTTGCACGATGACCCTTAGCCACCACCCCGGTTCTCTCGTAGGCTGGGAACGCTTTGCGGCTCCCACAGACTTTGCTGATAGCCCCCTTTCTCTGGCGCTGAAACAGCCGATTCTGCTCGGTCTTTTCCTCCCAATCCAGGCAGGGGGTTGGAGCGCCTCCACCCTACCGCGTACTACCGACTGGAGCTTTGAATACAACAAAGCCCTGGTGTTACGTGCCGAGTCCCTGGGCTTTGATTTGGTGTTTGCGCTGTCGCAGTGGCTACCCAAGGGCGGCTATGGCGGCGTCCTCAACGGACAGGCACTAGACTCCTTTGTCACCACCGCCGCGCTGACAAGCCTAACGCAGAAGATACTACTGATTTCTACCATCCATGTACTATATGGACCACTGCATCCGCTGCACTTAGCCAAGTACGGCGCAACCCTAGACCATATATCCAGTAGCCGCTGGGGCATCAATGTAGTGACTGGTCACCGCGCAGTTGAACACGAGATGTTCGGCTGGAATCGGATTGAGCATGACCGCCGCTATGAACTCGCATCTGAGTTCATCGAAGTATTGCAGCGCTTGTGGAATGACGATGATAACTTCTCGTTTCAGGGCGAGTCATCGTGGAAGCTGAAGGATGCTTTCGTCACACCCAAGCCGAAATACGGCCGCCCGGTACTTGTTAACGCCACTGGTTCGGATGCCGGCATCTCTTTCGCGGCGCGATACTCTGACATCGTGTTCATCACTAGCCCTGGGGGATCTGACTTCAAAAGCGCCATTGAATTGCTACCAGCCCACACGGCGCGGATTAAGCAAGCAGCGAGTGATATCGGCCGCTCTGTACGTACTCTCCTCAACCCGATGGTGATCAGCCGCCAGACCGAGGCCGAGACTGGGGCTTATTACGATGCGATCGTCGCCCACGCCGACCCAGATACGCCTCTGGGCTTTGGACGCTTCGACAGCGACGCCCACGCTTGGAAGGGACGCCAAGACAAGGATGCACCCAAACGCCGTGCTATTGGCGGTAACATTGAGGTGATTGGCACGCCAGAGCAGGTGGTTGAGCAGTTCCTGTTGCTGAAGGAGGCTGGTGTTGACGGGTTGCAGTTGAGCTTTTTTGACTTCCAACCAGACCTGGAATTTTTCGGCGATCAGATCCTACCGCTAATGAAGCAGGCGGGACTCAGGCTTTGAGGAGACTTAATCTGGTTTCACAATCGCCTTGTTTGCCCTGTTGCGAGACCGAAGCAAATCATTAGGCTGTTGCTGGTATTCCCAGATATCGCATATTCCCTGTTCTTGATCAACTAACAACTGTAGACGCTCTGGTAATTTAGTCTTGTACGAGAGTGACCAAAATTCGTTATCCAAGCATTCTCTCTCAATTTGACCAAAAAACATCTGTTCAACTCCTTTTTTGTCAGTTGTTAGTTGTCATTTGTTATTACGTCCCTTCTCTCCCTTGTCCTATTTCTTTCGCATCTGCTGTGCCAGGCGATCGCCTACAAGCTGTATAATCTGTACCAGGACAATCAATGTCGCAATAGTAGAAAACATCACCCCAACATCAAACCGTTGGTAGCCATATTGAATTGCCAAATTACCTAATCCACCGCCACCGACCGCCCCAGCCATTGCCGAAGAATTAAGTAAACTCACGATGAGGATTGTGCCACCCAATACTAAAGATGGGAAGGCTTCGGGAATCAGGACTTTAAAGATGATTTGCCAATAGTTACAACCCATAGCCTGGGCTGCTTCTACAAGTCCCTTATCTACTTCTAAGAGGCTGGTTTCGGCAATTCGGGCAAAAAATGGGATGGCGGCGAGAGTCAGGGGTACTAACGCGGCAGTGCTACCGATGGATGTCCCAACAATTAATCGCGTTAATGGTGTTAAAACTAGTGAACTACCTACACCGATTTGGAGTACCAAATACGGTATAGGCTTCTGGTACATTTCGCAATGCTGCCAGAACTTCCTTAGAGGTACTATTAGTAGTAGAACCATCCACTACCGGATTCCCTTTACGGCGTTTTATCGTTGGGAACAGTCCCAGCCCAACGCGCTTTACGTTGATAGCGGCATTAATATCCCTATCAACCAAAAGCGATTCTTTTTCGTCCCAATAATTACGAATGTTGCAATCAGTGAAGATAAATTCATCACGATACGCAAGCAATTGAGATGTGTATGCAGGTTTGACTGCTATTGTCCTAGTTCCAGCTTTTCGGGCTATGTATTCTAGGATTGTGAAAAATTGTCCAAATGCAGCATCGTTCCAGGATTTATTTAATCCTGATTTAGCTGATTGACCGTTGGGTAAATATTTCCCATTTTCATCTTGTTTGGCTTTATTTTTCTTTGATAAAGCTCTTAAATTTAAATCTTCATATACAAAAACTTTCTTCCCAGTTTTGAGCAAGGTATGGGCAGTTTTAAAAGCATGGTCAATTCTAGCTCTGGCAATACGTTGATGTTCTTTTGCTTCTTTTTTAGCTAATTTACGGCGTGATTTACTGCCCTTTTTCTTGGTGGATTTACGTTTGGATATATCTGCTAGTCTCTTTTCGGACTTAGAGAAAGATTTTAGCGATGGTAGCTTGGTATTCTCTGAAGTTGCCAAATAATCATCTTCATGTAATACTGCATCCAATCCAAGACTGTTTTCCCAAGTTGGAGCAATTTCATCAGGTGTAAAGGTAGGAATATTTGGGTCTGACAAACAAATGGTTACGTACCACCCATCCGCCTTTTTTGTCAAAAGAGCATTTTTTAAAATAAATCCATTAGGTAATGGGCGATGTAAACGCACCTTTACCCAGCCTTTTAATTTTGAAAATGACAAAAATAGCCATTCTTGCTCAACACGTTCGACAGTAATAGCTTGACCTTCAATTTTTATTGTGCGATAACGCGCAGCATTTTTAAAACGAGGTTTGCCACTACGATTTCCTTTGTAATCACCTTCAATAAAGCGAGAAAAAGCCAAGTCTACACGCTTGGATACATCCTGTAATGTCTGAGATGGAACACTTGTAAAGTCTAGTAGTTCACCAGAATGACTTACCTTTATCAAGTCGGACTTAATAACAGGAAGTTGTTTTTTTTGTGAGTAATAGTCGGGGTTGTCTCGTAATTTTGGTATTGAACAAATTAACGGACAAAAATTAATTGCAGTCCGATTATACTGATACCAGTCGAACCTGTCTCCTAACTGCCTGTTGTACCAGTATCGACAAATTCTTAACCAATTGTTTAGCTGGATTTTTTGCTTGGTGTCTGGATAAGCGCGGTACTGATAGTTAAGCAGTATAAGGAAATCACCTACTTGATTGCATTTAGTGTTGACGTTTATTACTATAAAGTATCGAGAAGGAAAAGTCAACTATGTTGAATCCCAAGACAAGCCAAAATAAAACAAAAGATTATTAATTACTCAACTGCCCCAATTACCGAATCAGCCTATGGCTAATATTGGTAATTGGGGCGTTTCGTAATTAATCGCCTTATATCCCGACACCAAACTGAGTACAGTTATGGTGCCAGGCTAAGGCGCGAAAGCTAACAAAATAATAAACGGAAATGAGCGCCCAGTATTAACAACAGCACTTAATCCTTTGTGCAATTTGGGATAATCTAGTAAGTTACCAGGGCCAGTCATCACCAACAATAAACCCAAAGGCAAACCTAAAAGCACAGCGATTAAGGCTGATGTCAAGACCATGTAAAAAGTTTCACCAGTAGCTAGCCAAAGACTAAACAGCAATTCCTGTCCTTGCATTAATGAACCTCCACTGCAAACTCTGACTCGTGTAAATATTCCAAAGCTTGGGCGATATTTTCCCCATCTAGTTCGATATGAAACTGACCAACACGTTGATTACCGATGGTTTCCACACTACCGCTGAGGATATTAATATCCACATCAAAACGACGTGCTAAAGTGGCGAATATCGGCTGATTGGCTTGTTCTCCCGCAAAGGCGATGGTTGCTAACACAGCACCAGCACGCGGTGTATATCCATTGCGACGGGGAAAAACTTCTTGGGACAGAAACGAGTCTGGCTTGGCTATCAAATCACTGACTTGTCCCTGTTCGACAATTTTGCCAGCATGGAGTACCGCTACACTGTCGCAAATTTGTTTGACTACCCCCATTTCATGGGTAATTAACAAAATTGTTAACCCCATACGCTTGTTAAGGTCGCGCAGTAGTTCTAAAATTGATCGCGTAGTTTGCGGATCGAGTGCGGAAGTTGCTTCATCGGAAAGTAACACTTTCGGTTCCCCAGCTAAAGCTCTCGCAATACCCACCCGCTGTTTTTGACCCCCCGAAAGCTGCGCTGGATAAGCGTTAGCCCTACCTGATAAGCCAACGAGTGAGATTAATTCTTCAACTTTCGCCCGTCGTTTCAGTTTGCTGTAACCAATCACTTCCAAGGGTAAGGCGATGTTTTCGGCCACAGTTCTGGAACTTAGTAAGTTGAAGTGTTGGAAAATCATACCTATGTGCTGACGGCTTTGGCGTAACTTGGCGCCAGAAAGTTTGGTTATCTCTTGTCCGTCTACGGTGACTGAACCGGATGTAGGCTTTTCTAATTGATTCACACAGCGAATTAAGGTGCTTTTTCCTGCTCCACTTTGTCCTAAAACACCAAAAATCTCACCTGCTTTGACGTGAAGGCTGACGCCATCTAGGGCTACTACTTTTTGTTCCCCTTGGTGATAGATTTTGCGGACATCAGTAAATGTAATCATTTCAGAATTTCGGCTCTTGCGTGCGTAGCGTGCTTAATTATTAATTAAAGTCGATTAAATTGCTTTAACAATAAGGCTTACGGGCGTTTATAATTTAATTTTTAGTAACACTAGCTCAAATACAAAAAATAATGGCTTTTATCTGAGCCAGTCAAGGGTTTTAAACTTATTTTTTCACAAATTCAGCACGCTAAGTACGGAAGAGCCAGAAAGCTGGGGATTGGGGATATCAAGCAGGTAAGAAATCACCTGTTTTCGCCAAGCATCGTATACTGGTTCAATACCCTTGGTGTTAGCACCATTAAAGTTTTCCGCATCAAGCCAGCGCTGTTTAATGTAAGGCGCACGCCGTTGTTGAATTTCTTCATCAAGTTCTAACAATTGTGCAGCAAGTTCCGATTGTTCGCTAGGTGAAGCTTGCTCAAACTTTTTGCGCCACCAATTAGCGATTGTTATGCGGTGAATCGCTTCATCATCGTTAAATTGCTCCTGACTTCTGTGGGCTAATTCTTCATCACCGATAAGCGATGTGAGTTTATTAAACCAAACTTGGGGTAAAATATGGTGTTCGTAGTGCAGTTCCCAAGCGATGAACCCAAGCCAGTTGCGATAGGGTACATCTTCTAAAAAATCCCAATGGCGTTGGGCTTCCCGTTGGATATCTTTAATGGGATCACGTCCAGTCAGAGCAATAATTCTCTCGCGAAAGGCGATCGCATGGGCGCCATCATCACCAATTTGTCTGCTCAAAATTAAATGCAAATCTGGGTCAGGAATCAACCAAATGGCCTTACTAGCAGCTTGCACAATAAATAAATCGTGACCACCTGTAGCAGCCCAATATTCATAGAAATTGGCTTTTTCTGCTTCTGTTTGTGGCGGACGACTAGCCTGTTGACGAATTAAGGGTATATGAGGAGCGTGCTGGTTAAACAGTTGCTCCAGATTTTGTTTTTCAAACTCTACATTCCAACTACGGGTTAAGCTTGCAGTCATAAATTCTCCTTGGTGAATGGGAGAGAGAGAGGGGGAGATGGGGAGAGGGGGGGAGGGGGGGATGGGGGGATGGGGTGAGAGATTGTGCCCTATGCCCCATGCCCCATGCCCTATGCCCCATACCCAGTTAATCGTTAACGCTCACAAGTTTGGGGAGTTTAGAAACAGGAATATCCAGAAAGTAAGATAGGACTTCCTGACGCCATGCATCATAAATGACAGGTAAAGTCGCAATTTCACTACCAATAGCGCGATGGGTAAGTTGCCAATGCTCCTTCAGGTAGGGATTCCGTCGCCTTTGACCTTCTTCATCCACGAATAGGACTTGTGCTATTAAATCCTCTTTTTCTGCGGTTGAGGCTTGGTCAAATTTGCGTTGCCACCAAGCGACAACTCCTAAACGATGAACAGCTTCATCTGGTAAAATTCTCTCGGCGGCAAACTTTCCTGATAGGGGGTCGTTGATGTTGGTGGTACGGCTATTCAGCAATAACAAAGCCACAATATGAAGTTCGTAGTGCAGCTCAAAGGACAAGAAACCTTGCCAATTACGAATCGGCAAATCTCCCATATATTCCCAATGCTTGTCCACTTGCTTTTGGATATCATCAATGGGGTCCCGTCCCGATAAGGCTTGGACACGCCGCCGAGTATTTTCAGCATGGGCGCCATCATCCCCCAATTGTCGGCTTAAAAATAGCTGCAATTCGGGATCAGGAATTTGGTCAATTACCTTGGCGCAGACTTGAACAATAAACAAGTCATGAGCTGCACCGCCAATGCGGAAGTGGTAGAAATTTTCGATTTCTTCTTCAGTTACTGGGGGTCTTGGCTCTTGTTGGCGAGTTTTCGGCAAATGCGGGGCGTGCTGATCAAGCAGTCTGTCAAAGATTTCAATTTCTAAATCAGTTGTCCAAGCAGGGCGTGTGAGGATTGCAGTCATAAAGTTTCCTTTAGGTATTGGGTATTGGGTATTAGGTAATGGGGTGATGGGGGGACAATGAATGACCTTTGACCCCAGTCGCCATTACCTACTTAGATACTGTTCTCTGCTGACGGTTAACTCCCGGACTCGCGGTATGATTTCCTGTGCAAAACGCCTCATTTCTGTGGGAAATGGTTGAAATTGCAGCATAAAAGTACCGATTCCTGCTCTGGTAAATTCGGCAATTCGAGTAGCTACGGTGTCATAACTACCAACTAAACCAGCGGCTGTACCGCCGTTACTCCCCACACCTGGGTATTTCGCCATGTTTTTGAACATGACGACTTCCGAATCAACGCCTTTAAGCAGTTCGGAGCGATCGTCTTGCGCTACTAGTGCTTGCAATCGTTGAAATTCTTCCTGCGCTTCTTGGTTTGTCGATCGCGCAATTACAAAGGCTGACATGGCAAAGCCTAAAGGTTTGGGGCGAGAATACCCCTGTGACAAAACCTGGGCAATTGTCTGTTGTATTATTTCTAAAGGACGACCATTGAGGAAAAATACATCGGCTTCTTGTGCGGCTAAAGCCTGGGCTGGTTCTGACTCACCCCCTAAATACACGCGGGGATGGGGTCTGGCTACGGGAGGTGGATTGAATCTCAAATCAGAAATTTGAAAATAATCTCCTTTGAAGTTAACCTTCTCTCCACTCCATAGGGCTTTGACTACTTTGATCCACTCTTGGGAATAGCGGTAGCGTTCATCATGGGGGAGAAAGGATATACCGGCTTTCTCCATTTCTGGCTTAAACCAAGCACTAACTAAGTTGATTGCAAAACGTCCGCCACTGATAGCATCAATTCCTAGTGCCATCTTCGCTAAAACTGCTGGATGGAAAAGTAAGGGCTTAACAGCGGCGATAATTTCAATAGAATTGGTGGCTTCGGCTAACGCCGCTGCTGTTGTCCAGGTTTCGAGCTGGTCTAATTCTTGGTTTCTCGGATTAATAATGTGTTCTGCAATCAAAGTGGTAGTAAAACCAGACTGTTCAGCCAGATCGAGCAAATCTTTCGCCCGTGAGTAGCTGGCATCACGAGGTTCAAGAGGGTGGTTCATCGCGCCACAATTGCCGTAAACTGGAATCCAAATCCCATAGCGTGGCTCAGACATAGCTTTTAACAACCGTTGTACTAAATGCTATTAATTGACAAAAGAGAACTAAATTTTGAGTCTATCAGGCAACCCACGTATTTACTCCTAATACTACGGTAACTCTATCAAGTTACAGTAGTATATGTTTATAAGGTTTACACAGATTGGGTTAAAAAACAAGAGGCAATTAAGATTTATTGATATTAATAATTACAAAGCTTCTAGAGTACCTAAATCTTACCAAAAAAGAAAACAGAGGATAGATTTATACCTATCCTCCACAGCTTAAATTAGAGATTTTTTACCTAATAGTTCAGATAAAATTAATTACCTGAGGAAGTATCAGAGTAAAATTGTAGGCGACCAGTGCCGAGATATTGACCTACAGTTTTTTGTCCAACGGGGAATGCTGTCACACCAAATAAATAGACGCCTTCACCAGTTGGATTGCGGAAAGTTCGCAATCCAATAGTGACCGTTTTACCTGGTGTAACAGGAGAATCAAACTTGACTGTAACAGTTTGTTGTTTTTGGTCAATTGTGACATTGTTGAGTGCTAGTTTTGTTCCCTGGCGATCGCGTGTTCCCTCAAAAGCAAAGGTATCTTGATGATTAAATTGAATTTGTTCAATCCCCTGTATTTGATTAAAAGTAACCTGTTGCAGTGGTTCCCCAGCCGTCGCAGGCACTTCTAGGGTGAAATAGTATGTGGTATCCCACGTGTTTGTATCATTGTATGGTGTTGTCGCACTCACTAAACGCGGTGGTTCGGTAAAGGCGATCGTCCCATCTCTTAAAGTAACTGCATTACCTACCGTTTGAGGTAGTAACCACAGTCCAGCACTAACAGCAAACACAGTGCTAAAGAAACTAGTAACGTACTTCATGATGATATTTGCACATTGATTGATGAGTTTGTTCTATGTTGAAATAATTGGTTTTTTGTGGGAAATTATCATAGATAAAGCAGGGCAAATTAAATATTGCTAGGCTATTTAGCTACTGTAATCTTATTTGCTAGCTAGATTTTTAGACAATTTTGTTGTGATTGTAGCATGACATTTATTTTCTCTAAATTAGAAAAAATAGATATTTTGTTTTAAATTCAAACAATAACTTTCGCTACATTGTAAATTTTTAAAGTCCTAAAACACGATGGTTTTATGTGACTTTTAATAGTCAATTGCTGCTCAAATCATCAACCTTGATCAAAGACCTTGCACCTCATACACTTTTCAAGTGTTGCTTATACCAATTCTCGATGAAGATGCACATAATTAGCCTGGGTCGGCAGGCTTTGTTCTGGTAGCCCCAGACTTCTAGCCTGAGGGCGTTAATGTGCAGCCTCACATAGAATTGCTATTAACCTCAAAACGCCAAAAAATCATCTGTCTAAAGACTTGCTTTTTATAGCTATTCGTGTAATATTTTGTTTAGTTTTCATAAACTACGGTAATTCGACCGAATATGAGGTGATTATAAGGCTGACAAGAAGTCATTAGGACTTACGCAACTGGCACATTAATAATCCTAGGGTGCGTGACGGGTTCTTGCGTACTTAACGTGCTAAAATATTAGCATATCTATTTATATTTCAGTAAAGTTAATTATGAAAAGAGTCCTTACTCAACTCTTAAACTTACCAGGCGTAACGGTGGAATCCAGTATACAAGAAGGTTTGGTATTAATTTTATCAGTAAGTAAAAAGGAAAAAAGTGCAGTATGTCCACACTGTGGTACAAAGTCAAGACATCTACACCAGAATCAAAGCCATTTAGTCAAAGATTTACCGATGGGGGATAAAGAAGTAATACTAAATTTAAATAGACGAAGATTTAAGTGTAAAAAATGTCGAAAAACTTTTAGCGAGCAGCTTGATTTTGTTGGAACAAAAAAGAGTTTTACGCATCGATACGCAGAAAATATTGTTAAACAAGTTATTAGTAGTAGTGTAAGTAATGTTGCGGAAAATAATGGATTAAGTGATGAAGAGGTTAATTCAATGATTGAAGACGTAGCTCAAAAATTTCTGCCAATAGATTTAAGCAATTTAAGAAGGTTGGGAATCGATGAAATTAGTTTGGTTAAAGGTCAAGGAAAGTTTATTGTTGTACTTGTAGATATAGATACGGGAAAATTAATAGGGTTAGTAAAAGAAAGAAAACAAGTTGTCATAGAAAATTTTCTGAAAACCTGGGGAGAAGAAGTTTTAGAAAAAATAGAAGTGCTGGAGTATGGATCTGACCGGAAATTATAAAAGTTTAGTCGATAAAGTTTGCTCAAAAGCTGTTGTGACGGTGGATAGGTTCCATGTTACCAAAGTGATACATCAGTAGCTCAATCAAGCTAGAGTAGACGAAAAGAAAACAGCTTTAGAATTAAATATTGAGTCAAGAGAAAAAGTATTTGATAGTTTGAAAGGTAACAAATTTACGCTCTTAAAAGCTGAAGATAAACTTACGGATAAACAAAAAAATAAATTAGATAAAATCAGGGAGGCGTCACCTTTATTAAGAATAATGCATTCATTGAAAGAGGAATTCCATAATATTTTTGATAACAGTGAAGATTTAGGAGAAGGAATTTCAGGTCTACTAGATTGGTTAGAGAAAGCTGAACCTTATTACCAAAAAAGTGTTAAGACAATTAAACGATGGTTTGGAGAGATAATAGGATATTTTGAAAGAAAAACTACTAATGGAGTAGTAGAAGGAATAAATAATAAATTAAAATTGATAAAAAGAAGTGGATTTGGTTTGAGAAATTTTCGCAATTTTGAAATTAGAGCTTTACTTTCTTGGCATTATAATATTAATTTAGCACGCTAAGTACGCAAGAACCCGTCGTGGTCAATTAGCACGGGTTTACCTGCGGCTTCTGCTAGCAATTGGGACTGAGCATGTTCTTCTAGCTTGATGTACCACCATGCGGCCTCATCTACACTGCCGTCCTACGGTTAATAATCCGTGGTTGCGTAGGATGGCTCTTGCGTACTTAGCGTGCTAAATTGATAGGATAATGCCAAGAAAGTAAAGCTCTAATCTCAAAATTACGAAAGTTTCTAAATCCAAATCCACTTCGCTTTATTAACTTCAGTTTATTATTTATTCCTTCTACTACTCCACTGGTAGTCCTTCGTTCAAAATATCCGACTATTTCTCCAAACCACCGTTTAATTGTCTGCACACTTCTTTGATAATATGGTTCAGCTTTTTTTAACCAATTGATTAATTCTAGCGTTCCCGTTACCACATTTTTATTGTCTTCAAATAAATTGTGAAAATCTTCTTTTAATGAATGCATTCTAGCTATTAAAGGAGAAGCTTGTTTAATTCTATTTAATTTATCTTTTTGCTTTTCGGTGAGCTTATTCTCGGCTTTTAGAATTGTAAATTTATTTCCTTTTAAACTTTCAAATACTTTTTTTCTTTCCGGGGCATTTAACTCAGATGCTATTTTCTTTTCTGCTATCCTAGCTCGATTTAATTCTTCATGTACTAATTTAGTAACATGGAACCTATCTACCGTTACAAGGGCGTTTGGACAAATCTTCTCAATTAAAGATTTATAATTGCCTGTCATATCAATACTTACTTCTTCTATTTGTGACAAAACTTTTTCTCCCCACATTCTCATGGTTTTTTTGATTTCAATTTGTTTTCTTTCTTTTACTAAACCTATCAATTTACCTGAATCTATATCTACTAGCACGACAATAAATTTTCCTTGTCCTTTGACCAAACTAATTTCATCTATTCCTAATCTTCTTAAATCTTTGACATCTATTGGCATCACATTTTTAGCTACATCTTCAAGCATTGATATGACTTCTTCATTAGTTAGTCCATTATTTCTTGCCACATTACTTACATTACTATTAATCACTTGTTTGATAATATATTCCGCATATCGGTATGTATACCTCTTTCTTGCTCCTAGAAAATCTAGCTTTTCATTAAATGTTTTTCGGCATTTTTTACACTTGAATCTTCGTCTATTGACATTCAGTATTACTTCAAAATCCCCCATCGGTAAATCTTTCACTAAACATTTTTGATTTTGATGTAAATGTCTTGAGTTTTGACCACAGTGTGGGCACGATGCACTTTTCGCTTTTTTACCTACTGATAGAATTAGGACTTGACCCTCTTGTAGGCTTGATTCTACTAATACTTCAGGCAAATTTAGGAGTTGAGTCATTATTCGTTTCATAATTTATTTTATTAAACATTATTAAAAAATATCTTAACATTTTAGCACGCTAAGTACCCAAGAACCATTATTGGCCGTGACGCCCAGCTTGATATACCTACGTTGGAAAAAATAGTCAAGCGGTGGCGTTTTACCTTAAGACCGATTACTGACAATATTTTGACTGGACAGCAGGAGATAGCTGATTTATTCTACCAGCAAAAATTCATCTCCAAGAAGATCAATGTGAAGGATGCGGCTCTTTCTCCTGAAGAATATGCAGCCTTGACTCCACCAGATATCAAGCCTTAAGTCTCCCCCTGTTGTGTCACTCTCGGAAAACAAAAATCAAAGCTAAAGACTGTAACTTTAATTCAACTTGGGTTATTAGCGATCGCCTCTGGGTCAACCGATTTTGGATTTTGGATTTTGGATTTTGGATTGACCCCGACCACAAGGGACAAACAATTTTAGATTTGGGATTTGGGATTTTGGATTAAATCTAAAATCTAAAATCTAAAATCTAAAATCTAAAATTCTGCGGGGACTGCAAGGTACCGAAACAATCTAAAATCTAAAATCTAAAATCTAAAATCTAAAATTGGCTTGGTCAAACGGTCATTCCAGGTTAAATAAATGTGTAATTAATTTTGCATGACTACTTAAATAGACCACGCTTTAGGGGCGCAAGGCCTTGCGCCACTAAAAGGATCTGTGGTTCAAAGAAATGAAAATTGCTGTAAAAATGTGGTTCATTTACCTGAAAATTGCTGTAACTTCAACAGAGGATAATTGATAACTAGTTTCTTCTTTCTCTTGTGTTAAAGCTGCGAGTTGGATTTCTAGCGAAGCCTTGACTTCATGGCGGAATGTAAAGAAGTGTTCGCCTAAACTTAATGCCACAAAGTAATCATAAAGTAGTTGGGGTTTTTGGAAGGCGATCGCTAATAATTGCCACCAGAATAATAACCTAGTTGAGCGCCATACACCTTGTCGCCAGCAAATTACTGTTAATAAGCGTAGTTCATGCCAAGTTAGCCGGCGGTTGATTTGGGGACGGGCACCATTTATCATGGAAAAGTGGCGAAAAGTCCGCTTAAGGTATGGTAGCGGTTCGTATAGGTTCCAGAAAGCGGTGATAAATTCGTTGACGATTTCTGCCATTGGACGTGTGGGTTCAAAATTCATCAAGGTTTTTTGAGAGGTAAAGTATTTACTTAAGCCTTCGAGTAAACGTCCTTCTTGTTGTAAGCGTGTCCACATCGCGGTATTGGGTAAGGCTTGCAATAATCCCAGATGAGCCTGGGGAATAGCAGTATCTTCAACAAATTGCTGAATGCGATCGCCTGCGCCAGAATGTTCACCGTCAAATCCGATAATAAAGCCAGCCATGATTTGCAACCCGGCTCGTGTAATTTTATGGCATGATTCAATTAGAGAAAGTCGGGTATTTTGTTCTTTGTAAATTCCGACTAAGCTGTCTATATCTGGCGTTTCAATGCCCATGAATACCATCGCGAAGCCAGCTTTGACCATTAGTTCGATTAATTCGTCGTCTTCTGCTAGATTTAATGACGCTTCTGTGAGTAATGGGAAGGGATATTTGCGTTTTTCCATCCAGGGAATGAGCGATCGCAAAAATACTTTAGCATTGCGTTTGTTGCCGATAAAATTGTCATCGACGATAAACACATATCGTGACCAGCCCATTTGATATAATACTTCTAATTCAGCCAGCATCTGCTCTGGTGTTTTTGTGCGCGGTTTGCGACCAAACAAGGTGATGATATCGCAAAACTCACACTGGAACGGACACCCCCGTGAGAATTGCACGGTGATAGCCATGTAAGCATCTAAATCTAACAAGTCGAAACGCGGTATCGGCGTCTGGGTGACATCCGGCTTTTCTGTAGCACGGAAAATTCCTTGTTGTTCTCCCCGTGCTAGCGCTGCTAAAAACATGGGGATGGTGCATTCCCCTTCATCTAAAATTAGATAGTTGGCTCCTGCTGCTTGAGCAAATTCCGGTACTGAAGTCGGGAATGGTCCGCCTACAGCCACTTTTTTACCTAAAGCTACCCCTTTTTGAATTAATTCCCCAAAATCTTGTTTTTGGATAATCATTGCAGAGATAATTACTAAATCACACCATTCCCAGTCTGCATCTGTCTCCAGACCGACATTGCGATCGCACAATTTGATTTCCCAATCACTCGGTAGCATTGCTGCTACGGTAATTAAACCCAATGGCGGATTGGTGGAGCGTAAAAGAGCCAAGTCAAGGGTCTCCTGGTATGACCAGAAAGAATTGGGCATTATCGGCCAGAGTAGTAAGACTTTCATGAAGCACACACCCCGGATGAGAAAAATTAATTACTTTCCACGTTAATGCTAGTTTTTCTCACGAGATATTAAGTTTTGTATGATAGTAATTTTCAGGTATATAGACCACGTGGTAGGGGCGCAAGGCCTTGCGCCCCTACGAGTATCTGTACTAGCACAGGTGAGTCTAGGAGGTGCATGTAAATTTTCTGGAGATATGGGTTTTTGGTACGGTTTGTCAATAAATGTCATGGTTTGTGGAAAAATTGTTGACTAGGAAATTGTTCTCGACAGCGAATCATCCTAGAAAATGTCAAAATTGAATGTGTTTTGTGAGTGCCACTTTACTAATGTGGATTTGGGATAAGTAACTTAAATTTATGGGTAAGCAGCGCGTTCTTTCGGGAGTTCAACCTACTGGAAATCTACATTTGGGCAACTATTTAGGGGCAATTCGCAACTGGGTAGAAATCCAAGACCAGTACGATAATTACTTTTGTGTGGTGGATTTACACGCTATCACTGTACCGCATAATCCGGCGACGTTGGCAGCAGATACTTACAACATCGCCGCTCTTTATCTAGCCTGTGGCATTGATTTAAACTATTCTAGTATCTTTGTGCAATCTCATGTTTCAGCACATAGCGAACTGACTTGGTTGCTCAACTGCATCACACCCTTAAACTGGTTGCAAGATATGATCCAGTTTAAGGAAAAGGCTGTGAAGCAGGGTGAAAATGTCAGCGTTGGCTTGTTAGACTACCCAGTGCTGATGGCGGCTGATATTTTGCTGTATCAAGCAGATCAAGTACCTGTGGGTGAAGACCAAAAGCAACACTTGGAATTGACGCGGGATATTGTCAATCGATTTAATCACCAATTTGCCAAACCAGACCAGCCAGTGCTGAAGTTACCCGCACCTTTAATCCGTAAGGAAGGCGCAAGGGTAATGAGTTTGACCGATGGTACTCGCAAAATGTCGAAGTCTGATCCATCGGAATTGAGCCGGATTAATTTGCTAGATACACCGGAGCAGATTACTAATAAAATAAAGCGCTGTAAAACTGATCCGGTTCGCGGTCTAACTTTCGACGATCCCGAACGTCCAGAGTGTCATAACTTGTTAACACTGTATACCCTACTTGCTGGTAAAACCAAAGAAGAAGTAGCAGCGGAATGTCAAGATATGGGCTGGGGACAATTCAAACCATTATTGACAGAAACAGCAATTCATGCATTGAAGCCGATGCAAGAAAAATATCAGGCGGTAATGGATGACAAAGGCTATTTAGAGTCTGTATTGCGGGATGGAAGAGAAAAAGCACAAGCGATCGCTAACCAAACTCTCGCACAAGTCAAAGCGGCTTTGGGTTATTCTGTACCTCTTTGACATTTGTCATTGGTCATTGGTCATTGGTCATTGGTCATTTGTCATTTGTCATTTGTCATTTGTCATTTGTCATTACTCCCCCATGCCCCATGCCCCATGCCCCAGATTTTAGCATTTAGGTGTCATTTGTTTTACGCTGTTAGATAAGCGAAAACCTGAATGTTATGCAAGATACCAATAGTCCTACAATCTTGAATACCTTTCAAAGAGCCGCACAAGCAGGGGAGTTTTTAATCACTGCTGAAGTAGCGCCTCCGAAAGGTGGAGATCCAATGCACATGATTGAAATGGCGGCGACCCTTAAGGGGAGGGTTCATGCTGTCAATATTACCGATGGTAGCCGCGCCGTATTGCGGATGTCTTCGTTGGTAGCGTCGGTGATTTTATTGCAAAATGGCATTGAGCCGATTTGTCAGATAGCGTGCCGCGATCGCAATCGTATAGGTATACAAGCTGACCTGATGGGCGCCCATGCTTTAGGTATCCGCAATATTTTAGCACTGACAGGCGACCCAGTAAAAGCAGGGGATCATCCCGATGCCAAAGGCGTTTTTGATTTAGAAGCTGTGCGTTTGCTGCAACTAATTAGGAAAATGAATCAGGGTGTTGACTACAACGAAAAACCCCTGACCGATGGCGTCTTAGACTTATTTGCCGGTGCTGCAGTCGATCCGCAATCTGCGAGTTGGTCTGGTTTGCAGAGTCGATTTGAACGCAAAATTGAAGCGGGAGCGCAGTTTTTTCAAAGTCAATTAATTACCGATTTTGAAAGACTAGAAAAGTTTATGGACAAGATAGCTTCTGCCCATCAAAAACCAATTTTGGCGGGAATTTTTCTGTTAAAATCGGCAAAAAATGCTCAGTTTATTAATAAAGTTGTCCCTGGTGTAAATATTCCCCAGCACATTATTGATAGATTGGCGAAAGCCAAAGACCCGCTACAAGAAGGGGTAAAAATTGCAGCCGAGCAAGTACAGATAGCGCAGCAATTGTGTCAAGGTGTGCATATGATGGCGGTGAAGCGGGAAGATTTGATAGCCCCGATTTTGGAGTTGGCGGGGGTGGAAAGGGTAAACAAGTAATAGATTAGCTAGGTAGAGGCGCGAAATCCTGCGTCTCTATCATTTGGGGAGATAGTAAGATTGAAGTGCGCCAGTTTAAAGGCCCCATTTGCTGATTGATTTATTATTAGCAGCAGACTGCGTGAGTTTGAACACCAAGGAGTACCCATTATGACAGATTTAAATAACCATAACGTAGAATTACTTGATGAAGAAACTTTAGAGGAAGAAGACAATGATGAAGAGCAAGAGGAAAAAGTTAGTTTCCAGTATGATCCTGATGAAATTAACATTGTAACGAGGGAGCCAACCATTGAGCAATTACTTAGAAGAATTGGCGAAGAAGCGCTAGATTTAGCACCTGATTTTCAACGTCATGCGAATTTATGGAAAGAAGATGCTCAAAGTAGGCTCATAGAATCTATTATTATTCGCATCCCCATACCAGCATTGTATATAGATGCTACTAATGAGGATAAATGGTTAGTAGTCGATGGATTACAGCGTTTATTTGCCATAAAACGCTTTATGCTAGACAGAAAACTCAAACTATCTGGATTAGAATATCTTACAAATCTCGAAGGTAAAACATTCGAGCAGATTGAGCGTAGATACCAACGCCGCCTGGAAGAAACTCAACTAACAGTCTATTTGATAGATAAAGGGACACCTCCAGAAATTAAATATAATATTTTCAAACGCATTAATACAGGAGGACTAGCTTTATCTCCTCAAGAATTACGCCATGCTCTTAATCCTGGTAAGGGAACAAAGTTTTTAACTCAATTAGCCGCAGATCCAAAATTTAAACAGGTAGTTAACCTGGGAAACAACCGTAAAATGCGTATGGATGATCGGGAATTTATACTAGGTTTTATAGCCTTTACTCTAACGTCTTATCAAGATTATGCAGATAATAGAGATACTTTTTTGACCAAGGCATTATCTAAGACAAATAAACTTTCTGAGACAGAGTTAAATAAAATAGAAAATAATTTTAGAAGAACAATGGTGGCTGCTTGGAATATATTTGGTAAAAATGCATTTCGTAAAATATCTAATTCCCAAAAGAAGCAGTTTCCTATAAATAAAGCTTTATTTGAATCTTGGTCAGTGCTTTTAAGCAAATTAAGCGATGAAGAAATTCAACATTTGATAGATAGGAAAACAGAATTAATCAATAAATATAAGCAATATGTAGACAATGATAAATACTTTTTAGAATCTATATCTCAGGCATCAGAAAGAGTACAGTATAGATTTATGATTACCGAGAAAATTATTCAAGAGGTACTTGTATGATTAGTTCCCTAACGCTCACAAATTTTAAGCCTTTTCAAAATCAATCTCTTACATTCAGACCACTAACACTTTTATCAGGACTTAACAGTACTGGTAAATCTTCAGTTTTACAAGCTTTATTATTATTAAGGCAATCTTATCAAAAAGGATTGCTATTAGAAAGAGGCTTAGTCCTCAATGGTGATTTAGTTAACATTGGTACAGTTGGAGATGCTATTTTTGAAGGTGCATCGAAACAAGATGAATTAATATTTGAAATTCATTGGAATGATAGTACAAAAAGTACTTGGAAATTTAAAAATGAAGAAGATATAGGAGCTAATTTTTTACAACTTACTTCGGAACATGTAGATTCTCAAATCTATGAATCATCCAGTCTTTTTAATCAAAACTTTCATTACATTGAAGCAGAGCGGATAGGACCTAGAGTATTTAATCAAATGTCATATGATAAAGTTCAATTACTCGGAACAATGGGCGCTAGATGTGAATACACATTACATTTTTTGGCAGTTAATGAAAGTAAACTTATTTATCATCAAAAATTAAGTCATCCAAAAGTAAAAACTTCACAGCCACAATTTGGCGATCCAAAGGAAAAATCACTAACTTTAATAGATCAAGTCGAAGCATGGATGGGAGAAATTAGCCCAGGTACACGCATCAGGCTAAAATCAAATCCAGACATGGATTTGATCAATTTGCAATGTGCGTACGGAGATAGTAATCCTTATCGTGCAACTAATGTTGGCTTCGGAATTACCTACACTTTACCAATTATTGTAGCAGTACTCGCCTCAGAACCTGATACACTAATTCTAGTTGAAAATCCAGAAGCTCATCTTCATCCGAGAGGACAAGCAAAAATGGGTGAATTATTAGCACTTGCAGCTAGTTGTGGTATTCAAGTAGTAATAGAAACGCATAGTGACCATGTTTTAAATGGTATTCGTCTTGCCGTTCATGGAGGGAAAATAAAGCAAAATGACGTTCAACTACATTATTTTCAGCGACAAGAAAAACAAGGACAAGCTGTTATAGAAGTAGTATCACCGCGTATTGATAGAAACGGAAGAATTGATAAATGGCCGGATGGATTCTTTGATGAATGGGAAAAAAGTTTAGATGTTTTACTTGAGCCTGCGGAGGAATAGAAAGTGGATTTTGACTTAATATTAAATGAGCTATCTTTGCAAAATCCTGCTCCAAATGAAGAAGTAGCACAGCAAAGAATGTCTGAGCTAATTAAGACCATAAAAGCAGTTAAATCTCAGGGGGTGAAAGTAAGCCTTCGCACTAAAGACAATTTTCATACAATAATACTTGCACCTAATTATCCTCTACGTCGCTGGCTTAATGATGCAGATGAGGTAGAGCGAATTTTTATCAAAACTCTTGCAACTAAAGCACCTTTCTCAACTGATATTATAAGTTCTGAGATCCAAGATATTGAAAATAATACTAGCTTGTCTGAATTCCGTTACCAGGGAGAATTAGCTATTGGACTGGGTATTGCTTATGTACTTAATACGATCACAATTAATACGATTCCAATCAGTACAATCCCAGCATTCCTGAGAGAGCAAGCTGATTGGAATCGTATTAATTGTGATCGTATTAAGTACATAAGCAATACCCAGTCCAATAGCTAATTCTCCCTGGTAACGGAATTCAGACAAGCTAGTATTATTTTCAATATCTTGGATCTCAGAACTTATAATATCAGTTGAGAAAGGTGCTTTAGTTGCAAGAGTTTTGATAAAAATTCGCTCTACCTCATCTGCATCATTAAGCCAGCGACGTAGAGGATAATTAGGTGCAAGTATTATTGTATGAAAATTGTCTTTAGTGCGAAGGCTTACTTTCACCCCCTGAGATTTAACTGCTTTTATGGTCTTAATTAGCTCAGACATTCTTTTGCCTGTGCTACTTCTTCATTTGGAGCAGGAATTTTGCAAAGATAAGCTCATTTAATATTAAGTCAAAATCCACTTTCTATTCCTCCGCAGGCTCAAGTAAAAACATCTAAACTTTTTTCCCATTCATCAAAGAATCCATCCGGCCATTTATCAATTCTTCCGTTTCTATCAATACGCGGTGATACTACTTCTATAACAGCTTGTCCTTGTTTTTCTTGTCGCTGAAAATAATGTAGTTGAACGTCATTTTGCTTTATTTTTCCCTCCATGAACGGCAAGACGAATACCATTTAAAACATGGTCACTATGCGTTTCTATTACTACTTGAATACCACAACTAGCTGCAAGTGCTAATAATTCACCCATTTTTGCTTGTCCTCTCGGATGAAGATGAGCTTCTGGATTTTCAACTAGAATTAGTGTAATCAGGTTCTGAGGCGAGTACCTGCTACAATAATTGGTAAGTGTAGGTAATTCCGAAGCCAACATTAGTTGACACGATAAGGATTACTATCTCCGTACGCACATTGCAAATTGATCAAATCCATGTCTGGATCTGATTTTAGCCTGATGCGTGTACCTGGGCTAATCTTTCTCCCATCCATGCTTCGACTTGATCTATTAAAGTTAGTGATTTTTCCTTTGGATCGCCAAATTGTGGCTTGTGAAGTTTTTACTTTTGGATGACTAATTTTGATGATAAATAGTTTTACTTTCATTAACTGCCAAAAAATGTAATGTGTGATTCACATCTAGCCGCCCATTGTTCCGAGTAATTGACCTTTATCATATGACATTTGATTAAATACTCTAGGTCCTATCCGCTCTGCTTCAATGTAATGAAAGTTTTGATTAAAAAGACTGGATGATTCATAGATTTGAGAATCTACATGTTCCGAAGTAAGTTGTAAAAAATTAGCTCCTATATCTTCTTCATTTTTAAATTTCCAAGTACTTTTTGTACTATCATTCCAATGAATTTCAAATATTAATTCATCTTGTTTCGATGCACCTTCAAAAATAGCATCTCCAACTGTACCAATGTTAACTAAATCACCATTGAGGACTAAGCCTCTTTCTAATAGCAATCCTTTTTGATAAGATTGCCTTAATAATAATAAAGCTTGTAAAACTGAAGATTTACCAGTACTGTTAAGTCCTGATAAAAGTGTTAGTGGTCTGAATGTAAGAGATTGATTTTGAAAAAGGCTTAAAATTTGTGAGCGTTAGGGAACTAATCATACAAGTACCTCTTGAATAATTTTCTCGGTAATCATAAATCTATACTGTACTCTTTCTGATGCCTGAGATATAGATTCTAAAAAGTATTTATCATTGTCTACATATTGCTTATATTTATTGATTAATTCTGTTTTCCTATCTATCAAATGTTGAATTTCTTCATCGCTTAATTTGCTTAAAAGCACTGACCAAGATTCAAATAAAGCTTTATTTATAGGAAACTGCTTCTTTTGGGAATTAGATATTTTACGAAATGCATTTTTACCAAATATATTCCAAGCAGCCACCATTGTTCTTCTAAAATTATTTTCTATTTTATTTAACTCTGTCTCAGAAAGTTTATTTGTCTTAGATAATGCCTTGGTCAAAAAAGTATCTCTATTATCTGCATAATCTTGATAAGACGTTAGAGTAAAGGCTATAAAACCTAGTATAAATTCCCGATCATCCATACGCATTTTACGGTTGTTTCCCAGGTTAACTACCTGTTTAAATTTTGGATCTGCGGCTAATTGAGTTAAAAACTTTGTTCCCTTACCAGGATTAAGAGCATGGCGTAATTCTTGAGGAGATAAAGCTAGTCCTCCTGTATTAATGCGTTTGAAAATATTATATTTAATTTCTGGAGGTGTCCCTTTATCTATCAAATAGACTGTTAGTTGAGTTTCTTCCAGGCGGCGTTGGTATCTACGCTCAATCTGCTCGAATGTTTTACCTTCGAGATTTGTAAGATATTCTAATCCAGATAGTTTGAGTTTTCTGTCTAGCATAAAGCGTTTTATGGCAAATAAACGCTGTAATCCATCGACTACTAACCATTTATCCTCATTAGTAGCATCTATATACAATGCTGGTATGGGGATGCGAATAATAATAGATTCTATGAGCCTACTTTGAGCATCTTCTTTCCATAAATTCGCATGACGTTGAAAATCAGGTGCTAAATCTAGCGCTTCTTCGCCAATTCTTCTAAGTAATTGCTCAATGGTTGGCTCCCTCGTTACAATGTTAATTTCATCAGGATCATACTGGAAACTAACTTTTTCCTCTTGCTCTTCATCATTGTCTTCTTCCTCTAAAGTTTCTTCATCAAGTAATTCTACGTTATGGTTATTTAAATCTGTCATAATGGGTATCCTTGGTGTTCAAACTCACGCAGTCTGCTGCTAATAATAAATCAATCAGCAAATGGGGCCTTTAAACTGGCGCACTTCAATCTTACTATCTCCCCAAATGATAGAGACGCAGGATTTCGCGCCTCTACCTAGCTAATCTATTACTTGTTTACCCTTTCCACCCCCGCCAACTCCAAAATCGGGCTATCAAATCTTCCCGCTTCACCGCCATCATATGCACACCTTGACACAATTGCTGCGCTATCTGTACTTGCTCGGCTGCAATTTTTACCCCTTCTTGTAGCGGGTCTTTGGCTTTCGCCAATCTATCAATAATGTGCTGGGGAATATTTACACCAGGGACAACTTTATTAATAAACTGAGCATTTTTTGCCGATTTTAACAGAAAAATTCCCGCCAAAATTGGTTTTTGATGGGCAGAAGCTATCTTGTCCATAAACTTTTCTAGTCTTTCAAAATCGGTAATTAATTGACTTTGAAAAAACTGCGCTCCCGCTTCAATTTTTGCGTTCAAATCGACTCTGCAAACCAGACCAACTCGCAGATTGCGGATCGACTGCAGCACCGGCAAATAAGTCTAAGACGCCATCGGTCAGGGGTTTTTCGTTGTAGTCAACACCCTGATTCATTTTCCTAATTAGTTGCAGCAAACGCACAGCTTCTAAATCAAAAACGCCTTTGGCATCGGGATGATCCCCTGCTTTTACTGGGTCGCCTGTCAGTGCTAAAATATTGCGGATACCTAAAGCATGGGCGCCCATCAGGTCAGCTTGTATACCTATACGATTGCGATCGCGGCACGCTATCTGACAAATCGGCTCAATGCCATTTTGCAATAAAATCACCGACGCTACCAACGAAGACATCCGCAATACGGCGCGGCTACCATCGGTAATATTGACAGCATGAACCCTCCCCTTAAGGGTCGCCGCCATTTCAATCATGTGCATTGGATCTCCACCTTTCGGAGGCGCTACTTCAGCAGTGATTAAAAACTCCCCTGCTTGTGCGGCTCTTTGAAAGGTATTCAAGATTGTAGGACTATTGGTATCTTGCATAACATTCAGGTTTTCGCTTATCTAACAGCGTAAAACAAATGACACCTAAATGCTAAAATCTGGGGCATGGGGCATGGGGCATGGGGGAGTAATGACAAATGACAAATGACAAATGACAAATGACAAATGACCAATGACCAATGACCAATGACCAATGACAAATGTCAAAGAGGTACAGAATAACCCAAAGCCGCTTTGACTTGTGCGAGAGTTTGGTTAGCGATCGCTTGTGCTTTTTCTCTTCCATCCCGCAATACAGACTCTAAATAGCCTTTGTCATCCATTACCGCCTGATATTTTTCTTGCATCGGCTTCAATGCATGAATTGCTGTTTCTGTCAATAATGGTTTGAATTGTCCCCAGCCCATATCTTGACATTCCGCTGCTACTTCTTCTTTGGTTTTACCAGCAAGTAGGGTATACAGTGTTAACAAGTTATGACACTCTGGACGTTCGGGATCGTCGAAAGTTAGACCGCGAACCGGATCAGTTTACAGCGCTTTATTTTATTAGTAATCTGCTCCGGTGTATCTAGCAAATTAATCCGGCTCAATTCCGATGGATCAGACTTCGACATTTTGCGAGTACCATCGGTCAAACTCATTACCCTTGCGCCTTCCTTACGGATTAAAGGTGCGGGTAACTTCAGCACTGGCTGGTCTGGTTTGGCAAATTGGTGATTAAATCGATTGACAATATCCCGCGTCAATTCCAAGTGTTGCTTTTGGTCTTCACCCACAGGTACTTGATCTGCTTGATACAGCAAAATATCAGCCGCCATCAGCACTGGGTAGTCTAACAAGCCAACGCTGACATTTTCACCCTGCTTCACAGCCTTTTCCTTAAACTGGATCATATCTTGCAACCAGTTTAAGGGTGTGATGCAGTTGAGCAACCAAGTCAGTTCGCTATGTGCTGAAACATGAGATTGCACAAAGATACTAGAATAGTTTAAATCAATGCCACAGGCTAGATAAAGAGCGGCGATGTTGTAAGTATCTGCTGCAACGTCGCCGGATTATGCGGTACAGTGATAGCGTGTAAATCCACCACACAAAAGTAATTATCGTACTGGTCTTGGATTTCTACCCAGTTGCGAATTGCCCCTAAATAGTTGCCCAAATGTAGATTTCCAGTAGGTTGAACTCCCGAAAGAACGCGCTGCTTACCCATAAATTTAAGTTACTTATCCCAAATCCACATTAGTAAAGTGGCACTCACAAAACACATTCAATTTTGACATTTTCTAGGATGATTCGCTGTCGAGAACAATTTCCTAGTCAACAATTTTTCCACAAACCATGACATTTATTGACAAACCGTACCAAAAACCCATATTCTCCAGAAAATTTACATGCACCTCCTAGACTCACCTGTGCTAGTACAGATACTCGTAGGGGCGCAAGGCCTTGCGCCCCTACGAGTATCTGTACTAGCACAGGTGAGTCTAGGAGGTGCATGTAAATTTTCTGGAGATATGGGTTTTTGGTACGGTTTGTCAATAAATGTCATGGTTTGTGGAAAAATTGTTGACTAGGAAATTGTTCTCGACAGCGAATCATCCTAGAAAATGTCAAAATTGAATGTGTTTTGTGAGTGCCACTTTACTAATGTGGATTTGGGATAAGTAACTTAAATTTATGGGTAAGCAGCGCGTTCTTTCGGGAGTTCAACCTACTGGAAATCTACATTTGGGCAACTATTTAGGGGCAATTCGCAACTGGGTAGAAATCCAAGACCAGTACGATAATTACTTTTGTGTGGTGGATTTACACGCTATCACTGTACCGCATAATCCGGCGACGTTGGCAGCAGATACTTACAACATCGCCGCTCTTTATCTAGCCTGTGGCATTGATTTAAACTATTCTAGTATCTTTGTGCAATCTCATGTTTCAGCACATAGCGAACTGACTTGGTTGCTCAACTGCATCACACCCTTAAACTGGTTGCAAGATATGATCCAGTTTAAGGAAAAGGCTGTGAAGCAGGGTGAAAATGTCAGCGTTGGCTTGTTAGACTACCCAGTGCTGATGGCGGCTGATATTTTGCTGTATCAAGCAGATCAAGTACCTGTGGGTGAAGACCAAAAGCAACACTTGGAATTGACGCGGGATATTGTCAATCGATTTAATCACCAATTTGCCAAACCAGACCAGCCAGTGCTGAAGTTACCCGCACCTTTAATCCGTAAGGAAGGCGCAAGGGTAATGAGTTTGACCGATGGTACTCGCAAAATGTCGAAGTCTGATCCATCGGAATTGAGCCGGATTAATTTGCTAGATACACCGGAGCAGATTACTAATAAAATAAAGCGCTGTAAAACTGATCCGGTTCGCGGTCTAACTTTCGACGATCCCGAACGTCCAGAGTGTCATAACTTGTTAACACTGTATACCCTACTTGCTGGTAAAACCAAAGAAGAAGTAGCAGCGGAATGTCAAGATATGGGCTGGGGACAATTCAAACCATTATTGACAGAAACAGCAATTCATGCATTGAAGCCGATGCAAGAAAAATATCAGGCGGTAATGGATGACAAAGGCTATTTAGAGTCTGTATTGCGGGATGGAAGAGAAAAAGCACAAGCGATCGCTAACCAAACTCTCGCACAAGTCAAAGCGGCTTTGGGTTATTCTGTACCTCTTTGACATTTGTCATTGGTCATTGGTCATTGGTCATTGGTCATTTGTCATTTGTCATTTGTCATTTGTCATTTGTCATTACTCCCCCATGCCCCATGCCCCATGCCCCAGATTTTAGCATTTAGGTGTCATTTGTTTTACGCTGTTAGATAAGCGAAAACCTGAATGTTATGCAAGATACCAATAGTCCTACAATCTTGAATACCTTTCAAAGAGCCGCACAAGCAGGGGAGTTTTTAATCACTGCTGAAGTAGCGCCTCCGAAAGGTGGAGATCCAATGCACATGATTGAAATGGCGGCGACCCTTAAGGGGAGGGTTCATGCTGTCAATATTACCGATGGTAGCCGCGCCGTATTGCGGATGTCTTCGTTGGTAGCGTCGGTGATTTTATTGCAAAATGGCATTGAGCCGATTTGTCAGATAGCGTGCCGCGATCGCAATCGTATAGGTATACAAGCTGACCTGATGGGCGCCCATGCTTTAGGTATCCGCAATATTTTAGCACTGACAGGCGACCCAGTAAAAGCAGGGGATCATCCCGATGCCAAAGGCGTTTTTGATTTAGAAGCTGTGCGTTTGCTGCAACTAATTAGGAAAATGAATCAGGGTGTTGACTACAACGAAAAACCCCTGACCGATGGCGTCTTAGACTTATTTGCCGGTGCTGCAGTCGATCCGCAATCTGCGAGTTGGTCTGGTTTGCAGAGTCGATTTGAACGCAAAATTGAAGCGGGAGCGCAGTTTTTTCAAAGTCAATTAATTACCGATTTTGAAAGACTAGAAAAGTTTATGGACAAGATAGCTTCTGCCCATCAAAAACCAATTTTGGCGGGAATTTTTCTGTTAAAATCGGCAAAAAATGCTCAGTTTATTAATAAAGTTGTCCCTGGTGTAAATATTCCCCAGCACATTATTGATAGATTGGCGAAAGCCAAAGACCCGCTACAAGAAGGGGTAAAAATTGCAGCCGAGCAAGTACAGATAGCGCAGCAATTGTGTCAAGGTGTGCATATGATGGCGGTGAAGCGGGAAGATTTGATAGCCCCGATTTTGGAGTTGGCGGGGGTGGAAAGGGTAAACAAGTAATAGATTAGCTAGGTAGAGGCGCGAAATCCTGCGTCTCTATCATTTGGGGAGATAGTAAGATTGAAGTGCGCCAGTTTAAAGGCCCCATTTGCTGATTGATTTATTATTAGCAGCAGACTGCGTGAGTTTGAACACCAAGGAGTACCCATTATGACAGATTTAAATAACCATAACGTAGAATTACTTGATGAAGAAACTTTAGAGGAAGAAGACAATGATGAAGAGCAAGAGGAAAAAGTTAGTTTCCAGTATGATCCTGATGAAATTAACATTGTAACGAGGGAGCCAACCATTGAGCAATTACTTAGAAGAATTGGCGAAGAAGCGCTAGATTTAGCACCTGATTTTCAACGTCATGCGAATTTATGGAAAGAAGATGCTCAAAGTAGGCTCATAGAATCTATTATTATTCGCATCCCCATACCAGCATTGTATATAGATGCTACTAATGAGGATAAATGGTTAGTAGTCGATGGATTACAGCGTTTATTTGCCATAAAACGCTTTATGCTAGACAGAAAACTCAAACTATCTGGATTAGAATATCTTACAAATCTCGAAGGTAAAACATTCGAGCAGATTGAGCGTAGATACCAACGCCGCCTGGAAGAAACTCAACTAACAGTCTATTTGATAGATAAAGGGACACCTCCAGAAATTAAATATAATATTTTCAAACGCATTAATACAGGAGGACTAGCTTTATCTCCTCAAGAATTACGCCATGCTCTTAATCCTGGTAAGGGAACAAAGTTTTTAACTCAATTAGCCGCAGATCCAAAATTTAAACAGGTAGTTAACCTGGGAAACAACCGTAAAATGCGTATGGATGATCGGGAATTTATACTAGGTTTTATAGCCTTTACTCTAACGTCTTATCAAGATTATGCAGATAATAGAGATACTTTTTTGACCAAGGCATTATCTAAGACAAATAAACTTTCTGAGACAGAGTTAAATAAAATAGAAAATAATTTTAGAAGAACAATGGTGGCTGCTTGGAATATATTTGGTAAAAATGCATTTCGTAAAATATCTAATTCCCAAAAGAAGCAGTTTCCTATAAATAAAGCTTTATTTGAATCTTGGTCAGTGCTTTTAAGCAAATTAAGCGATGAAGAAATTCAACATTTGATAGATAGGAAAACAGAATTAATCAATAAATATAAGCAATATGTAGACAATGATAAATACTTTTTAGAATCTATATCTCAGGCATCAGAAAGAGTACAGTATAGATTTATGATTACCGAGAAAATTATTCAAGAGGTACTTGTATGATTAGTTCCCTAACGCTCACAAATTTTAAGCCTTTTCAAAATCAATCTCTTACATTCAGACCACTAACACTTTTATCAGGACTTAACAGTACTGGTAAATCTTCAGTTTTACAAGCTTTATTATTATTAAGGCAATCTTATCAAAAAGGATTGCTATTAGAAAGAGGCTTAGTCCTCAATGGTGATTTAGTTAACATTGGTACAGTTGGAGATGCTATTTTTGAAGGTGCATCGAAACAAGATGAATTAATATTTGAAATTCATTGGAATGATAGTACAAAAAGTACTTGGAAATTTAAAAATGAAGAAGATATAGGAGCTAATTTTTTACAACTTACTTCGGAACATGTAGATTCTCAAATCTATGAATCATCCAGTCTTTTTAATCAAAACTTTCATTACATTGAAGCAGAGCGGATAGGACCTAGAGTATTTAATCAAATGTCATATGATAAAGTTCAATTACTCGGAACAATGGGCGCTAGATGTGAATACACATTACATTTTTTGGCAGTTAATGAAAGTAAACTTATTTATCATCAAAAATTAAGTCATCCAAAAGTAAAAACTTCACAGCCACAATTTGGCGATCCAAAGGAAAAATCACTAACTTTAATAGATCAAGTCGAAGCATGGATGGGAGAAATTAGCCCAGGTACACGCATCAGGCTAAAATCAAATCCAGACATGGATTTGATCAATTTGCAATGTGCGTACGGAGATAGTAATCCTTATCGTGCAACTAATGTTGGCTTCGGAATTACCTACACTTTACCAATTATTGTAGCAGTACTCGCCTCAGAACCTGATACACTAATTCTAGTTGAAAATCCAGAAGCTCATCTTCATCCGAGAGGACAAGCAAAAATGGGTGAATTATTAGCACTTGCAGCTAGTTGTGGTATTCAAGTAGTAATAGAAACGCATAGTGACCATGTTTTAAATGGTATTCGTCTTGCCGTTCATGGAGGGAAAATAAAGCAAAATGACGTTCAACTACATTATTTTCAGCGACAAGAAAAACAAGGACAAGCTGTTATAGAAGTAGTATCACCGCGTATTGATAGAAACGGAAGAATTGATAAATGGCCGGATGGATTCTTTGATGAATGGGAAAAAAGTTTAGATGTTTTACTTGAGCCTGCGGAGGAATAGAAAGTGGATTTTGACTTAATATTAAATGAGCTATCTTTGCAAAATCCTGCTCCAAATGAAGAAGTAGCACAGCAAAGAATGTCTGAGCTAATTAAGACCATAAAAGCAGTTAAATCTCAGGGGGTGAAAGTAAGCCTTCGCACTAAAGACAATTTTCATACAATAATACTTGCACCTAATTATCCTCTACGTCGCTGGCTTAATGATGCAGATGAGGTAGAGCGAATTTTTATCAAAACTCTTGCAACTAAAGCACCTTTCTCAACTGATATTATAAGTTCTGAGATCCAAGATATTGAAAATAATACTAGCTTGTCTGAATTCCGTTACCAGGGAGAATTAGCTATTGGACTGGGTATTGCTTATGTACTTAATACGATCACAATTAATACGATTCCAATCAGCTTGCTCTCTCAGGAATGCTGGGATTGTAACTGTCTAGAACTGGAATTTCGATGCTTGGATGAGGATGGAGAGGTAATTAGCGAGATTGTAGAAATTATCCATGCTAGCCGTAGCAGCCATGTACAAGAACACACCAGCCTGATTCAAAAAAATCAAGAGCGCATTTATCAAGAAGTCAGCAACGGGGTAGAACTTTGGGAGCGAAGATGGGAATTATTTCCTAATTTAGAATTCTGCGATGCTGTTAGAAAACAGTTAGAAAATATTCTTACTAGACAGTTAGAATTACAACCTGTTATTAATATATTATTTGAGCTTCAGAAATGTTGTCAAAACTGGGATATCGGCTATTTTAATCTTGATGGGTACTCTATTGAGGAGTCTGGAGAGAGTACACCAACCCTTAATAAATATTCTCAAGAAAGAACTTTTCGTTGTCCTGATGGTGAAGAACGTCTATTTGAACGTCACGTTAAATTGAAATTTTGTAATTGGCGAATTCATTTCTTCCCGCTGAAACCAGGTACGCTAATAATTGGCTATATTGGTCGCCATCTTCCCACAGTAAAATATAAAACCTAAAACAATATTGTTGAGGTGTAGCTCAACCGAGGCATCGCCCCTCCTCCCTTTCATTGCTAAAATAAAAACAACTCTTACCTAGTGCAAAGGTAGCCTATGACCTGGCGGCTCAATTGCGTGCTTTGGGCGTTGAACCAGAAGCCTAATATTTTTGTACTTTGGCTGACAGCAGTTTTCAAATGTATACATAACACGGTAGGGGCACGGCATTGCCGTGCCCTTACGAGGATCTTTGAAGGAGTCAGACGATAATATTCAACGCGCCTATGGAGATAGTATTTTATTATTACCACAGTGAACAGTAGGGTGGAGACCACCCTACATATACTTGACTTTAACAGTCTACTAATTCAGGGGTTTGGTTGAGTATTTGACTACGAATCGAAACGAAATCTAGATATGCAGATGAATCCAGTTGGTCTGGGCGAAAAACAGCGACATTATGACAATTTTGAAAAGCCAATTTTATGCCAAAGTGACGCTCAACTGCACCACGAATCGCATCTCCACCCATCATCCGTAATAATTGAGCGCGTGCTTGTTCACTTGGTGGCGGAACTTGATGATTCGCCCATTCTTCACCTCTAATTACACGTTCTGCAAGACCTTCTACAACACCCCAAGCGTAAGGTAATGATTCTCTGATGGTGGCGACAAACTCTTTTTCATCAACCTTACCCGCTTTGGCTTGTTCGATGAGATGCACACTTACATTCAATGACATTTAGACTTTTCCTTTCTTGAATTTTAGAGTCAAGTTTGACCTGATAACCAAAAGTAATGATAATCATTCTTGTAAAATTACCGAGCAGATCGCAAACAAAATTAATATTCTCTAAATGCAAATAGATTATTCATGACATGTGTAATTTGTCAATGGCAATGCAAAAATTAACGAGTAAGTAGTCATCATGAACTGCTTACACCAACAACCTCTTATTCCCCTCTCTCTCGTGATGGAGGGGCTAGGGCGTGTTTTCAAAGTCTCATATAATACTACAAAAACGCTGATACATATAGATTTCGCGTAGGGGCACGGCATTGCCGTGCCCCTACAGCTGGTATCATATCGTGTGGATTTAGAGGTATCTAAAAATTTATCCGGCTAAACAAATAGTTTGAAATCGCGGGACTAGGGGTGGGGTCTTAAAATTGGAGAATTAAAAGCTAGATTTATATTTTTTCCCCTGACGCTGGCTTTGAAACCCCTTACTCCCAGCATAATAAACAGTCTTGAATTCCACTTTATTCGTACCAGGGTGGTAGAGAGTATAGATAGCTTGACCTTGAGTCCGTCCCACATTCCCCACCCCAATTACTTGACGCGGGGTAACGGTAACAGTTTGGGGAGACACTTGGTGATCAAGGGTGGTGAGTGCAGTGGTGATGGAACCAGCTTGCAGCTGATACTGAAAAGTTAAACCAGAACGACCGCAAAACAGGTTATTCGCTTCCATCCGCGACAGTCTATCCAGCATTTGAATTGGCGGAGTTTCTGGCGTCAGTTCGTCATCCACACCTACCGTGGAACCGTGAATCAACAAACAATCCAATTCAAAAAAACCAAAATCAAGGTTTCGTAACCATTGTACCGTCTTGCGGGAAACACAATCCCACAACATTTTGGCAGTATCCCCCCCATATTTTGCCATCAACTCAGGCGCGTCTCCAGTCGGCCCCAAAGCGTGCAAAATCAAACACTGTTCTTCCCACCATCCTTTACAAATCAGCGGTTCTAATTCTCCACGACGTGGGTTAAGCACTCGTTCTACCAACTTCTCGGCTTCTGGTCTAGGTCCGACCAAATCGCCTAATATATACAAAGCTTCTACCTGATTACCCTGACGCTTAATATCGGTCATCACCGCTTCATAAGCTGCTAAATTAGCTTCAATTCCGCTTAAAATCGCCCATTTATTCATATTTTTTTTTAACGCAGAGGAACGCAAAGGAAAGCGCAGAGGGGCGCAGAGGAGGAGAGAGATTACCTTGTGCAAACATGTGTTGGGTCATCAGCCCGTTCTGCATATTCCAACCCCTGGGCTAACCGCCAAGCAAAAATTGCTGGTAAACCTTTCTCGATAATTGCTGCACAGGTTTGCTGATAATTGTAAGCAACTTCCCGCAATTTAATTTCTTGATTTTCAGTATCATAAATCACGTATGTTGCATTTGGTCGCCCATGTCGCGGTTCTCCCACTGAACCTACATTCACAATCCGTTTGAGAGGCGTCTTAAAGCTGATTTCCTCTACTGCGTCTCCTCTACCAAAGCGGACATTTAGCTGACCACCGTCCAGAGTGCGGACATAAGGTACATGAGTATGTCCACAAAATAGAATATCTGCACCTGTGGAAATTACTCGCTCTAGTGCAACAAAAGCGTCTAGTTCAGGCAACAAATACTCATGGTTGCTGTGAGGGCTACCGTGAACAAAAGCCAAATTTCCTTCTTTGAGACTATGGGGTAATTTGGCTAAAAATTCGCGATTTTCTGGGGTAATTTGTTTATTAGTCCAGTCGTGAGCTTGCTGACCTCTTTTTTCTGCCAATAATGAGGGGTAACTGCAATCACAAGCGTTCAAACCTTCTACAATATCCTCATCCCAGCAGCCAGCGCAGGTGGGAATATCTAAAGAGCGAATTTGGGCGACAACTGCGTTAGGATCGGGGCCATATCCGACCAAATCACCAACACAAAAGATTTTGTCAGCTTTTTGCTGGTCGATATCTAATAATACAGCATCCAAAGCGGCAGAATTTCCATGAATACATGACATGACGGCTATTTTCACGCTTGTTGCTCCTGTAATAAAATCTCTTTTACCTGTTGTTGATATTGCAAAATTGCCACATCAGATAAACAGCAATCTGATAAAGTTTGTCTTAAAGCTGCTTCATTCAAATTTGTCCCTACCACTTCTAAACCCGAAAAACGCTGGGGTCTACCTTCTAAGTAGCGCGGTAGATCTAATTCCAGAAAATCTGTCTGGGGAACATCAGCGACAAAATCACCGTAAAGTGACCTACCATCGTTCACATCAAAAATTCCTTTGGCACGGGTGACAATACCATAAGCACCGTGGGTGATTTCGTACCAAAATTCCTCTACACTGTTTTGGTCAATCACTTGACCGCTGCTAGCCGCTCGCCATAAATTTTCTACAGTGTTAGTTAAGGCTGGTGCGCCCTGGATGATTTCTTGTGCCCAATTATGGTATTCAGAGTTTTGCAGGTGGGGTGGTAAAACTGCGATCGCACGGTAGGTGAGATTATCTAATACGAATGCTATGGCTCCTAATTGTAAGTAAAATCCTATCTCGATGTAAACTGCATCTGCTTGGGGTATTTGGTGAACAAATTCAATTTCCTGACCGTCACCAAAGATTTGTATACCTGGAAATTCAGCAGCTATACGGTTTTGATCAATGGGAACATTCCCCGTACCAGGGCTAAAATATATTACTTTTTCTACAGCGGCGATATCTCGGATTTGTTGGCAAATCCAGGTGGTTTTTCCAGATCCAGTTGGACCTGCAACGACGGTAATAATTGGTATAGTCATAATAAAATGATAATCATTTTTAAGTACGTCCGCACAAATTTTTTAGCGGATCAAGGCCTTGGACACAAATTTTGTAGGGGCGCAAGGCCTTGCGCCCGTAAGGCGTTCAGGATTTGTCCTAAGTCCGCCAACACAAACGAAAATCAGCTTACAGCAGTTTTCACGTAAATAGACCACGCCGTAGGGGCGCAAGGCCTTGCGCCCCTACAATGTATTGGGTTATGTGTGGTTCAATCAACTGAAAATTGCTGTAATTATCGGTACTGACCCACCCTACAAACTATTTAATGAAAATTGGCGTTGTGTCGGACTAAATTCATAAACTCCTCACGAGTGCGTCCATCTTCTGAAAATACACCGCGCATTGCACTAGTAACAGTCCAAGAACCAGGTTTTTGCACGCCGCGCATCACCATGCACATGTGGGTTGCTTCTATGACTACTGCAACCCCTTGAGGTTTGAGTAACCCTTGCAACGCATCAGCAATTTGTAAGGTGAGACGTTCTTGCACTTGCAAACGTCGAGCATACATTTCACAAATGCGGGCTATCTTCGATAATCCTATCACCTTGCCGTTAGGAATATAGGCAACATGAGCGCGACCAATAATTGGCAAGATATGATGCTCGCAGGAACTGAAAATATCGATATCCCGAATTAATACCATTTCGTTGGCATCTTCGGTAAATACTGCTCCATTTAGCAGTTCATCTAAAGATTCATGATATCCCTTTGTGAGAAACTGCAAGGCTTTGACAACTCGCTTGGGAGTATCTTTTAACCCTTCTCTGTCAGGATTTTCTCCTAATCCAATCAGCAAAGTCCGCACAGCTTGCATCATTTCCGCTTCTGTGACAGTCGCCACCTGCTGAGTAGATAAAGATGACATTATCTGAGCAGCAGAATTCATATCGGGACGAATCGATAAAGTCATTTTCTGTGTTTGATTGATAAGGATTACTTGTTGCCCAATACTTTACAGCAATTTTTATTTCTTTGAACCACAGATACTCGTAGGGGCGCAAGGCCTTGCACCCCTACCACCTGGTCTATTCAACTGAAAAACGCTGTAAGCGCTATGAGTCTATTTAGAAATAAATGGCTCATAACTATTAAGTAAATTATGTTTTACTTAACATTCCTTAATCATAGCAAACATTTGTTAAGTTGGGAATGAATTTCATTGGCATCTAACTTCCTACCAATAAAAACTACCTGATTTTTCGGTGGAGTATACCATTCATCGGCATGTAAGTTATAACGAGATCCACTCAGTTGAAAGATATGGCGTAAGCCACTATCGGTAAACCACAAAATCCCCTTCGCTCGAAATACATTTTGTGGCATTTCTTCCGTGAGAAAATTCTCAAATTTATGCACATCAAAGGGTCTATCTGTTTGAAAAGAGATGGACACAAATCCATCATTTTCTAAATGATGGGAGTGATGATGGTGATGGTCATGGTGATGATGATGATGATGGTGATGGTCATCGGCATCTTCCACATTATCAGCAGTATACTCATCTGTGGGAGTTAATCCCACATCTAAAATTAATGGTAACGCCACCTGCCCATGTTGAGTGCGAATAATTCTCGCGCCCACTTTCACATTACTGATGTAAGCTTCTAGTTCTTTAATTTTTCCTTCGTTAACTAAGTCGGTTTTATTCACAAGAATAATATCTCCATAGGTTAGCTGTTTTAAAGCAGCTTCACTATGGAAATGGTTAGCGTCAAATGTCTCAGCATCGACCAAAGTAATAATAGAGTCGAGGGTGGTTAAATCTCTGAGTTCTGTACCCAAAAATGTTAAAATAATCGGCAATGGGTCAGCAACACCTGTAGTTTCAATTACCAGATAATCAATCCGTTCTTCTCGTTCTAAAACGCGATAAACTGCATCAACTAAACCATCATTTATGGTGCAGCATATACAGCCATTGCTCAGTTCTACCATATCTTGGTCTACAGAAACTAGCAATTGGCTATCAATGTCAATATCGCCAAATTCGTTGACGAGGACGGCGACTTTTAAATCTTGTTTATTTTTGAGAATTTGATTGAGCAGTGTAGTTTTACCACTACCTAAAAACCCGGTAATAATGGTAACAGGCATTCCCCGTTTAGGAAGATCAATGAATTCACTCATAATTAAAACTAGATTTGGTTTTGAATTACTGTTTTGTTGTTTATCGCAGCTTGTAAAGCATTTACAAGTTGATTTAAATTTAGCTCCCCTAAATCCCCAGATTGTCTAGTTCTGACACTCAAGGTTTGGGTTTGCACCTCTTTTTTACCCACAACAGCCACAACTGGAATTTTTTCTAACTCCGCTGTGCGAATTTGTTTACCTAAACGTTCACCACTGCTATCTATTTCTACCCTAAATCCAGATTTTTGCAAAGAGTTGGCTACTGATCCTGCATACTCTCGAAAATCATCACTTACAGGTAATAATCGCAGTTGCACTGGTGCTAACCATAAGGGAAAATCACCAGCATAATTCTCGATGAGAATCCCAAAAAAACGTTCCAATGAGCCAAATATAGCTCGATGAATCATAATTGGTCGTTGGCGACTACTATCAGCGGCAATATATTCCATATTAAAACGTTCAGGTAAATTAAAATCTACCTGAATCGTGGAACATTGCCACAAACGACCAATTGCATCTTGGATTTTTATATCTATTTTGGGTCCATAGAAAGCACCACCCCCTTCATCCACAACATAATTCCAGCCTTTAGCATTTAAAGCTTGCTTTAACGCTACCGTTGCTAATTCCCAAACTTCATCAGTTCCCACTGATTTATCAGGACGAGTAGAAAGATTCACTTGATAATTGTTAAAGCCAAAATCTGACAAAATCTGCTCTGTGAGATTTAAAACTCCTAAAATCTCATCGGCGATTTGCTCAGGTAAACAGAAGATATGAGCATCATCTTGAGTAAATCCCCTCACCCTCATTAAACCATGTAGCGCCCCAGAACGTTCATAACGGTAAACAGTGCCTAATTCTGCCCATCTCAAAGGTAATTCTCGATAGGAATGTAGTTGATTTTTGTAAGTTAAAACATGAAATGGACAATTCATCGGCTTGATTTGATAAGCCTGATTTTCCACATCCATCGAGTCAAACATATTCTCTTGATAAAAATCAAAATGTCCCGATGTTTTCCATAAATCAAGATTTGCTACATGGGGTGTATAGAGTAATTCATAACCAGATTCTAGATGAGATTTACGCCAATAATCTTCAATAATATAGCGAATCCTTGCTCCTTTTGGATGCCAAAAAACTAAGCCACCACCAGCTTCTTCTTGAATACTAAACAAATTCAGTTCTTGACCTAACTTTCTGTGATCGCGGCGTAAGGCTTCTTCTTGTTGTTTGAGGTAAGCTTGTAGTTGTTCTTTGCTTTCCCAAGCTGTACCATAAACTCGTTGTAGCTGGGGTTTGCTTTCATCTCCTTGCCAATAAGCACCAGCAATATTCAACAATTTAAATCCATCAGCCGCGATTTCACCAGTAAAATTAATGTGTGGCCCTGCACACAAATCCCACCAATAGTTAGTTGGTGGTTGAATCTCTGTGACAAACAATGAAGATTCCGGTTTACCACTATCGGGACTACCAATAAAATAGCGGGTGATTGTCTCCCCTGGGGGAATGCGGTCTAATATTTCTAACTTATAAGGTTCATTCAATTCGGCAATTTCGGCGCGAATTTCCTCCCGTTCCACCTCTTCGCGGATAATCGGGAGGTTTGCTTTAATTATCCGCCGCATTTGTCCCTCAATTTTTTCCAAGTCATCGGGAGTGATGCTAACTGGACAATCGAAGTCGTAGTAAAACCCGATGTCTGTAACTGGGCCAGTTGCTACTTTAGTCCCTGGAAATAGCTTTTGCACTGCCATTGCCATTATATGAGCGCAGGTGTGACGAATCCGCGTCAGGTTCTCACCGTCGTGCTGGCTCAAGTTGTCCTGGGGTTGGGTTAAGGAGCTGACCATATCTTCAAATAATGAGAATCGTTATCATATTAACGCAAAAATAGTTTTTTGCAACAACCAGGTTTTGGGTTTGTTGTTTTTTTCAGTATGGGATTTTACAGCAATTTTCAGTTGATTGAACCACACATAACCCAATACATTTTAGGGGCGCAAGGCCTTGCGCCCCTACGGCGTGGTCTATTTACGCAAAGACTGGTGTAAGGTAAGATACATCACATATTTTTTGTCGATTCATGGTTTATGCGTAAAGGTGCAAGATCTGAGCTAGCCCGCTTGTATGCCAATATAAGAAAAAGCTAAACTTGGCTTGACAATAGCTGGCACGATTTTCTCACAAGCCATTCTTGCACCTGATAAATTCCGGGCTGTCGGTCCTACTTGTAAAGCAGCTAAACCACCCATAATGAATAATTCACACCCAGGCCAACGCAGAGAAGAATCTAAAACCGGCAAACCTTTAACCACAGGAATCGGGTAAGTCTGGAAAATGTCCTTTAATAAGGGTTCGCTGGTGACATCAAATTTAGTTCCTGTGGATAGCCAAATATAATCACACTCATGGTGAGTACCATCACTACATTCCACTTGCCAATTTTCACCCAACCATTCGGCTTTTACTACTTGACAATTTTCATCAATTCTGATTTTACCATTACGCACTTCTCGCCGTAATTGGGTAGCGATCGCAGGTGTCATAGAACCACCATTACGCGCTTGCTGAATCATCGCCGCCCTTTGCTCCCAATCAGATTCAGCAAAAAAGCCTTTGAGATACTTTGGCCCTAACCACCCTGGGTCAGCATCAAATAATTTTTCTGATAACTGACGCCGAATCATCAGCTGTACCTTTGCACCACGAGCGATCGCACCTACTGCTAAATGTCCACTGGTCAACCCACCACCGACAATCAACACTCTTTGATTCATCAGCTGGGAAGTACGTAAATCTACGGTTTGCGAATGGCGAAGTCTATCTTCAGGATACCCTGACTCAATCTCCTTGACCCAATCAGGTATCTGCACTTGACCGCTACCGGTTGCTAGCACCACCCGCCGAGCAATTATCGTTTGTTCATCTTCCAAGCTGAGGCGAAATTGCGATCGCATATGATTAGGTAAAGGTTCAATGCGCCGCACTGCTTTGGGGATAACTTGCTCGTGTAACTGACGCACGCGAATCACATCAAAGCAAAAATCCCCAAATAGTTGCGTTCCTGGTAAATCATAGGGGGGGAAAAGTTCCTGGGGACGATTTTGAGATTCAACAAATTTCCTGAAAGCAAACGGGTTGGGTTCGGGATGATGGACAACAGGCGATCGCAAATGGGGAATTTCTAACGCCGCAAATTGGTGTTCCCATCGACTCATCCACCTACCGCTGGGGTCAAATACGACAACTTTACTCCGTATACTCTCGCGTTTTTGCAGCAAATGGCTAGTTAAGGTCAGAGCATGAGGCCCAGCACCAATAATCGCCAGGTCGATTTTTGCAGGAATGGTGGTCGAAAATGGCATTGCAGTTTGATACTCTGGCTATTATGATAATCATTTTCATGGTAGCTTGCCAAGGGCAGACCAGCAACTTTGGATGGGGAGATGAGGTAGATGAGGAAGATAAGGAAGTAATCTTCACCAATGCCCAATGCCCAATGCCCAATGCCCAATCACATCAACATCAGGGCTACTTCTTTGGCAAAATAAGTTAAAATTAAATCAGCCCCAGCCCGTTTCATACTGGTTAAAGATTCCAAAATTAACTGTTTTTCATCAATCCAACCCATCTGGGCTGCAGCTTTAATCATGGCGTACTCGCCGCTAACGTTGTATGCTGCGACTGGTAAATTTGTCGCTTGTTTTACCTGACATATAATGTCTAGGTAGGCTAGGGCAGGTTTAACCATGACGATATCTGCACCTTCGGCAATATCCAAATCAACTTCTTTTAAAGCTTCTCTGGCATTAGCTGCATCCATTTGATAAGTCTTTTTGTCGCCAAATTTCGGTGCAGAATCTAACGCATCGCGAAATGGACCGTAATAGGCAGAGGCGTATTTTGCAGAGTACGCCAGAATCCCTACATTAATATAACCTTCTGCATCTAAAGCTTTGCGAATTGCCCCAACTCTACCATCCATCATGTCGGAAGGTGCGACAAAATCTGCCCCAGATGCAGCTTGAGAAACTGCCATTTTCACTAAAACTTCGACAGTTGGGTCATTTAATATTTTGCCCTTTTCATCTACTAAACCATCGTGACCATGAGTGGTAAAAGGATCAAGGGCAACATCAGTAATCACGACAATTTCCGGGACTGCTTGTTTAATGGCTTTGACTGTTTGCTGTACTAATCCCTCTGGGTTGTAACTTTCTGTACCTGTGTCATCTTTTTTATTTTCGGGGATAACCGGGAAAAGGGCGATCGCATTTATGCCCAACTGTGACACTTCGGCTATTTCTTTGAGTAGCAAATCTAACGAATATCGATAACACCCCGGCATAGAGGCGATTTCGACTTTTTGCCCCTCACCTTCGGTAACAAACATCGGATAGATCAGGTCATCCACACTCAGAGTAGTTTCCCGCACCATCCGCCGCAGCGTTGCAGTCCGACGTAGACGACGGGGACGTTGGAACAGGTTCACAGGCTTCTCATTATTTGAATTTACAGGTGACATACAGCTATATAAAAATGATAATCATTATTATATAGTGACAAGTATTTATCCGAACATGATATAATTGGAAAAAGGGCGTAGTTTACGGTCGTAGGCATCGCATTTATATCCAACTGTGACACTTCGGCTATTTCGACGAAATGAAAATCAAGTTTATCGTTCGTAGTTGCGCTTTAGCGCTATTCGCGCAGCGTGGCGTAAGCCAAGCGCAACTACGAACCAAAACGTCACGAATTTATGAAACACTGTACTAAGTAACCATCTTTAACATCAGTACATGTGTTACAAAAAGAAATACAAAATGTGGGATACATTCCACCCCACCTTGGAAGCAATATCCTAAAATCTTTTTGGCATTTCAGGGTATTGCTGGTCAGATCTGTGGTCTAATAATTCTAATTTCCTAGATGGATAACAAAAATAGGTAAAAAATCCAGCTATCATCTAGATAGTTGTAGCAATCCTATTTCAGATGTAAAAAATATCAGTGGTGGCTATTAGCTGTTAATGTTATTAATTTAATTGGTATGTCCTTATGGAGCAAGGGTTAAGATTACTGATTCAACTGGTAATAGAGTTTGCACCTGTAATTGCATCTCTCATCCAAAAGAGGACTGAAGTTAGTCTAAATACAACTACATACGAACTACCACAGACAATTATAAAAGGCATCGAATCTGTAAATAGTTTGGTGTCAAGACAAAGTTCCGTAGTTGAATTGGAACAAGAAAAACGCTTCCAGCAGAAATTGGTAGTTTATCAATATGAGACGCAATTAAAAATATCTGCACAAGAGCGAGAAACTGCGCTTAAGTTACCAGAAGTTCACAAAATCGCGGATAATTGGCCTTTGCGGTTATATCCTTCCCAAATTCTTGAATCTCATAGGACTAATGAACGCACACCGCTAAAAATTTTTCTGGCTCCTCCAGCAGTCAAGTTTGACAAATTTGACAGTCATAATGAAGAAATTCCCGAAATTGAGCTAATGTTAGCTGAAGGTTTACGAGAGTTTATCAATCAGCATTACTCTCTTCATAGTCCAGTTAGACCTACAGAATTTTTAGCAGGCGCATGGGATAGTAAACGGTTTCATAGTGAATCTAGCATCAAGGCTCTTTTTGGTACTCTAAAAACAGAGCCGATTTTAATTTTAGAGTCAGAGAATGAGGGAAATTATCTCAATTTTCGGATTGGTTATTGGGGTTTGGGACATGAAAAATATTACTATAAAACCATCTCCCGATTACCTTATAAAGAAATTCTGGAAGAATCTGCTAAAAGTCGGGCTTTGGAGTGGAAAAAAATTAGAGATGAACTTGTAGCCCTGGGAGAAAATTTAGAAGAAGTTAATAATTTAGGTAAAGACAATGTCAGAAATTTAGCAATTTTAGAAAAAGAAGAAAAATGGATAAGTCAGGGGATTGATATCAGTAAGTTATCGTTACGCTACCAAATTAATAATCAGGATTATGAAAAACTTTGTCAGGTTTTAATCACTTGTCATTGTTTGGTTGCTGGCTGGGTAGCGGATGTTTATCATTTAGTTCATCATAATTTACCGCCCTTACTACCAAAGTTACTGCCAAATTTGCTGGGAGATGTGATTGATTTACAATCAGTACAAGCAATAGTCACAGGCTACAAACAAGTTTACCAAGCTCTAGAAGCCGAGAGACGTTATTGGATTCCAGAGTTGGCTTTGCAATTAGCCCAGAGTCTATCCCATTTACCTGATCGCACTTGGGCAGAGGAACAAGCAAAATATTCTATCACAACATGGTTACAACTGCGCCAAGTATCATTACAGGAAATCAGTAATCCATTAGAGGCGATGCAATCAGCCTTGAAAATTGAAGATGAGGGATATGTCTGCAATTTAAAAGAATATTTTAGCGGCATTGGCGATCGCCAGAGTATTGTGGTTGTAGAGAGATTGTTGGAGGCGATCGCCAAGCTCAAATACAAATGCACTCTCGAATCTGCTACTCTTGCCTACACCCTGACTGGACATTCTGGTAAAATATCTTCTGTGGCGATTAGTCCCGATAGCGAGATTTTAGTTAGTGGCTGTGCAGATCAAACCATTAAAGTCTGGAATCTGACAACCGGTAAACTAATCCGCACTCTTTCAGAGAATTTAGGCGAAATTTCATCGATTGCGGTCAGTCCCGACGGAAATTTTCTCGCCGTTGGTAGCTGTGAACATCCCAAAAGTAATATTAAAGTATGGCATTTAAAAACGGGCAAATTACTGCATACACTTTCAGGACATCAAAAACCAGTTAATTTAGTCGTAATTAGTCCCGATGGGCAGATTCTCGCCAGTGGTAGTAATAAAATTAAGATATGGAATTTGCATACAGGCGATCGCATTTGCACTCTTTGGCATACATCCGCAGTACATGGCGCTGCCATCAGCCGCGATGGTACAATCTTAGCCAGTGGTAGTGCTGACAGCAAAATCAGGCTATGGAAACCACGCACAGGCGACCCATTATGCACACTCGCTGGTCATGGCGGTAGGGTAAAATCCATAGCTATGAGTCCTGATGGCGAAATTCTCTTGAGTGGTAGCGCTGATAAAACCATCAAAATTTGGCATTTAAGCACAGGTAAACTGCTACATACCCTCACTGGACATTTAGATGAGGTAAACTCCTTAGCCTTGAGTGCTGATGGACAAACCCTCTACAGTGGAAGTGCTGACAAAACCATCAAAATATGGCTTTTAAGCACAGGTAAACTTTTGCAAACCCTCACCGGACATTCAGGTACAGTTAATTCTGTCGCTTTGAGCGCTAATGGTAACTTTCTTGCCAGTGGAAGTTATGATAAAACAATTAAGATTTGGTTATTACAAGCGGTCTAGCCAGACTTGAAAATAGGGACTGGGGACACTTCGGCAAGCTCAGTGCATCGCTGGGGACTGGGGAATGAGATTTTCTCGTGATTAGCTGACTGGAAAATAAGACCCCACCCCTAACCCCTCCACGGTGAGAAAAATTAATAAGCCTGTTGCTTATGTAGTCGTTCAAGGAGCTACTCAACTTTCTTTATTATGATAGTATCACAGCGGATATGTTGATTTTAGAGGCGGCTTTTTATCAAACAAATAGGATAGGATGTGAGGAAGTATGACGACAGAAATACAACCAACAACTGAGACTTTATACGACCAAGATTATTACCTTTGGCTGAAAACTACTATCAACCAACTTCGCGCTGGACAGTTGGAGTCTGTGGATTTAGATAACTTGATTGAAGAATTGGAAAGTATGGACAGAAGTGAGAAGCGTGGAATAAAAAGTCTGTTGATTCGACTTTTTGAACATCTGCTGAAACTTACATACTGGGATGTGGAACGAGAGCGAAATGAAGGACATTGGAAAGGGGAAATTAGAACATTTCGCCGAGAGATTAAAGATGTACTTAAAGATAGTCCTAGCCTGAAGCCTTACATCTTAGAAATATTTGATGAATGTTATCAAGAAGGAAGAGCAGAAGCAAGCGATCGCTCTCAAATTCCCGTTGATAAATTCCCTGTTAAACTTATTGGCTCTTTACAAGAAATTTTAGACTATAACTGGTTTACTAAATATAGCTCAAACGATTAAGCTTAGGGAATTTTCAGCCTATTGTACCACAAACCCTGCCTGATGTAAGTATGTTAGAATAACAAGCAGAAGCAAAACCAAAAAACTAAGTGTATAACTGCTAATAACCTGTTAAACTCAAATGCCTGCTAAAGATATCTATCATAATATAGTTAAAACAGCTTTAGAAAAAGATGCTTGGACAATTACTAATGATCCACTAGTTATTCAGTATGGAGCAAAAGATTTATTTGTTGATTTAGGAGCAGAGAAGATTATAGCTGCGGAAAAAATTGGACGAAAAATAGCTGTTGAAATGAAAAGCTTTCTTGGTGCTTTCGAGAATATACAGAATATGCAGTTAATTAAGTTTAAATCTCCTCTCTGTCATCACATTATTGAGAATATCATTCAAAATAAGTCTATCTGAAAATTATTAGGAGCCTCTCAGTGCCCAATTCAGCAATTACCATTACAGTTAAACTGTTCGCCGCCTATCAAGAAGCCTATGGGGTGTCAGAATTGATGCTGGAATTTCCTTATGGTACACCAGTTAAAGCGGTGTGCGATCGCCTGATTGCCGAACATCCCGAACTCAACAAATGGCGGGATGTCACCCGCTTTGGTGTTAATCTGATCTTTGTCGAACCAGATACTATCCTACGAGATGCTGACGAAGTAGTCTTAATTCCCCCAGTTAGCGGTGGCTAATCAGGGACTGAGCAAAACAATTCAAAATTCAAAATTCAAAATTCAAAATTCAAAATTCAAAATTCAAATTATTTTACCTGAGCGCGGAAGCGAATAAAACCGTAGGAATTGCTGGGAGTACCAGCAGAAGTAGCATTTGGTAATATTTCATTAGGCTGGGGTGCATCTGTGGCGGGTGTTGTCTTGGTAACAATATTTACTACAACCGCTCCATTCGTATTAGGCGCTGAACATTTGAATGATGATGGAGGTGTTATCCCTGGTGGAAAATATTGACCGCGATCTGGTGGATCAGCAACATTAGTCAGATACTGTGTAGTAGAGCCAATGGTCAGAGCAATCCCAGAATCAGCACCAGGTAAACCTTTATCGGTAGGCGTATTACCAGTGAAAGAAGAGGGCAAAAAAGTGGTATTTTCCGGGACTAAATCACAGATATTCACGTTGGTAATCGGTTTATTTCCACTGGAAAGGAAATAAATAGTGTATTCTAATTGATCATTTGGTTTGACAGTACCGCCATTAATCACACCCCGCAAAAAGGTGCTGATCCCACTACTAGGATCTAAAGGAGCAGGCCAATTGGGGTTATTATCGTTGTTTTTTTCGCTAGAGGTAGTATCATCAACATATTGGTTAATCGCCGTACCATTGATGGCCGTGATGCGTTTAACAAGTAGCAGTTGAGGATTGGAAGGGACTGCATTTACTATTGAGAAGATTGTTGGGTCATCGTCTGCTGGATCATTGGGATTGTTACCTGCTTCGACATTATCATTAGCAGTTTGTAAGAAATAATTACCTACAGAAGGTGAATTGGTAGTAGCACCTGCAGAGTCTGCATCTGTTAACACAGTGCCAACTGTTTTAGTAGGATTTTCTGTAGTGTTGAAGGTAGCACTGGCCTGGTTGCTAATGGAAGTACCGCCATTAGCATTGTTGATTTTGGCAGTAATTTTAATAGTGATGGTATCGCCTACACGCAAAGTACCAGAGTTGGTAACAGCACCAGAGCCGTTATAATTGGGGTTGACTGTGATATTATTCCCAGCAGTAGCAGCAGTAATTGCCGCACTTACAAGAGTTAACTGTGAAGGCAACGAGTCATTAATCACAAAGTTAATGGCATTGGTGTTACCTGGATTTAAGTTAGAGTAGACAATTGTGTATTCGATGGTATCACCCACAGTCGCAGTCCCACTAACGTCATTGTCTGTCAAAAAGCGAACCGATTTAGTACCTTTGACATTTGCCTGCTGACTTGTGGTAATTACTATGTCAGCAAATACTGCTTTACTAGAGAAGTATGTCCAAGTATCTATCCCCTTAAAGTCACCATAATTGTTGTTAAATCTATGCGCTCCATTCGCACTGTTTATTCCTCTGGCTGCATTCCGGGGGTTAGTAGCTACTTGAATTCCCGTGGGATTTAAGTTAACTGTAGTTCCACTGGCTGTGGTGTAATTGCTGTCATTGTAGTAAACCGTGGTTGGTCCTAGGGGCTCCCCATTTTGATCCGCGAAGTCTCTAAAAGGCCCTGGAGCGTTTTCCATTGTAATTTTAAATCCTAGGGGATTATTTTCAGCATCCAACATCGGGAAGTGATATTCCCCTGCTCTGGCGGTAATCATGGCTTTGTAGGGTGCATTACCAGGCAGGGGTGCCAAATTTACCTTATTAGCATCTTTTCCATCCCAAAACACCACATTAGAGCCAACAGACGATATATTTTGCAATACCCGATCAGCACTAGGATCGTAAATGCCATCATTATTGGTGTCAATGATAATTTGATAGCTTCCAGGGGTAGCAGTATTGAAACTAAAATACCCCCCCACGCCAATGCGAGTTTGATTACCGCTACCTCCGGTCCCACCAGTGAATTTGAAAGAATTTGGCTCTACAGGCAAAATTGCTGTTGTGGGAATACTCAACGCATTTAGGGTGAGGGGGTCTGGTCGGTTGAAGAAAATTAGGTGAGTAAGATCTGTCGGTGTATCAGCAGCACTGGGATTTTGGATTTTAACATTACCAGCGAAGTTGAGGCTATTATCAGCACCCGCAGCAGAACGGTAAAGAGTACTCTTATTCGTTTGGTCAATATATCCTCGGCTATTCGCAAAAAAGATGAAACCAAAGGGATCGACTCCATTGAGATCAGTTTCGTACCGATACCCATCTTTAGTTTGAATATAAAACTTAGAGTTGAGAGAACGAGGATTTTCTCCCATATTTAGGGCGACGTATTTAGTAAATACCCGCCCTTTTTGGGTCGTCGTGTTGGTACTATCTCTGACTGTAATATCCCAGGCTGCTACCGCCATACCTTGGGTTGCGTCTGTAGGAAATTGGCTGGTTGTAGACATTGGCGGAGGATCGGCAGTGATACCATTCGTAAGGGGAGCATGAAACTCGACTGTGTAAATCCCCGTTTCTTTAGCAGTGAACTTACAGGGGGTATAGCCACCAGTATTGGGTAAAGGACCTGCTGTTTCCTTAGCAAGGGTATCAATAAAGCCAACGCCAGTACTAGCATTGACATCACAAGAACCATTTTGAGTACCAAAGGGACTAGTGTAAATAATATCCTTTGGGTTAGTAGAACTAGTTGCCACACTAGAGCCAAGATTGACAACTTCTCCCGCTTGGATGAAGACCTGGAGTCTTGTTTTTCGGGAAACGTTCGCTGTTGAACGATCTGACCATTCAAGATAGGGTCTGTCTCCGCCATCTGATACTAACTCTTTGCTTCCCTCAGCCCAACTAGGCGATATTCCCTGTCCCAAGATACACAAAAAAAAGGCAAGACTGCTGATTAATCTTCCTGGATAGCTGATTGTTAATAGAAATTTCATCATAGTGATTGGGAGTAATGAGTAAGGAGTAAGGAGTAAGGAGTAATGAGTAAGGAGTAAGGAGTAAGGAGTAAGGAGTAAGGAGTAAGGAGTAAGGAGTAAGGAGTAAGGAGTAAGGAGTAAGGAGTAAGGAGTAAGGAGTAAGGAGTCAAGAGTAAATTAATCCAGTCCCCAATCCCCAGCGATGCACTGAGCTTGCCGAAGTGTCCCCAATCCCCAGCGATGCATTGAGCTTGCCGAAGTGTCCCCAATCCCCAGCGATGCACTGAGCTTGCCGAAGTGTCCCCAATCCCCAGCGATGCACTGAGCTTGCCGAAGTGTCCCCAGTCCGATTTTAGGTTTCCCTATATCTACGAGAATCTACCACCCTCACTGAGTTTTTGCGCTAGATTCCTGTGGCTTTTGTGGAATAGGTTTTTGCTGTCCGAAGCCATCAAATAATTCGTTGAGCTTGAGGGTTAATCCCAAATAAACGCCACCAGCAGAACGTGTCCCAGAAAAATCTCGGTCATCGACTTTACCACATGCATATCCAGCGGAAAGACGCAAGTTAGAGGTCAGGTAATAGCCTGCTTCTATGACAAAGCCTGTCTCGGTATAGTTAGATTGACTAATGACACGACCTTCACCGACTAAATCCCAGCTATATCCCAGGCGATAGGTAGCGCGAAATTGTGCTAAATTTATTGTGCTGGTTCCTACCAAATCGCTGGCTAGGTAAGAGGTACTGTTACGTAAAGCATATTTACCATAAAATTCCCATTGCCAGTTAGGGGCGTAGATAGCTTCTAAGGCAAAGGTATGATCTTCAGACCCCGTACCACTACCTAAAAGGACGGTATCGGGTATGGTTGCGGGATTTTGGCGATATTCATAACGCAATAAGGCATTAAATTTATCATTGTTGGGGTCGCGGTAGGCTAAACCCAGTTTCATGTTAATTGTATCTCCTAATCCGGTCAGCTTTTGATTGGCAGCGTTTGCCTGTTGATAACGCACTAAGGCTGTAAGCGATGGTGATATTTTTCCTGTAGCGGCTGCAGAAATTACGGTATTGGAACCACCAGAAGAACTGCGATGTTCATAACGGGCGCTGGCTTGAAACTGTGGATTATCAGAGTATTCCAAACCAGCACTGTAGCTATCGCCACCATCAAAGCCTATCGCCGAGGCGCTTTGACCAGGAGCAAAGGGTTGAGCAAATTGCTGACCTGTCCCAGTGCGTGCGAAAAAGTTACCAAATACGTGTTCATAAGCTAGATTTAACCGTAATCCACGGGCAATAGTCCAGCGGTTATTTAAACCAATGGCGCCTTGGGTTGTCAGTTGGTTAGCACCACCTAAAATCGAGTAACGACCAGTTAAGGTGGTATCAGTGCCGAGTTTCTGTTCACCATTAATACTTAAGCTGGTGATAGAATTACCAGCAAGTTGACCGCTACTATAAAACTGTTGGGCAAGACTGATATTCACACCACGAATTGCCGCCCAATTTAGACCTAAAATAGTGCGGTCTGCGTAAACAGAATCTTTCTCGGATGAGAGGGTGAACTCATTTTGCGCCTGGAAAGTTAGCCGATTTGTCAGTGGAACAGCAAAACGCGATCGCAATTGGTTAGATGTGCTAGTTAAAGCATTATCAGGGATGCGGTCTTCCCGGTGACGATGAATCCAATCGACATCAAAAGTGGCTTTACCAAAACGTTGTTGAATCCCAGCGGTAATTGTTGTCAGTGAATTATCAACTTTACTCCCAGGAGTTGCTTCAGACCCTGGTGAAAATAGCGATTCAAAGGTATCCAAAGGTTGGGGCGCAACCCCGAAATTATCTTCGTGGTCATATTGCAACCGCAGATTTGTAGTTGCAGAAAGTTTGGTTGTGAGATCTGCTCCATAGCGGGTTTGACCAGGTACAAAGCTAATAGTAGCATTATTCGCAAAGCCTGTATCAGCAAAGCGATAATAAGCACGAGCTTGGATACCATTGAAAATCTGTCCTTCGACTTCTAAGCGATAAGCGTCACCTTTGACCCGTCCCATTAGTTCAGAATCATTAGTGGAATGAGCATATTCAGCGATCAATTTTCCTTGCTCACCCAGAGCAATCATCCCATCTGCACCGTAAAGTTCAAAGCCACGCACCCCTTGATTTTCTTTGACGTAAGTTGCGGCTAACCAACTTTCTTGGTTGAGGATATGGGAAAAGTTGTATTGTAACCGACCAGCATAGATATTGCTGTCAGAGTCTTTGCTATCATATTGATATGTAGCTACAATACGGCGGACTAAAACCTGTCCATTTTGATCAACATCGGTGCGAAGAAGGGGTTCGCGGAATAATAATGTCCCGCGATCATAATCGATTTCATAGTCTGGGCCTCGGTTAAGTTGTTTACGTTCGAGGACGGTACCAGGACGATTCAGTTCTTCTAACTCGACAAAGACATTTTCGCTACCAGGAACCAGTATGCGGCGAGAAAGGAAGTAATAGCCACTGGTGCCATCGGGAGCAATGGTATCTCGTTGAAATCCTTCTAAATTATTGCCGTAAAAACCCGTAACTTGGAAGTTCCCTAAGTTGTAATTAGCTTTAAAACCGTGGAGTTGACGAGTCATAGCGGTAAATTGCTGCGACGACCGGGAAAATTCTTCGGTATTGTAATCACCCCACATGGCATAATCGGGGGTAGTTCCGGGAATCCCCGTGGAACGCTCAAAACGCAGAAATACGCTATCAATCGAAGGCGTGACGACATCAACTTTGGAGCTATCACCGTAGACAGGATAGTTTTGCTCGCTAAATTGATAAGTCCTAAACAGCCGATTATTACAGTTACAATCTTCGTTGAGGGGACGAGAACTGTTATATGCACCTGTAAATAACCATTCGCCAATGGCTCCAGTCGCAAATACCGCTGAGTGAAAATTTAATTGTGTTTTGTGGTTTCTGTCGGCTGGGAGGAAATCACGGAAACTGCTGTAGTAATCTGTACCTCTCGCTCCCAAGCGCAGATCAATGACACCGCTGACGAGACTAGGACGCAGCGCCGTTTCAAATTGCAGTTGGGTAAAAGCTTCTAAATCATTAGCTGTCGCCCGAATTGTTACAGTTTGCGCTTTGAGAGGCGATCGCAAATTTGCTGTAAATTCTCCCTTCTTCACTTCTACCTGAAATCCCGGTTCATCGGGTTTGAAGTCTGCACCTACAAACTCCCCAGCGGTAGACTCCAGGGTAACTACACCATTATGGTCTGACCGATTGCCATGTTCATCAATCAATTGACCCCGAATCGTCGCCGTAGACTGTCCATCAGCGGGGATACGAGACTCCACTGTTTCCACAGTTAGCTGCTGTGGCGCTCCCCTGACCACTACCCCTGCGGTTACAGGTGCTTCTGTCCCACCCACTACCTGTGCAGAAATGGTATTTTTTCCCGCTTTTAAGGAGACACCATACCATGTCTGCGTTACTAAGTTGGTGGTGGCGTCACTTTCTGTCTTTCCCACTAAGGAAGCGTCTACCAATATGTCATTTACCCGCAATTCCACCTGACTACCTGCAGGAAATTGCACAACCACTGTCGTAGCGGCTACGTCTACAACACTGTCCACCGTTGGCGTGAGAATTTTGACGGTTGTTGAGGTGGAATCTGTATTCTCTTCGGCGACTCCGGCTAGCTTGCGTAAGTTTTTGGGCAACGTGGTATCAGTTGCTGGTTGAAATGGTTGGATTTGATTTGTCGATGATGGAGACTCTGTATTCTCTTCAGCTGCTTCTGCGGGCTTGGTATCAGTAGACTGAGTAGCTGGTTCTGTCTGCGAAATTTCTGGTGGGTTGCTGTTAGTTTCAGCCTGGACTATAGCTGGATATAAAACTGTGCTGATAGTTCCGACTATAGCTGTGATTAATCTGAGGTTGAAAGTATTTGGATGATGAAGTCTGGGTTTCATTTGTTGACTTCCTCCTCAACGGTGGGGGTAACTGCAAAGTTCATGCGTACTAACCCACCCGGCTCTAAACGTACTAGGCGAGATTGGCTATTGCGTTCTTTGAATTTATGGTTGGGAGCTAGGGTGTAACCAGGGACGCTGCTGAGATCTAGTACGCCTGTGTGGTTTCCTGGTAATGTGTTGGCGACGGAAAACAAACCATTTGAATCTGTGGTGATGCGATTCCCGTCCTCCAAGAAAATCACAGCATTCGGTATCCCCGGTTCACCAGGCTGTTGTTCACCGTCAAAGTTATGATCAACAAACACACGACCGATGATAGTTCCGCAGTCAGAGACGATTCCTGGACGAATTTTTAACTGATGGGTTGCTGGGCCATCCTTGGTAATAAAACGGTTATCAGCTCGTTGTGCTTTGACGCTCGCACTATTACGACCCGTTCCCCGCACTGCATCTGGCGTTAGTTGCACAGCGTAGGCAATATTTAGCACTTTCTGGCTGGGTATACTTGCATCTGTGCGAAATGTCACCGTCTTACCATTATTTTCTGAAGTGATAGATACCGACTGACTATCAATCTCTCCCCGCACAGATTTAGGTAAAAAATTGAATCCAAAAGGTAAGTTGTCAGTTACAACTACATTGTTCAAACTAATATCAGATAAATTTTTCACCGATAAGCGATAGATGACCGTATCTCCAGGTTCAGCCGCAGCGCGATCGCCTGTTTTTACCAGTTGAATCTGATTCGGTTGACACAAATTTGTGGTGAATTCAAAGGCTAATAAGTCCAGTCCCACTACTTCTGCATTCGGAACCAAGACAACTCTTTGGTCTATTTTTGTATCACCTGTAAGATTGATTGGCTCACCATCTAAGGATGTCGCAGTATATTGAATGATGTTATTATTAGTATTATCTGTGTTGGCAAGGATTTCAACCTTGATGCGTCGTTGTTTATAAATTGTAGAATTCGGTGGTGGATTGACTACAAAAATATAGGTTCTACCTGGATCTGTTTGACCCTTGTTCGGATCTAAGAGAAAGTTGTAGACACCCGCTGGGTTATTTGTAACAAAATAAGGGTTATTATTTTCACTATTTGGCGCTATTCCACGGGAAATTCCGTTGTTAGGAATATCAGGTAACTCTGTCCGCGTTAGATTAAGCAATTTTCCTAATTCTGTCCCTGTTGGCTCGTTAGGATCAGGTTCGTATACACCAACAGAAAAACCTGTATAATCAGGTAATAGTGTGCCGGCACAACCTAAAATTCGCCCTAGAGGGTCAATCAAATTTGCAGCGGAGTTAATAATATTTACATCGCTGGAAATTCCTTGATATTCATTATTAGTAATAGTATCTGAATAACTGGAAGTAGCTTGGTTTTTAATGACTGGTAACACCAATTGGTTATTAATAGGTTGTGCGCTCACCGGTAGATAGTGCAACCAACTGCCAAGCATCAGGGTTGCTGTTATACGTTTTAACCAATTACCGCAAATTATTTGCGTTCGTTTATGACGAGAATTCACGGAAAATCTCCTATTAAATGCCACATTATAAACATATAAAATATGTTGATTTTATATGCACATACCCGAAAAAACGATGCTAATTTAATTTATGAAGACAAATAATTTAATTCTGGAAATTTCTATTGACTTCAGTCAAAATTATCAGTTCATTAAACGCCACATTTTGTGTCATCAATTATTAATTGAATTTGCAATTATTAAAAATAAACTTCAGGTAGAGAGGTGAAATTATTCCCACCTCTCTTAGCCATATCAACGTACCTGAGTTTGATAAGTGGCTGTGAATGTTGTCTTTCCAGCGACTGAAGGAACATAAAAGCGGATATGGGTGTAAGCAGTTGCTGGTGCTGGTTGAGTCTCTACTTTTCCGTTAGCAAGAGTAACTTTAATTGTGGGATTGTCGCTAAAATTGCGACCGCCATTAATGCTATAGCTAATTTTAGCCTCGTTGAGCGCATTGGCAGATTTCAGCACATATACCATTCCTCGGGGAATTGGTTGATTCAAGGTGAGATTCTTAACCAGGCGATCGCTCTGATTTTCGCTATTTAAGGTATAACGCAACAGGTCTCCTGGTTGTACCACAGCTTGACCTTTTAGCGGTTGCCATGTTTTACTTTGTTTACCTTGCTGATTCTGGGCGATAACTTGTTTCTCAGCTTCTAAACGCAACTGTATTTGCCCTTGACGGTTCACATTTTGGGCTATTGCACTATCAGAATGCCAGATATTTGGCACTCCTGGTATTTGACTGACGAAGGGAACTGTAGCGATGAGAGCAAATGCACCTAAAGCTGATATCGAAAATCGTTTCATAATTACCTATGCAAACTTTCACAACTTAGTTATTTCTGGCTCCCCTCTACTACCTGATAGAGGGGTTGGGGATAAGATTCTAGTTCACCTTGCGTTGGAAGGTAAATGTTCTTTGCACACCAGGCGCAACTGTGCCTGTCACAGAATTGAGATATTTGGTAACATCAGTGTTTACCGTTGTGCCGGTTTGGTCAAGACCAGAAGTGTTAGCGGGATTACCATTGAAGAATTGAATGGTGGAAGCTCCCGAATCCTTGGCTGAACCAACGATGTTACTAGTGTCAATTTGAGTGTTGTTATCGTTGTCTAGGGACCAGTTGTTACCACCCGCAGTCCCATCTTCATTGATCACAACCTTGTTGGCATTCAAAATTATATTACCTGTTCCCGCTTGCGGATCGGAAATATTTTTGTACCGAATCTGGTACTCAATAATATTCCCCGGTCCAGGTACTCTTGCTACATCACCCTGATTGGGATTTGGATCAATCACGATTTTAGTCACGGGATTTGTGTAAGCTGGTGTGGTCTCAAAGTTATCTTGACCTGTACCAACAGCAGGACCAGTTCCTTGTAAGACTCTTGACACTTTCACCAGTTGTAAGAAGCCCGTGTAAACGCGGTCAATTGTAGTGTTTTGCGCTTCAGTAGTATCAACTGTACCGTTGCCATTGGTATCAATAAAAGTAGTCACAGGTACTGGGAAGCCTCGATTGATATCCGTTGACAGTTGTGTACCAGGAGGTAGGTCAACTTCCACACCATAGTTAGCTTTAGCATTTTGTGCCACTGCATCTATGCGTATTGGGTTGCTGCCACTAATTGGGTTCCCTCCAACAGTACCATTTCCTGACTGGAACACAAATTTTGTGCCATCGTATTTGTAGGTCGCCGATATGCTACCGTAGGTTATAGTCGCCAATGTATTTGTTGGTAAGTCATCTGCTTTCGTCGGTGCTACAGGTACGATATAGATGTTGACAGCAGTTCCGCTGCTACTAGTATTTTGAACCGTGTTGGTAAAGGCAACAACAGCCGGATCAATAGTTGATCCAGGAAGGGTATTGGCAGGAATTAATGCAGATTTATTAGTGAAATCATCATTATTATTTGTCGGTCCAATAGCCTCTGGTGTACTATTAGGTCCATTCAAGAGTGCGACGGTGTTAGGGGCTGAAAGATTATATATGTTGGCACTACCACCAGGAGTAGTACTACTGTTATTATTGCCTGGATCTGTGGCGATTGTAGTTGGGTCAACTGTACTGGGAACATAGCCAGAGTCTAGAGGATTAGATTGACCAGTGCTGGGGTTAACGTTATCTGGAAATTGGTCTCCAGAGTTGTCGTAAACTAGAGTTTTAGTTCCATCCCCAAGGGTTTGACCGAATGCTTGACCGATGTTGACGATGGTAGCAGTGGTTCCGGTGACGCCACTAGTCTTGATTTGCAAGCTAAAGCCTGTCAGAGTTGTTCCCGGAGATACTGTAGTTAGCACCGTCGGATCGTTAATGAAACCAATCCGTCTAACTGCACCAGTTACTTTAGTGATGTCAGTTTGCCATTGAGCTTGATCGGCAGTTTTACTGGTTGGATCATCACCAGAATAAACCACTTTCCACCCTGGTGGTGCAGTCGGTGTACCATTGATTACTGTCTGCGCTGGAATCGCATCAGATAATAAAATGCGGGTGACTGGGACTGGTGAGCCATCAAGATTAATATTTGTACCAGTTAAAGGTGCTGGAATTAATCCATTATTGGTTACGTCGTTAGACTCAACTTTTAAACTCAAGCCATAAGTTATGACATCATCAGCCAGTGTGCTGGGAGTAGCAGCATTGTCATAGCCTGTCCGAGTTTTGAGGATGGTCGCTAAAGCAACGTTTTTGGGAGTGCTACCTACTTTGATCTGTTGAGTGATACTGGCTTCTCTTGTACCGTTGACTGGTAGTCCATCTACCTCACCAACGCTACCATCAGGGTTATCTACAGTATAAACGTCACCACCATCAGGATTTCGTGGTTGGTTTTGAGCATCACCAGGGGTATTACCAAGGGTAACTTTAATTATGTCATTGGCTTGAGCGCCTGCTTGTACTGTAACAGGTACACGCACCAATACAGTACCACCAGGGGTGACTGAGGGTGTATTCACGCCACCATCACTAACATTTGTCCAGGTTGTACCACCGTCGGTGCTGTATTGCAGAGTACCGTTATTTGGTGTCTGATTATTCTTATCGGGGAGTAGTTGACCAGAAACTGTACCCGGCCCGGTTGTACTAGCTAAGTTAGGAATTCGGAATTGTGAGGGGTCGTTACCAACGTTTGTCAGGGTGTAGGTGTAGATGAGCAAATCTCCCACCTGAATAGCCCCACCATTGTTATCTACAACTCCAGAAGCTGTCACGGTGATACCAGCTACTTCTGCGACAGTTACAGTCACTGTGTTCGAGGTAGCATTTATCTGAGTCCCTGGACTGTTGGGATCTTCATAGGTCGCAGTCGCGGTATTACTGATTGATTGACCCGCTGCTGTACCTTCAGCTAGTACAGGTGCAACAAATTGGAAAATACCATTAGTTAATAGTGCTGTTGCAATTAAAGAACGGTAGATATGCGATGACTTTTTGAGACTTTTCTGTTTTTTTGACATGATGAATTATTTAGTAGAACACACCTAAGATGCGGAAATACCCGATGTTTTCCGTGCTAAGGCTTTTCAAATAAGTAAGTAAGTTATTTCTGCACAAATCCTGAGAAAAACTTAAATTATTTATGAATAGTATGACTGGTTGATTGCTGACTGTTGTAAAATCTGAAAAATTTAGGTTTCTATCTAACTGATCTATCTTCAATAACTTACAGATTAAAAATAACTTTTCAAGGAGATAAAATAAACCGTAATACCACTCATATTTAACTTTTTTACATCAAAATATCATATTAATTACTGATACTTATTAATACAAATTTTTATGGGATTTCACGGAAAATACTCGGAAAGATTAAGCAAAGATGAAAATAAGGCGATCGCACCGTTTATTCACGTCTAAATAACTGACATGCTGGGCGACAAGAAATGACCCCAATACTGCGTAGGTTTTGGAATTTCTTGGTTGAGGCAAGCAGGGGGAGCAGGGGGAGAAATGGAGGCAGGGGAAGAGTTTTGCCTCCCCTGCCTCCCCTGCTTCCCCTGCCTCCCCTGCCTCCCCTGCCTCCCCTGCCTCCCCTGCCTCCCCTGCCTCCCCTGCTTCCCCTGCCTCCCCTGCCTCCCCTGCCTCCCCTGCCTCCCCTGCTTCCCCTGCTTCCCCTGCCTCCCCTGCCTCCCCTGCTTATCCGAATCGACTGGGGATTTGGTGGTGGGACATACCCGATAAAAATTGTCGGGTATGTTTGACTGGTATTTTTACTCGTGGTACTATCAGGCCACAGTTGACGGATAAACAGGGAAAGTTAGTTTATGACTCAGGCAGCTATCACACTCAACCAAGCAAGCAATGCCATATTCAAAGCCTTGAAGTGTAAGGAATGTGGCGCGGAATATGAGCTAAAAGCCAGTAATGTTTGTGAGTTATGCTTCGGTCCGTTGGAAGTCAAGTACGACTACAATGCTCTGCGTCAAACTGTCAGCCGTGAAAAAATTCAAGCCGGTCCAAATTCAATTTGGCGGTATCGTCCCTTTTTACCCGTCGCCACTGACAATGTTATAGATGTGGGAACAGGTATGACTCCCCTAGTTCGTTCCCATCGTCTGGCACGCCGCCTGGGTTTAAATAAATTATTTATTAAAAATGATGCCGTCAATATGCCCACCCTCAGTTTTAAAGACCGGGTGGTTTCAGTCGCTCTCACTCGCGCCAGGGAGTTGGGTTTCACCACAGTTTCCTGTGCTAGCACCGGGAACTTGGCAAATTCTACCGCTGCGATCGCCGCCCACGCCGGTTTAGAATGCTATGTATTTATCCCCTCTGACTTAGAATCTGGCAAAGTTCTGGGTAGCTTGATCTACAGTCCTACCCTGATGGCTGTGAAAGGTAATTACGATCAAGTCAATCGTCTCTGTTCGGAAGTGGCGAATACACATGGATGGGGTTTTGTCAATATCAATTTGCGCCCCTACTACTCCGAAGGTTCCAAGACACTAGGCTTTGAAGTCGCTGAACAACTAGGTTGGGAACTACCAGACCATATTGTGGCGCCTCTAGCTTCTGGTTCCTTATTTACAAAAATTTATAAAGGTTTCCAAGAATTTGTCGAGGTCGGTTTGGTAGAAGGTAAGAATGTCCGGTTTAGCGGCGCCCAAGCCGAAGGTTGTTCCCCCATCGCCGAAGCCTTTAAGCAAAATAGAGACTTTATTAAACCAGTGAAACCGAATACAATTGCTAAATCAATTGCGATCGGCAATCCAGCAGATGGCATTTATGCAGTGGAGATAGCGAAGAAAACTGGCGGTAATATTGAAGCAGTCAATGATGCAGAAATTATTGAAGGCATCAAGTTGCTGGCTGAAACCGAAGGTATCTTCACCGAAACAGCAGGTGGTACAACCGTCGCCGTGCTGAAAAAGTTGGTAGAAGCTGGCAAAATAGATCCAGATGAAACTACCGTGGTTTACATCACTGGCAATGGTTTGAAAACCCAAGAAGCATTACAAGGCTACGTTGGCGAACCTTTGACAATTGATGCCAAACTCGATAGTTTTGAAAATGCCCTAGAGCGCTCGCGTACACTCGACCGCTTAGAATGGCAACAAGTCCTCGTTTAGTCATTAGTCATTAGCAACCTGATAACTGACAACTGACAACTGACAACCGACAACCGACAACCGACAACCGATAATTAACTATGGCTGTAAAAGTTTTAGTTCCTACCAATCTTCAGAATTTAACCAATAACCAAGCGACCCTAGAATCGAGTGGTAGCAGTATTTCTGAACTGTTAAACTCATTAGAAACAAGCTTTCCTGGTATCAAGTCACGTTTGTGTGATGAAGCAGGAAAACCACGGCGGTTTTTGAATTTGTACGTCAATAGCGAAGATATCCGCTTTTTGGACGGGACAGAAACAGCCCTGAAAGATGGCGATGAGGTAAGTATTGTCCCCGCTGTGGCTGGTGGTTGATATAGGGGAATTAATTCTCAATTTGGCAAAATATAACCCAAGACGTGCTGGAATGGCACGTCTTGTCTGTTTTGCTAATGATTTTAAAAGTAGAAATTATGAGTAGTATAGCAACCGCCAAAGTGCTTAGGACATTAACTGATGATAAAACCTAGACACAATCAGACTTGTAACCCAGTCACCAGCGATGCACTGAGCGGTCGTTGTGTCCCCAGTCCCCAGTCCCCTGCTATAATTTAGAACAGTTTGCTAGTGATAATTACTCTGGTATTTGTCCAGAAGCACTGGACTACACGATGAAAGCGAATCAAGGTAGTGCGCCTGCTTATGGAAATGATGAATGGACGCAAAAAGCAGCGGATTATTTTCGAGAACTTTTTGAAATTGATTGTGAGGTATTTTTTACTTTTAACGGTACAGCGGCAAATTCTTTGTCTTTAGCAGCACTTTGTCAATCTTATCATAGTGTGATTTGTCATGAGACATCACACATAGAAACTGATGAATGTGGCGCACCAGAATTTGCTTCTAATGGCTCCAAATTGCTACTTGCTAAAGGAGAGAATGGGAAATTAACGCCGCAGAGTATAGAATCAATTGTGACGAAACGGGCTGATATTCATTATCCTAAACCTAAAGTTATTAGTATTACCCAAGCAACTGAATTAGGAACTTTGTATTCTCTTGAAGATTTGGTGGGAATTAAAGAAGTTGCTCAAAAGTATAATTTAAAGATTCACATGGATGGTGCCCGCTTTGCCAATGCAGTAGCTGCTATGAATAAAAGTCCCGCTGAAATCACTTGGAAGAGTGGCGTAGATGTGTTATGTTTTTGTGGAACAAAGAATGGTATGGCTTTAGGTGAAGCGATTCTTTTCTTTAACAAAGCATTAGCAGAGGATTTTGATTATCGCTGTAAGCAAGCAGGTCAACTAGCTTCAAAAATGCGATTTATTTCTGCTCCTTGGTTGGGTTTATTAGAAACAGGCGCTTGGCTGAAAAATGCACAACATGCTAATCAATGCGCTGAGTACTTAGAAAATCAACTATTAAATATAGCAGGCGTTGAAATGATGTTTCCCAGAGAAGCCAACGCTGTTTTTGTTAAGTTACCGGAACAGGTAATTTCTAGCTTAAAAGCAAAAAACTGGCAGTTTTATACATTTATTGGCGTGGGTGGAGTGCGTTTGATGTGTTCTTGGAACACAACCCAATCGCGAATGGATGAATTGATCACAGATATTCAGGAAGCGATCGCGTAACACCGTCAGCCTAGAATACGGAGGTAATGAGGATCGCAAATAATTAAAATTGACCATTGAGTCTTGACCGAGTTATCCGCACCGAGCAAGCCCCTAAATTCTATTTATGGGGGCTAGGCGCGGGCGATTTTAATCTCTACGAGACGCTGCGCGTTAAGCGTAGCTATGCCGCAGGCTTTACGCCGTCCCCATTCCTCAACAAGTACTGGCACTAATCCCTCGGATTACAGCTTCATTTTTTATGTTATCCCAAGCTGTTGGAGTTAAAAAAACAGTCCTTTTACCTTTGATTTCATCGTGATAAACTGGTTGATTTTTCATCCTTTTTATCCCTTTTTTAGTTGTTATCATAATAACCAAATGCTATACTAGATAGAGATTAACAGATGCAAGGAGGTGATGCAAGAGTGTTGGTATTGGAATATAAAGCAGTTGTCAAAAGAGCCACATCAAAAGCCATAGATGAAGCTATTCTTACAAGTCAATTTGTCCGAAACAAAGTGCTTAGATATTGGATGGATAATAGAGGCGTTAAGCCTTCGGCATTAAAATGCGGCAAGAAAGAACTATATCAGTACAACACTCAATTAAGAGCAGAATTTAAATTTGTCAATGATTTAAACAGTCATGCTTGTCAAGCATCAGTAGAAAATGTAGAACGTGCTATCAATAGATTTTTTGATAACTGCAAGAAAAACAAACCTGGGAAAAAGGGTTATCCCCGGTTCAAAAAGCATAGCCGTTCAGTCGAATATAAGGTGTCTGGGTGGAAGTTGCACCCAACAAAGCGCCGTATAACTTTCACCGATAAAAAAGGTATTGGCGAACTCAAGCTATTAGGTAAATGGGATATTCATCAATACCCTGTTGAACTAATTAAACGAGTGAGGATTGTCCGTAGAGCGGATGGATACTATGTGCAATTTTGCGTCAAGGTTGATAACCAGCAAGAGGCATCACGAACTACATCAGAAATCGGAATTGATGTCGGACTGGAATATTTCTACTCTGATAGTAATGGCAACCATCTTCGCGTTCGCGCAGCGTCTCGCAGAGAAGCGTCTCGCAGAGAGGAGAATCCGCGATTTCTCCGCAAGGCAGAGAAAGATATTAAGCGGGTTCAACGTAACATTTACAAGAAGAAAAAAGGGTCATCTGGTAGAAGAAAAGCGCGTGGTGTTTATGCTCGTAAACATTTAAAAGTAACAAGACAAAGGAATGAACATGCGAAAAGACTCGCACGTAACTTAACCCTGGCTAACGCTAAGGTTGTCTTGGAAGATTTAAATATTTCCGGCTTGGTAAGAAACCACAAACTAGCCTTGAGCATTTCTGATGCTTCTTGGTACAACTTCCGTCAGTGGCTCGAATACTTTGGTGCAAAATTTGGACGGGAAATCATTGCGGTTCCTCCCCACTTCACAAGCATTGAATGTAGTAATTGTGGTGCTAGAGTGCAAAAATCTCTCAGCACCCGTACCCATTCTTGTCCACATTGCGGATATATTGAACAACGTGATGTGAATGCTGCCAAAGTAATTTTAAGTCGTGCAAACGGTAGGGGTGGGCAATCCCAAACTAACGCCAGTAGAGATGTTCCCTCTACTTCTGTTGGTCACATCGCCCTTGGCGTCTCCCCGAGTGAGAAGACCTGCAAAAGCAAGGAACGTCAGTGACGCTGGAATCCCCCGCATTTATGCGTGGGGAGTGTCAATATAGTCAGCAAACATAATTTGTTAGCTCTAGCCATGCTCTGCTATGTCAAAATGAAAATAACGAATACCCCAAGGTGAGCGATCGCTCTCAAAGCTAGATAAAGGATTGACCTGAGCAATGGCAGACCAAACCAATCACAATCAAGCAGATGCAGAGAAACCTGCAGCTACAGCTAAAGCAGCAAAAAAGGAAAAAGCTCCAACTGTTGAAGATAAGCCGTTTGTAGACTTCATCCAGCAAGACTACTTACCAGCTGTGCAAACAGCTATATCTCAAAAAGGTGTGCAAGATTTACATCTGTCTTTTGCGAAACAGAAGCTGGCGATCGCTGGCTTTGACTCAGATGAAGAATACTGGCAAATTATCGGTAGTTTGCAAAATGGTCAGCGTCAGTTTAACCTATATTTCCCCGATGAAGATATTCAAGGGAAAAAGGGATTTTCTTGTAATGAAGGTAAAAAACCCAGTACTCTTGAGTCCTTCTTAATCGACGAACGCAAAATTACCCTTGATTTGCTCGTATTTGGCTTAGTACAGCGCTTGAATGGTCAAAAATGGCTAGGTAGAAATTAAATGGTGTCATTTGTCATTTGTCCAGAGTAATATTCCTTGACTTTTGACCCAAGCGATACACTAGTAATTACAACTCATGAAAATGGTAGGTGACGGCTCCAGTGATGGGGTCGTTATCTATTTTAACATACCCTGATTTATACATCTCCTTGAGAACAGCTTCGACTTGAGCAAAATTTGCTCCCGTCCTTTTAACGCCTTGAGTGACAGTTAGAGTACCACCGTTTTTTTCTGCAGCTTCTATCAGTTTAACGAAGCGCGAAAGTCCCCACCTTCAGCGTACTCGCAAGGTGGGGATGAATAGCGGGCTGCGACGATTGCATCTATGACCAAAATCGACCGCAAGGTTGATAAGGGAATGGATGTATGAGGAGTAGCCATTCATTCATTTGGGGATTCTTGAGATTGTATATATTGCTTAATTTTTTCAATTGGTGCGCCGCCAGTAGAAGAGACATAATATGAACTAGACCAAAAAACAGGTTGACGATAAAAATTAGATAGATGTTCTGAGAATTCTTTCTGAATAATTCTGCTTGATGCTGATTTTAGACTACCTACAAGAACGGATAAGTTGTTATCTGGGTGGAAATCAACTAGCAAATGAACATGATCCACTTCGCCTGAAAACTCGATTAGTCTGCACTTGGTTTTTATACAGACATTTGCAAATATTTTTTGCAACCGTTCCAACATTGAAGCGGTTATTGTTTTGCGTCTGTACTTGGTTACAAACACAAAATGTAGGTGAATAGAGAAAACAGAATGAGAGCTTCTTCTGGGAACCACTTGACAAACCTATAGGTCAACTCTAATATAATAGAATAAATGTAAAAAGGAGGCAAATAAATCAGTGGCTACAAGACGGATGACTTTCAGGTTATACCCAAATAAGCAGATAGAGCAGTCTTTGCGGTATCACCGAAAGCTCCATAAAGACTTGTATAATGCTGCTATTTATAACAGATTCACTCAATATCAAAAGTTCAACCACAAGGTTGATTATTTTGAACAACAGAATTGTTTGCCAGAGTTCAAAGAAGTTTGGACAGAGTATAAAGAAATCAATTCTCAAGCTCTACAAGCAACTTTGAAACGTGTTGATTTTGCTTTCCAACGCTGGTTTGCAGGATTGGGTAAACGCCCTAAATACAAGTCAATTCGCCATTATTCTGGCTGGACATATCCAGCTAAAACTGGGTATTCTGTGGAATCTAACGGCGAAAACGGTTACTTGAATCTGTCTAAGATTGGACGCATTCAAATGCGAGGTCAGGCTAAGTATTGGGGAACACCTACTACTTGCACCATTGTTTTTAGAAATAACAAATGGTACGCATCTATTACCGTTGATGTTTTAGACCAAGTTCTCAAACCAGAAAATTTACCAACAGGTGCTATTGGTATAGACTTAGGTTGTATTTCAGCATTGTCAATTACTGATGGTCTAAATCATCAACAGATTGAAGCTCCCAAGTTTTTGAGAAATGCAGAACATCAAATCAAAAAAGCGTCTAAGGAGAAGAGGCGTAAACGCGCACCAAATAGAAAAAAGAAGATTAAGGCTTCTAGAAGATGGAAAAAAGCCCAAAATAAAGTTAGTAAACTAACTCGTAAAGTTGCTAACCAGCGTCAAAATTGGGTACATCAAGTTGCAGCAGAAATTGTCAGCGGTAATAGCTTCATTGCAACTGAGAAACTAGAAGTAAAGAACATGACAAGTTCGGCTAAGAAAGGTAAGCGTAAAAAGCAAAAAGCAGGTTTGAATAAGTCAATACTTGACGTAGGTTTTGGAATGCTACGCAGTGCCATCAAGTACAAAGTTGAGCAAATTGGTGGTGTATTTGTTGAAGTTCCAACCCTGAAGGTAAGGCCTAGTCAAACCTGCCCCAAATGCGGTCATCAGCACAAGAAAACACTCGATGTTAGAGTTCACGAGTGTAGTGTTTGTGGATATCGTCAAGACCGAGATATCGCCGCTGCCGAGGTAATGCTTTACTGGGCTAAAGGCACTCTACCGGAGTCAGGAACTGGCTTCGTAGGCGCAGAGCCATCTAGCTCTACTTCATGTACTCGTAAAAAAGCGGGAAGCATGAAGCAACTAGGGGCAAAGAAGCGTCAAAAATCTACAGAAAGCTTTGCTAGAAACGAACTGAGGGACGTAGAAACCCACAGTTCAGGCGAAGCCAACTGTGGGTAGTTCATTCATGAGTTCGTTACCGGTGGGGCGATAGACTTGGGAGGCTACCACAGCTTGATTGAGTGGTAAACCCAAGGGAGATAAACCAGCTTTAAGTCTCATCTGTTGTTCGTATTCCTCAACCATACCCGGTATGAGGAACACATCCACGAATTGACCTATATAGAAAATACCACAGGTCAAAAGCCACAACAAACCAGTTCCTATCTTACCATTGTATAAACGGTGCAATCCTCCGACTCCGAAAAATCCTGCTGCACAGAGGATATAGGAAACAACCAAACGGTCTTTATTTGTGTTGTTTTCAACCTTCATCTTTTTTTTGACCCCTTGGATTCGCTGTTGTGATTTAAGACGGTTTTTTAATACTATTTTGTTTTACTCTAGCAATTTTTTCCGTGTTTTCCACTTTCTAGCAATTAGAGTAGAATATATAGCCGTTCTTAATTGGATACAAGACAATATTATATCGTGGAGCCTAGGGTAAAGAGTCGTATACCTACTAGTCTCTTGGGTTCAAACGACGCTATATGTTTTAGGTAGTTGTACACATGACAGCAGCTTCCTGTAAAAATACCAAGGTTTTGGGGCGCAAGGCCTTGCGCCCCTACAAATTTCTGTGGTTCAATTAACAGATTTTAGATTTTTACAGACACATGGGGTCTGCAAGGTACTCCAAAAATCTAAAATCCAAAACTTGTACTGAGCGTTCGCGCAGCGTCCCGCAGGGAAGTCGTTGGCGTAGCCTCTCGTAGAGAAGTATCCAAAATCTAAAATTCGGAGGGTCAATCCAAAATCCAAAATCCAAAATCCAAAATCGGTTGACTCCCATCAAAGAAGATATATGTACCAGTTGAGTAAGTCCTGTAATTTTAACTTTTTTTGCCTCTATTTTCTTGAATTATATGAATTATTGATGGCAGCAAAGAAACAACTATAATTAATCCAATTATTGGTAATAGATACTTATCAACCTGTTCTGGTGGCAGTGATTTACCTAAGAAAAACCCTAACAGAGTGATGGCAAAAGTCCACAGAACTCCGCCGATTAAATTATAAGACATAAAAGTTCGATAATGCATAGCCCCCAAGCCTGCTATTATCGGCGCAAAAGTCCTAATAATTGGTGTAAACCTGGCTAAAATAATGGTTTTTTTACCATGCTTATCATAAAAATCTTGGGTTTTCACCAAATGTTTTTTTTGAAACAACCATGAATCTTCCTTTTGAAATAATTTCCGGCCAAATTTGTGCCCTGTAGCGTAGCCAACATTGTCACCCAGAACTGCACAAACAAAGGCACCAAAAATCAGCACCCAAATATTAAGCTCTGATTTAGGCACAGATGCTAAAAATCCAGCAGTAAACAGTAAACTATCCCCAGGGAGAAAAAAACCAATCAACAAGCCAGATTCTGCAAAGATAATTGCCCATACACCAAAGTAGCCTAATGATTTAATCAGCTGCGGTAAATCCTGCATAGAATCTCACACTATAAAGAATCTGCATAGAATATCTTAACGTTCAATAATTTCTGAAAATGAAAAATAATATTAAGTTTACGTAAATTTATGTACTCTTTGACAAAATATAATAGACATCTGGCGGTAGGTTGTGGGTTATTGGTGCAAGATGCAAAGATATTTGACAGTTCTAAAACTATTTTGGAGTACTGCTATTGCAGCAGAGATGGAGTATCGTGTCAACTTCCTTCTGGCTACCTTCAGCAGCTTGGGTAATCTGACGGGTAGTCTGTTTGGACTATTCTTATTTTACCGCACAGGCTACACTTTTAGTGGTTGGTCATGGGAAGCAGCTTTGGTTGTTGTGGGAATTTTTACCTTACTAGAAGGTTTTTCCTCGACATTTCTCGCCCCAAACCTAAATCGCATTGTTCGCCATGTCCAGGAAGGTACTTTAGATTTTGTACTCCTCAAACCTATCCGCAGTCAATTTTGGCTTTCTACTCATACCCTATCCCCTTGGGGACTCCCGGATTTAGTCTTTGGTTGTGTCATTATTGGCTACGCGGGTAGAAGCCTTGGTTTGGGTATCAGTAATTACTTAATTAGTGTGGTGCCATTGTGTTTTGGCTTAGTAATTCTTTACAGCTTGTGGTTTATACTAGGGGCGACTAGCATCTGGTTCGTGAAAATATACAACGTCACTGAAGTGCTAAAGGGTTTTATGGAAGCGGGGAGATATCCCATAGTAGCTTATCCTGTAGCTTATCGCTTTTTCTTTACCTTCGTTGTGCCGGTGGCTTTTTTAACTACGGTGCCCGCAGAGGCGATGTTGGGACGGGGTAATATCACCTGGTGGATAGGAGCCGGAGTTTTGGCGGTAGTGCTATTTTTGGTTTCTACTTGGTTTTGGGCGTTTGCGTTGCGATTTTATACCAGCGCTTCGAGTTAGGGAGTGCCACTTATTACAATACTGCTCGGTTAAGGAAATAAAGTAGGCTGAAACCCTTCAAATATCCTTGTCTATCATGTCCAAAAAAAGCTTAACCGAGCAGCATTGAGAGTTATTATTCTCCCATGCCCAATGCCCAATGCCCTATGCCCCATTTTGAAATGAACATCCCGAAGCTTTAACCAAGATTTACGGTAAAATCAACACAGGACAATGGATAGGGAGAAATAGGGGTGCCTACACTCGGCGTAAATATTGACCATATTGCCACGATTCGCCAAGCCCGGCGCACGGTGGAACCAGACCCCGTAGCAGCGGCGGTCCTAGCAGAATTAGCGGGTGCAGATGGAATTACGGTGCATCTGCGGGAAGATAGACGGCATATCCAAGACAGAGATGTGCGAATCTTAAGACAAACGGTGCGAACTCACTTAAATCTAGAAATGGCTGCTACAGATGAAATGGTAGCGATCGCCCTCGATATTAAACCCGATTATGTGACTTTAGTCCCCGAAAAACGCGAAGAAGTCACCACAGAAGGCGGTTTAGATATCCTTGGGCAAGTTACTAGAATCGGTGACATCGTTGATAAATTGCAGAATGCTGGCATTCCAGTTAGTCTGTTTATTGATGCCGATCCATCACAAATTGAGGCATCTGTCAAGGTGCAGGCCAAGTTTATTGAATTGCACACTGGACAATATGCTGAGGCTAAAGATGAAACAACTCGTAAGCGGGAATTAGCCGTCTTAGCTCAAGGATGTGAGCAAGCGATTAAAGCTGGATTGCGCGTCAATGCTGGACATGGACTCACATACTGGAATGTGTATCCTGTAGCTTGTTTTCCAGGGATGGAAGAACTCAACATTGGTCATACTATCATCAGTCGGGCTGCCTTGGTAGGTATAGAAAGAGCAGTCCGCGAGATGAAACAAGCCATAGTGGGGAATGGGGCATAGGGCATTTGTCATTGGTCATTTGTCATTGGTCATTGGTCATTGGTCATTGGTCATTGGTCATTGGTCATTGGTCATTGGTCATTTGTCATTTGTCATTTGTCATTTGTCATTACTCATTACTCATTACTCATTACTCATTACTCATTACTCATTACTCATTACTCAGGGGTTGTGGCTGCGTAATCTTGAAAGAAAGAAAAACTTAAACAAAAACTACTATGAGCGCAACAGAATCTAACAGCCTTCCGCTTTGGGTGCAAGATCGCGATCGCGTGATTGCTGAAAGCACTGATGCCCAATGGCGCTATCAGACACCACCAGATTATACCCGTTCCAAAGAAAATCTGGCTAAAGAAAGTACCCAAAATCACCTTGAAGGTACACTAGAAGCGATCGTGCAAAACTTGGTGAGAACCTTCGAGATGGAGGTATCTTTTAAAACTAACCCGCAGCAGTGGTTGTCGGTTGTCAATGACAAGTTTCGCGTCAGCACCAATGGCGGAGTAGAGTACACAGCCGCTGATGTATCCGCCCAAGGTACTTACAATTTATTCATGGCTGATTCCCAGCATTATAAAGCTTCTGAAGAAACCTTTGAAACATCAGCACAACTGTTTCAGACAACATTTCCCCAAGGATTTCCCTGGGAAGTGTTGGAAGTTTACTCCGGTCCACCAAATGTGACATTTAAATGGCGACACTGGGGACATTTTAACGGTGCGTACAAAAATTATGCACCCACTGGAGAGACTATAGAAATCATCGGTATGAGTGTTGCGAAAGTGACCGAGGATTTGAAGATTATTTCCTTGGAACACTACTTTGACAATACCCTGTTTCTCGATAAACTCACATCAAAGGGTGACAGTAAGGGAAGTGGTTGTCCCTTCGGTTCTTGGTTTAAAAAAGTCAAGAAGATTTAACCTAATTGCGTAATTTCCCGGACTCGTCCTTTGGCGATCCGGGGATATAAGCGAATAAATTAGAGGGTTGATTACTGTTGACACAATACCTAGGATTTCCTAAGATGTGGCTGATGTAAATCGCGTAAAACTATGGATAGGTACGTAACAATAAGCGAAGCCTCCCAAATAAAAGGAGTCAGTATAGATACTTTAAGGCTATGGGAAACAAAAGGCATACTTATACCTGAGAGAACTATTGGTGGTCATAGACGTTATAAGCTATCTGGCTCTTCCGTACTTAGCGTGCTGAATTTGTTAAAAAATAAGTTTGAAACCCTTGCGTGGCTCCGATAAAAGCCATTATTTTTTGTATTTGAGATCCTGTTACTAAAAATCAAATTATAAACGCCTGTAAGCCTTGTTATTAAAGCAATTTAATCGACTTTCATTAATAATTAAGCACGCTACACACGCAAGAGCCAATTATATCGACTATTAGAATCGATATTCTCAAACAGAGGTATAAGTCTTTACAAGACAAACCCAGCCTACACAAGTTTAATTGGGTTGGTAAAATACTTAAGAATGTATGGTCTCAGTAGTGACATTGCAGCAGCGTTAGTCATTGCCAGACGTGGTATGAACTTATCAGAAAGATTACCTGCATCCACGCAAGCTTATCTAGATGTGAGGTCTAGAAAACACATGTGGAGCAGTTGGTCAAAACTAAATAACGTAATTCGTCAAGGCGTTGATGTCAAGTCTAGACATGACTATTACAACGTTCCTAACTGGAGTGTTTTGGTTAAGACACACGTTGAGCAGGTATCTAGTAGTAATACAGGTGTTAGCCGAGCGTGTGTCAAGCATAAGCGTTAAAACATCTTGACGTAAAGTTACACCGTGGGCTTATGTCTAGGTTTTCCTAGATTTTTAGAAGCGGTAGGGATGCTGTTGGCTATAATCTCGCTTTTTCACAACAGCAATATCTGGTTCTGGCTCTGAGTCAGATAGGGTGATTGGTTTACCTTGACGCGCCCACCAACCCTCACCAAATAACCGCTCCAAGTAACGAGCAGATGTTTCACATCGGTGTGCGTGTCCTGGTCCTTCAGGTGCTATATCAATTATTTCTCCTCGGATTAATTCGCACCTGTGTTCTGCCAATATTCCCGATGCAATAATACAATGATAATCATCGACAGTCCAGCGATGGGGTAGCAGAGTCGTCATTGTACACTCATCAGAAAAATGGGTAGAAACCCCGTCCTTGTAGGACGGCTTTACAAGCCCCTTGCGGGGACTGGTTTTTAAAATGGCGATAAACCCAGGAAACCAGTAAAACCTGTGTGAAGTCCCTTCCCGCAACACAGATAAGATACCTTGCCTTTACGCAACGCCTAACCAATTAGGCTTGCAGATAGTCCAGACTAGGGAAGTATCTGGAAGTGCGTACCAACCTGTGTCTCAATGCGGTATTCACCTCTTGCGTTGTCCAAATTGGTTTAGACAATCCTCGCCCTTCAAGGGTGAGGTTGGTGAACCAATGGTTATTGATATCTTTAGGATACAAGATAGACTACTATTTTAGTTTGAAGTGACTAAGGTAGGGAATGAAGATTCAAATAGAAAACCTATACCAGTATAGGACTTTGTGGTAATAGTTTATTATTATTCTTGAGGAAGCAAAGGATAGAAAATGCAAACATACTATTACGTTTTAGCCAGTCAAAAATTTCTGTTACAAGAAGAACCAATAGATGAGGTTCTTAAAGAACGTACCCGTCACTACCACGAACAAGAAAAAGAAATTGATTTTTGGTTGATTAACCAACCAGCATTCTTGGAAGCACCTGAGTTAGCGCAGGTAAAACCGAAGATTCCCCAACCAGCAGTAGCGATTATTTCTACCAATCCCCAATTTATTACTTGGCTCAAACTACGATTAGAATACGTCAGCACCGGCGAATTTCAGGCTCCTTCTGACACAATTCCTAATCCTTTAGCATCCCTAGCCGCTGTCAGCTAAGTGCTGAGTGGGGGAAATGAGGGAGTACTCATGATTATTCCCCCTTATCCCCCCATCTCTCCATCCCAACTGGGGAACAAAAAGAATTTTGTTGAAATCTTTGGAGAAAATACAATTATTTATGTCTGAGACTGTTGTGCAAAGATTTCAAAATTTACCAAGTGTTTTGGTGTTAGCGATCGCTGGTTTGATGGGTGGTATAAGTTCTGTTACCGCTCAACAAGCTATTCCCATTTGTCAACCTCCCAATGGCGGAGAATATCTTTTATTGGTAATTAGTCCCACAGCAGAAAATCAAAGACAGCTGCGTAATGCTTTACCGTCAGAGATTAAGACCACAACCTGTCAATATCTCAAGGATACAGTGACGCGGATTGGTGGGTTTAATAAAATTGACGATGCTAATCGGTGGGCGAGATATATTAACAATATTGTGGGATTATCTGCCATCATCACCACCAGACCTGTAGAAGCGCCACGGGCTCCGACAATCAGCTATAACCCCCAGGCTTTGGGAGAGGGTTATGCTGTATTGGTCGATTATTTCAATCGCCCAGAACTAACAAATACTGTGCAACAAGTGGTGGGAGGTGATGTAGGTTTTGCTTCTTATGGACAACGCCCTTACTTGCTGGCAGTTTACACCACCAACCAAAAAGAAGCATATAACACATTGCAGAAATTGAACGAGCGGGGTTTTGTTGCCTATCTAGTAGATAGTCGTAAGGTGATGCTACTGCGGTCAGTTGTGCGTTTGTAGTCAGTCTAGGGACTAGGGATTAGGGTTAATATTAGGACTCTGGACTATGGATTAATTAATATCCTAGCCAACCAAGATGTGGTAATACCCAAAGCAGCCCCAGCTATTACCTGAACTGGTGTGTGTCCCAGCAATTCCTTGAGACGGTCTTGGCTAAAATCGTGCTTTTCATCAAATAATTCATCAATCATTTGATTGAGAATCCGAGCTTGTTTACCAGCGGCTTGGCGCACGCCAGCCGCATCATACATAACGATGATAGCAAAAACCGTAGCCAGCGCAAAGTCAGGAGATGCCCAACCGAGAGTTTGTCCTACACCAGCGGCTAGAGCGGTAACTAGGGCTGAATGGGCACTTGGCATACCTCCGGTTGTCACTAAAACACGCACATTTAACTTGCGGTTTTTGATTAGCTCGATCACGAGCTTCAAACCTTGAGCAATAAAACATGCTGCTAGCGCAACCATCAGCACCCGGTTGTCTATGATGTCGCCTATGTCCTGCATGGTATTTTGGTTAGGTTATTGACATAAATATTAGCAGCAGTTGTTTTGTTCACAAACATTTTCGATGCAACCCAAAATCCAAAATCCAAAATTCAGCTAGTACTCCACCACACAAACTTTGTCGGTTGGTAGTGAGGGATAAATCGCTCAAGACAGGACAGTTAGTGCTAACTATGTACTTCTGAAAGTTGCCCCCTCAGATTACTAGTACAGGTTGGCAAAAATCAAGTTACCATGTCACAAAGCTCAAAGGGCAACGGAATTCTGGAATTTTGAATTTTGCGTAGCGGTACTAGTGATTGCGACTGACGATAAAGTGAGCGATCGCCTTTAGGGGTTGCGATTTTTCTCCAAAATAGTCTAATTCTGCACAAGCGTCCACAATTAGCTGTTGGGCTTTGATGCGCGATTCCTCAATACCCCAAAGACTGGGATAAGTCACTTTCTGAGCTTTTAGGTCTTTACCTGCGGTTTTGCCTAACTGTTCTTGGGTCGCAGTGATATCTAGGATATCATCCACAATTTGAAATGCCAGACCAATATTTTGAGCATAGCGAGTCAGCCGTTGCAAATCTTCAGATGATACCCCTGTCAAAATTCCCCCACAAACAACACTAGCCTCTAATAGAGCCGCTGTCTTGTGGTTATGGATAAAATTCAGCGTCTCCAGGGTTGTATCCAACTTACCTTCTGATTCTAGATCAACTACTTGACCGCCCACCAAGCCAGCGGCGCCCATCGCCCGTCCCAGACGAGCAATTACCTGCAATACTTGATCACTGGGGACATTTTTGGGAGTGTGAATGGCGACAAACTCAAATGCATAAGCCAACAAACCATCCCCAGCCAAAATCGCGACATCTTCACCATATATCTTGTGATTTGTCAACTTACCGCGCCGATAATCATCATTATCCATCGCCGGTAGGTCATCGTGAATCAATGACATTGTGTGGATCATTTCCAAAGCACAGGCTGTTGGCATCGCCATTTCGATAGTACCACCAGTCATTTCACAGGTAGCAAGACAGAGAATAGGACGCACACGCTTACCACCAGCTAATAGGGAGTAGCGCATCGATTCGTAAATTTTTTCTGGATAAATGATGGGAAATGCCTTATCCAGAGCAATTTCACACAGCCGTTGTCGCTCTTTGAGATAAGCTGACAGGTTAAACGTGGCTACTTCTGGCGTCTTATTAAGTTTATCAGTTGCTACCATGCTGAAAAGTCCTAAAATTTTGGTTTATTTGTCATGTCATATAAGACACAATTTTAAGGTGCTTTGGATCTCAAAGAGTCAATTGTCAGTTGTCAATTGGAAATACTTTTAATTCCCAACTCCTCACTGATAACTCCTAACTCCTCACCCCTTGACGCCTTAAATAGCTGGTAAATGTATTTTCCAACAAAATGGCGACAGTCATCGGACCTACACCCCCAGGAACTGGAGTAATAAATTCTGCCACACCAGCAGTTGATTCAAATTCGACATCCCCAACTAAGCGGCTTTTACCACTAGCATCGGTAATGCGATTCATCCCCACATCTACCACAACAGCGCCTGGTTTCACCATGTCAGCAGTAATCAATCCAGGACGACCAACAGCGGGAATTAAAATATCGGCATTTTGGGTGATGGCTTTCAAGTCGTGCGATCGCGAGTGGGCAATGGTAACAGTAGCATCAGCTTCCAGTAGCATCAAGGCCATGGGCTTACCAACTAAAATACTACGTCCCACTACTACCGCCTGTTTTCCTTGCAAGGGAATATTATATTCCGCCAATAGCCGCATTACACCATAGGGGGTGCAGCTGCGTAATCCCGGTTCACCTCGTACCAGTCGCCCTAAATTAACTGGGTGGAGTCCGTCGGCGTCTTTATCGGGATCGATTTGATGTAATAGGCTAACAGCGTCCAAGTGTTGCGGTAGGGGTAACTGTACAAGAATCCCATCCACTCGTTCATCACGGTTGAGTTCCGCAATTACCGCTTCTAGTTCCCCTTGGGTGGTTTGGGTGGGAAAATGCTTACCAAAGGACACAATACCCACTTTTGTGCAGGCTTTTTCTTTATTGCGTACATAAGCCGCAGATGCTGGATTATCTCCTACCATCAGCACAGCTAAACCAGGGGGGCGTCCAATTTGTGTTTGTAATTCTGTAATCCTTTGAGCTAATTTTTGCTGAATTTTTTCAGCTAAAGCTTTACCATCAAGCAGTTTTGCAGTTTTGGTTTCCATGATAATTAACAGAAGATTGGTCTTAAGTCAAGGGTCTAGAGTCCATAGTCCATAGTCCAAATCTTGACCCTTGACGGTTGACCCTTAACCGGGGAATTGAGACATGGGGCGCAAGGCCTTGCGCCCCTACAACAAATGTGCTTCAAATAAATGAAAATTGCTGTAAACAAGTCAAGTACTAATGGAAAAAACGAAACTTTTTTATTTTCTCATGCCCTATCGTCTCGGATTTACCTTTGTGCTGGTATGGACACTTTGTGGTTGTGGTGCATTAAAACCCCTTGGCGTTAATGGCGATAACTTCAGATTTGGCAGCAATGTCACCCCAATTGGCGAAATTAAACCAAAACCAGACAATCAAGATACAGTTTACATCCAAGGTAAGGTGGAAAAGCAAGTTCCCTTGATCAAAAAATGGGCGTATCAAATCAATGACTCAACTGGCAAAATCTGGGTAGTCACCAATCAAAATAATGTGGGAGAGGGAAAACAAATTGTGATTAAGGGGAAAGTCCGCTACCAAAGTATTCCCTTAGCTGGTAAGGAATTTGGAGAAGTTTATGTAGAAGAATAGTCATAATTATAACGTCAACTAGTCAAAAATGATCAAAAATTAATTTATGAACAATCAAGAGGTGCATGTAGCGATCGCTATTCTCTACCAGAATGATCAGTTTCTCATGCAACTACGAGACAATATCCCCACAATTCCCTCCCCTGGTTGCTGGGCGCTATTTGGCGGACATCTTGAACAGGGTGAAACGCCAGAGATGGCCGTGCAGCGGGAAATCTTAGAAGAAATCGGCTATATTCTACCACATTTTTCTTTTTTTGGTTGTTATGCCGATGAAAAAGCTGTGCGTCATGTCTTCCATGCACCACTATTGGTGGAATTAAATCAACTGGTGCTGACTGAAGGCTGGGATATGGGTTTATTAACAGCCCAAGATATTCGTCAGGGTAGCTGTTATTCGCAAAACGCCGGGGAAGTGCGGCCTTTTGGTCTGATGCATCAGCGAATTATGCTAGATTTCATTGAGAAATACCCGAAATATTAACCAGTCCCCAGTCCCCAATACCCAGTCCTCAGACGCCACAATAAAGTTAGAGATGTTGTGAAGTCACCACTCATGCAAACAGCAAACAAACTACCGCGATGGTTAAGTATCGGATTGGCGTTTCCTGTCGCCATTCTCAATGGTTGGCTATTACTCCAGCTTGTGCAGTATTTTCAACCGTTGATAAGTATTTTTGCTGCCGCTGTGATCCTAGCTTTTGTGTTAAATTATCCAATACAATTTCTCAAGCAACGCGGGGTGCAACGTAACCTCGCTATTGGGGGAGTTTTATTATTGGCTGTAGTAATTTTAGTAGCTTTAGGCATCATCCTCATACCACTGATTATCGAACAGCTCAACGAATTGGCTAATATTTTACCGAGTTGGATTGATTCTGGTACTCAACAGCTGCAAGCCTTCCAAGATTGGGCTTTAAAACAACAAGAACTTCCCATTAATGTAAGTGGCTTAGTCACACAAATTTTAGACCGATTATCCAGTCAAATTCAATCATTTACTGGCAAAATTCTCACATTCGCTGTCGATACCATTGGCATTGTTCTCAACTTCCTGCTGGCGGTGGTGCTGACTGTATATATGGTAATGAATGGTGAAAGTCTCTGGGACGGAGTTTTTCAGTGGCTTCCTCCTCATATCGGTCCAAAAGTCCGACAATTACTGCGAGAGGATTTCCATAATTATTTCATCGGTCAAGCAACATTAGGTGCGGTGTTGGGAGTAACGATAATTTTAGCATTTTTAGCTCTGCAAGTTCCCTTATCACTACTTTTTGGCATCGGGATTGGCTTTTTCTCACTCTTTCCCTTTGGGACTGGTATAGGTATTGGGATAGTCAGTTTTTTAGTGGCGTTGCAAAACTTTTGGTTAGGCGTGGAAGTCGCAGGTATATCTGTAGCAATTGACCAAATAAATTCTAATTTTGTTGCACCGCGTATTTTGGGTAATTTGACTGGGTTAAATCCCGTTTGGGTGGTAATTTCCTTACTGATAGGAGCAAAATTAGGAGGCGTTTTAGGTTTATTAATTGCTATACCCATTGCCAGTTTTATTAAGGATATCGCAGATAGTTGGCGAGCAGGGGAGTTTAATCAAATAGTTGAAATTGAGACAGAGACTGCAAATGTGGTGAGTGAAACCACAGGATCTTACAGTTAATATTCAAACCCCAAAATGGCAGGAAAAAGATTCATTCAGAAAATTAGGTTACAAAACTTCCTTTCCTATGGAAGTGAGGGCGAAGAAATTGAATTGCAACCACTAAATGTGCTAATTGGTCCGAATGCGTCTGGTAAGTCAAATTTAATAGAAGCGCTGGGAATTTTACGGGCGACACCTACAGATTTACCAGCCCCATTTCGTCAAGGGGGAGGGGTTAAAGAGTTTCTCTGGAAAGGTTCACAAGAAAATCCAGTAGCTAAAATAGAAGTTACGTTAGATTACCCACAAAGAAACCAAAATTTACGTTATCAGGTTAGCTTGACATCAACTGGTCAAAGATTAGAGTTGGTGGATGAATCTGTAGAAAATGAACAACGATATCCAGGGGAAGAAGATGTCTATTTTTACTATCGTTATCAACGGGGTCGTCCGGTTTTAAATATCAACAAAATAGATAATGATGGGGAATCGATTAGACGTTCTCTTCGCCGGGAAGATTTGATTCCCGATCAATCTGTTCTATCTCAAATAAAAGACCCAGATTTGTATCCAGAACTATCTTATCTCAGCACAGAATTTTCTAATATCGGATTATATCGTAACTGGCAAATGGGGCGATATTCCGAACAAAGAAATGCTCAAAAAACCGACTTACCAGAACATCCTCTACTAGAAGACGGGAGTAATCTAGGTCTAGTTTTGAACAATTTACAACATCAAATAGGTACTAGGAAAATTCTGGATAAGCTGAACAAGTTTTATGATGCTGCGTCAGAACTGAGTGTAAGAGTATATGGCGGTACAGTACAGATATTTATTCGTGAAGAGGGTCTGATTCAACCAATTCCCGCAAATCGTTTATCCGATGGGACATTGCGTTATTTATTTTTAATGGCTTTGCTTCTTGACCCAACTCCACCGCCACTTATATGTATTGAAGAACCAGAAATAGGGCTACATCCAGATATTTTACCAACGATAGCAGAAATGCTAATTGAAGCATCTCAGAAAACCCAATTAATTCTGACAACTCACTCTGATACTTTGGTTTCTGCTTTGAGTGAATATCCTGAATCAGTCATAGTTTGTGAACGCGATGATACAGGTTCTCACCTGCGCCGTCTTGATTCCCAGAGACTTAAAAAATGGCTGGAAAACTACACTCTTGGTGAATTATGGCGAATGGGTGAAATTGGGGGGAATCGATGGTAAAGGAAATTCGCATCTATATAGAAGGCGGTGGTGATAAAAAAGACCAGAAAGGTTTTATCCGCAAAGGGTTTAGTAAATTTTTCAATCCTCTGGTTAAAATAGCATGTAGTCAGAAAATTAAATGGCAAATTATTATCTGTGGTACCCGTAATAACGCTTTACGTGATTTCAAAAATGCTTTAATATCTCATCCCGATGCTTTTAATGTATTGCTTGTTGATGCAGAAGCACCTGTGAAAGTACAATCACCTTGGGGACATTTGAAGTCTAGGGATAACTGGGATATACCATCAGGAGTGGATGATAGTCATTGCCATTTAATGGTACAAGCAATGGAAGCTTGGTTTATAGCTGACATTGAAACGCTCAAAAAATTTTATGGACAGGGATTTAAAGAAAATGCTATTCCCAAAAATTCTCATGTCGAGATGATTGATAAAGATAGTTTGGAGCCAAGTCTGAAAACTGCGACTCGTAACACTATCAAGGGTGAGTATCAAAAAATAAAACACGCCTCAAAGCTGTTAGAGTTGTTAGACGTGGCTGAGGTTCGCAAGGCTTCACCATACTGCGATCGCCTCTTCACTACACTAGAAAAAAAATGGCTGTCTCAACCAACAACCTCACCGACGAGTAAATCATTGGTCCGCGTCAGACTTCCTTCTTGTGCAAGATGAAACCCGACTTTTAGTCGCCACCGCAAGATACAATTATTAAATAACTAAAATCTTTTTGGAGTGGGTCATGCTGAAGCAACTCATCCTCGAAAATTGGAAAAGTTTCCGTTATGCAGAACTTCCACTTGACCCTTTGACTGTTTTAATTGGGACTAATGCAAGTGGTAAGTCTAATGTGGTTGAAGCTTTAGAATTTCTCAAAAGAATTGCACAAGGCGCGAATATTGACGCAGCTTTAGCAGGCGATAAAATCCTTCCTTCTATTCGCGGTGGTGTTGATTGGGCTGCGCTTAAGCCTGAAACTCAGTTTACATTAAAGGTACTATTTGCAAGTGAAGATGAGAAAAGAGAGTATTTGTATGTTGCTAAAATACAAACCTTACCTTTTATTCGAGTTTTAGAGGAATATATAACAGTTGACAAGTTATTTTTAGCAGTTCCAATTCTCGATAAATTGTCTATTAATAATTATCATAATCATAACAGAAGTGGGTTGGTTGAAGGTCTGATTACCGCCATTAATGATAAAGAACCAACCTGGAACCAATCGAATGATAAAGATCTTATAATATTGACAAGACTTTATAGAACTAAATATATTGATTCAATTGCGGCGACTTTAGAAAATATTTTAGTTCTCGATCCCATTCCTTCTAAAATGCGCGAATATTCACGACTCTCTGACACTCTAGAAAGCGACGCCTCAAATATCGCAGGTGTTTTAGCAGCATTACCCGATGACAAAAAAACTGAAATCGAATCAACACTATCCGCATACCTGAAAGAGTTACCAGAAGGCGATATCCAAAAAGTATGGGCAGAAAAAGTAGGGAGATGGGGCACTGATGCTATGCTTTACTGTGAAGAAGAATGGAAACCTGGGCAAATCACAGAAATTGATGCTAGAAGTATGTCAGATGGCACCCTCAGATTTCTAGCAATTATCACAGCATTACTCACGCGCCCAGAAGGTAGTCAAATTGTTATTGAAGAAATAGACAATGGTCTACATCCTTCCCGCGCACAATTACTTGTGAGAATCTTACGCGAAATTGGTACTAAAAGGAAAATTGATATTTTACTTACCACCCACAACCCAGCTTTACTTGATGCTTTAGGTCCTGAGATAGTCCCATTTGTAGTTGTCGCCCACCGCGATTCAGAAACGGGAGAAAGTAAGCTGACTTTATTAGAAGATATTGATAACTTTTCTAAACTATTTGCATCATATTCTTTGGGGGATATGACAACAAAGGGTGCAATTGAAAGAAGCCTTTCTCGTGGTGAATAGTCAGGTTTTAGCACTGATAAACCCCTACAAATAATCTTGAAGCCACTACTAATATGAGAAAAGTGCTACTCATCGATACATCGCTGCTATGCGTTTGGTTAAAAGTTCCAGGTAAGGAAACTGCTGGTAATAATAAGTGGGATTTTGAACGTGTAAATCAGAAAATTGAGTTGGAAGTTGGTCAAGGAACAACATTGGTACTTCCTTTAGCTACTGTGATCGAAACAGGTAATCACATTGCACAGGCTAAAACTACAAATTCAGACAACAAACGTATATAGCGTTTCTCGCCCTAGTGAGGTACATCGGTAAGGGCACGGCACTGCCGTGCCCCTACATCGCGTGATACAATTTTGTACCTCATCTGAATAGGAAGTGCTATAACAGCTCAAGAATTTGCTAAAATTATAACTTATGCAGCAGATGAAACATCACCTTGGGCTAAATTCCGTGAGCAAATTGTGCTTTGGGAGGAGGAAAAATTAAAAAATTTAGCTGCTCAATTCCCCAACCAAGCTGTAGAAAAAACTTCTATGGGTGATGCCAGTATTGTAATATTAGGTGGACACTATCACCAAAAAGGCTACCATGTAGAGTTTCTCACCGATGATGACAAGCTCAAATCTCAGGAACCACCCCCACCACAACCACCTACGCGCCGTAGCAGTCCCAGGAAATGATGGAAATGATGAAAAAAATTAGCGCGATCGCCCACCGACTACCCCACATCAAGTTATAATCAGATATTGTGGCTATTGCGTGCGTCCATCTTAAGCATCTATGACCGCTTCTCACTCCGCTTCTGTGCCAACGGAACCCAATAACCCTTCTACACCTCACGCTGATACGCGGTTGGTAGACCGCAGCAAGCTGAGTAAAATGTACCAGCATTATGTGGAAGTGAAGGATAAATATCCCCATGCTCTACTACTGTATCGAGTCGGGGATTTCTTTGAAACTTTTTTCCAAGATGCGGTAACTGTATCGCGGGAATTGGAACTCGTCCTCACTAGTAAACACGGGGGTGAAGTTGGTCGGGTAGCGATGACTGGTGTCCCCCACCACGCTTGGGAACGCTACACTACCCAACTGGTGGAAAAAGGCTACGCAGTGGTCATCTGCGACCAGGTGGAAGATTCTTCCGAATCTGTGGGTTTGGTTAAACGGGAAGTAACCCGCATCCTCACTCCAGGAACTTTGCTGGAAGAAGGAATGCTGAAATCTAGTCGCAACAATTACTTAGCTGCTGTGGTAATTGCGGTTCATCATTGGGGTCTAGCCTATGCAGATATTTCCACAGGGGAATTCCTCACGACTCAAGGTAGTAACTTAGAACACCTGAGTCAGGAATTAATGCGTTTGCAGCCTTCCGAGGTGCTGTTTCCCACGAATGCTCCCGATTTGGGTAGTTTACTACGTCCGGGGGAAACTTCGCCGTCGCTGCCCCAATGTTTACCGCCGTCGTTTTGTTATAGCCTGCGATCGCAACTCCCCTTCTCCCAAAACGAAGCTAGACCCAGATTATTGCAGAAATTTAAGGTGCGATCGCTCGAAGGTCTCGGTTGTGATCATCTCCCCCTCGCTGTCCGCGCTGCTGGCGGTTTGCTGGAATATCTGGAAGATACACAAAAGGAAAACCCAGTCTACCTGCAGACCTTACGCACATATACCGTCACCGACTACCTAATTGTTGACCACCAAACCCGGCGTAACCTCGAAATTACCCAAACTGTAAGGGATGGCACCTTTCACGGTTCCCTGCTGTGGGCGTTAGATAGAACTAGTACTGCAATGGGAGGACGGGCGTTACGGCGGTGGTTATTGCAACCATTAATCGATATTAAAGGTATTCGCTCCCGCCAAGATACCATCGCCGAATTGATCGAAAATACCTCCCTGTGTCAAGATTTGCGGCAATTGTTACGCCAAATCTATGATTTAGAACGGTTGACAGGCAGGGCAGGTTCTGGTACAGCCAATGCTAAAGATTTAGTCGCTTTGGCAGATTCTCTATCACGCCTACCACAATTATCTGACTTAGTGGTTGATGCGCGTTCCCCTTTCTTAAAAGCGTTGCAGAAGGTGCCCCCTGTCTTGGAAGAATTGGCGCAAAAATTACACGCTCACATAGTCGAGTCGCCACCCATACATATTAAGGAAGGGGGTTTGATTCGCGCTGGGATAAATCCCCAGTTGGATGCGCGCAAAGCCACGGTAGAATCGGACCAACAGTGGATTGCCAATTTAGAAGTTGATGAAAGGGCAAGGACGGGAATTCCCACATTGAAGGTGGGATTTAATAAAACCTTTGGTTACTATATTAGCATTTCTCGCGCCAAAGCTGACCAAGTTCCTACTAATTACATCCGCAAACAAACCCTGACGAATGAAGAACGTTATATTACCCCAGAGTTGAAAGAACGAGAAGCGCGGATTCTCACAGCGCGGGATGATTTAAATCAGTTGGAATATGAGATTTTTGTCGCCTTGCGGTCAGAAGTAGGCGAACAAGCGGAAATCATCCGCAATCTTTCCCGCGCTGTCGCAGCAGCAGATGTGTTGTGTGGGTTAGCCCAATTGGCGGTACATCAAGGTTACTGTCGTCCAGAAATGGTCGCGGGACGGGAAATTGGAATTGTCGATGGGCGCCATCCGGTGGTGGAACAGTCCTTACCTTCCGGGTTTTTTGTCCCGAATTCGACGCGGTTGGGTCAAGAGTCATTCGTCACAGAGCAAGGACAAATGACTAATGACAGCCCAGATTTAATCATCCTCACAGGGCCAAATGCGAGTGGTAAAAGTTGTTATTTGCGACAGGTGGGGTTGATTCAGTTAATGGCGCAAATTGGTAGTTTTGTGCCGGCGAAGTTTGCCAAGTTGGGCGTGTGCGATCGCATTTTTACGCGGGTGGGTGCGGTGGATGATCTAGCTACGGGTCAATCTACATTTATGGTCGAGATGAATGAAACGGCGAATATTCTCAACCATGCAACTTCGCGGTCTTTGGTGTTGTTAGATGAAATTGGTCGGGGAACGGCGACTTTTGACGGTCTTTCCATAGCTTGGGCGGTGGCTGAATATTTAGCCTCGGATATTCGCTCGCGGACCATTTTCGCTACACACTACCATGAATTAAATGAATTAGCAAGTATTTTACCCAATGTCGCTAATTATCAGGTGACGGTGAAGGAATTACCTGAGCAAATTATCTTTTTGCACCAAGTCCAACCGGGGGGCGCAGATAAATCCTATGGTATTGAAGCGGGAAGGTTGGCTGGTTTACCTGCGGTGGTGATTCAACGGGCAAAACAGGTCATGGGGCAAATTGAGAAGCATAGTAAAATTGCAATGGGACTGCGTGAAGGTCTTTAGGTTCATGATAACGTACCCACATCCCCCAACGCTGGTAGGGGCGCAAGGCCTTGCGCCCCTACAAATTATCGAACACAGCGACAATTTAATAATAACGTACCCGCACCCCCCAACCCTCGTAGGGGCGCAAGGCCTTGCGCCCCTACAAATTATTGAACACAGCGACAATTTAATAATAACGTACCCACATCCCCCAACGCTGGTAGGGGCGCAAGGCCTTGCGCCCCTACAAATTATCGAACACAGCGACAATTTAATAATAACGTACCCGCACCCCCCAACCCTGGTAGGGGCGCAAGGCCTTGCGCCCCTACAAATTATCGAACACAGCGACAATTTAATAATAACGTACCCGCACCCCCCAACCCTGGTAGGGGCGCAAGGCCTTGCGCCCCTACAAATTATTGAACACAGCGACAATTTAATAATAACGTACCCACATCCCCCCAACCCTGGTAGGGGCGCAAGGCCTTGCGCCCCTACAAATTATCGAACACAGCGACAATTTAATAATAACGTACCCGCACCCCCCAACCCTGGTAGGGGCGCAAGGCCTTGCGCCCCTACAAATTATCGAACACAGCGACAATACCCATGCAAATTATCGAACACAACGACAATTTGATCGTAATTTAATCGAATTTACGCCTTGAGAAATTAATCGCGGCTATCGGGGAACAATACAAATATATCCATACTAACGTTCATAAGCGATGAAATACGACCCCGATAAACATCACCGTCAATCGATTCGTCTCAAAGGATACGATTATTCGTCTGCTGGTGGTTATTTTATCACTATTTGCACCCACCAACGAGAATGTTTGTTTGGTGAGGTTGTTGATGGGGCTATGCAGTTGAATGAATTAGGGGAAATTGTCGCCTTTGAATGGGAGAATACACCTAATATACGACGAGAAATAAAATTGGATGCATGGATTGTCATGCCAAACCATTTTCATGGGATTGTGTTTATTCAACCAGTCTCACCCCTCGTAGGGGCGCAAGGCCTTGCGCCCCTACAAACCGATACACCCCTAGCAATGAATATACCCAACCGAAAACCGCGATCGCTGGGAACGTTGATTGCAGGGTTTAAAATGGCTGTAACCAAGCGGATTAATATATTGCGAGATACACCAAGGGTGCCGATATGGCAACGCAATTATTACGAACATATCATTCGCAATGAGACAGCATTAGACAAAATTCGTGAATACGTGCAGACAAATCCCCAATCTTGGAATTGCGATCAATTGCATCCCCATAATCCTTCAAAATGGTAACCTAGCGCCACCCCTGGTAGGGGCGCAAGGCCTTGCGCCCCTACAAATTATTGAACACAGCCACAATTTAATAGTAACCTAGCGCCACCCCTGGTAGGGGCGCAAGGCCTTGCGCCCCTACAAATTATTGAACACAGCGACAATTTCCCCTACAAGCGATCGCTAATTCCGCCATGATCAAAATGTACCACCACCCCAACCCCCGTAGGGGCGCAAGGCCTTGCGCCCCTACAAATTATCGAACACAACGACAATTTCCCCTACAAGCGATCGCTAATTCCGCCATGATCAAAATCTACCACCACCCCAACCCTCGTAGGGGCGCAAGGCCTTGCGCCCCTACAAATTATCGAACACAACGACAATTTCCCCTACAAGCGATCGCTAATTCCGCCATGATCAAAATCTACCACCACCCCAACCCTCGTAGGGGCGCAAGGCCTTGCGCCCCTACAAATTATCGAACACAACGACAATTTCCCCTACAAGCGATCGCTAATTCCGCCATGATCAAAATGTACCACCACCCCAACCCTCGTAGGGGCGCAAGGCCTTGCGCCCCTACAAATTATTGAACACAGCGACAATTTCCCCTACAAGCGATCGCTAATTCCGCCATGATCAAAATGTACCACCACCCCAACCCCCGTAGGGGCGCAAGGCCTTGCGCCCCTACAAATTATCGAACACAACGACAATTTCCCCTACAAGCGATCGCTAATTCCGCCATGATCAAAATCTACCACCACCCCAACCCCCGTAGGGGCGCAAGGCCTTGCGCCCCTACAAATTATCGAACACAACGACAATTTCCCCTACAAGCGATCGCTAATTCCGCCATGATCAAAATCTACCACCACCCCAACCCCCGTAGGGGCGCAAGGCCTTGCGCCCCTACAAATTATCGAACACAACGACAGAAAAATTGCAGATTATTTCTATCTTAATTTTTATAGAATAGATAGGCTGATGGAATATGTGTCCGAAACATGATGATATCATTAAGATTAGTGAAAGTAAAATTCCTATAGCAATATTTTGCTCAATAAAAACGCAACATCCCGAACTCTGCTCGGTTGTAGACAATGAACGCTCAGGAATCCTCTGATAAATCTCAATCCAATTCAGTTGACGAACCACAAGAAAACCTGCCAGAATTATTTCCTATTGTTGGTATAGGAGCCTCGGCGGGAGGATTAGAAGCCTTTACCGAATTGCTGAGTCATTTGCCTACTGATACTGGTATGGGATTTGTACTGATTCAGCATTTGAGTCCCCATCAAAAAAGTATGTTGTCGGAAATTCTGGCTAGAACCACCCAAATGCCTGTAACTGAGGTACAGGATGGGATGACTGTGGCACCGGATCATGTCTATATAATTCCGCCAAATTCCTTGATGACTATTTCCCAAGGTATACTGCAACTCCATCCGCGTGATGAGACCCGTGTGCGGATGACAATCGATACGTTCTTTTATTCCTTAGCCACGGATCGCTTAAACAAAGCCATCGGAGTTGTGCTGTCGGGGGCCGATGCTGATGGTACTAGGGGACTGGAAGCCATCAAAGAGGCTGGCGGTATTACCTTTGCTCAGTCTGAAAAATCGGCACAAGTAAGTACTATGCCGAATACGGCTGTGGCTTCTGGTCATGTAGACTTTATTCTCACCCCCCAACAAATTGCAGCGGAAATAGCAAATATTAGCCTTCATCCCTACCTCAGACAACCAACCCCAACCAAACTAACAGATGTGATACCAGAAAGCGGTGATGCTCTTTCGATTATCTTCCGATTGCTGCGGACTGCTACAGGTGTAGACTTTACCCAGTACAAGCAGAACACCCTAAACCGACGAATTTTCAGACGGATGATTTTGTACAAGCTCGAAAAGCTGGAAGATTACGCTGAATATCTCCAAAATAACCCTGCAGAAGTTATTGCATTATATCAGGATGTGCTGATCACTGTCACTAATTTTTTCCGCGACCCCGAAGCCTTTGAAGCCTTAAAAACCAGCGTATTTCCGATTATTACCCAGGAACGCCAGGGCGATTCACCTATCCGCGTCTGGATAGCAGGATGTTCTACCGGGGAAGAAGCCTACTCTATTGCTATTTGCTTGCTGGAGTTTTTGAGAGTTAGGGGAATCCATGTACCCATCCAAATCTTTGCTACGGATGTCAACGAGGTGGTAATTGACAAAGCCAGAATCGGTATCTACAAGCCAAGTGAGATAGCTGATGTCTCCGGTGAACGTTTAGCGAACTTCTTTGTGAAAGTGGAGGGAGGCTACCAAATTAGTAAGTCAGTGCGTGAAGTGTGTGTTTTTGCTCGGCACAACCTGATGAGTGATCCGCCATTTTCCCGCCTGGATCTGATTACCTGTCGCAATGTGCTAATTTACTTGGGAGCTTCTGTACAAAAGAAACTGCTGCCCATTTTCCACTATGCACTCAAACCAACAGGTTTTCTGATGTTAGGCACTTCTGAGACTGTGGGTGAGTTTTATAACTTATTTGACACCGTTGACAAAAAGTACAAAATCTATTGTCGCAAAATATCATCAGAGCGATTGGGGATTGAGCTAATCCCTAGCAACTATACCTCAGAGGCTTTTAACGCTATAGCAACAACCAGAGAAGATACCTGGAACGACCAGGAAATACAGAAAGAAGCTGACAGGATAGTCTTGAGTCAATACGCGCCAGTTGGTGTAATTATTAATAATGAACTGGAGATTGTCCAATTTCGCGGACAGACTAGCAGCTATTTGCAGCCTGCACCGGGGAGACCCAGCTTTAATCTGCTGAAGATGGCAAAAGAAGACCTACGGTTAGAGCTACGTACCGCCATTCACCAGTCAAAAAAGCATAATATCCCTGTTACCAAGGAAGGCGTAAAAATCAGGAAAGATGAGCAAGTTAGGGAGGTGAAAATTGATGTGATTCCCTTCCAATCTGTGGCTGAGACAGAAAATTATTTTTTAATCCTGTTTCAGGATACCATAAAACAGGTAATTAGCGATAGCCCAGATAGGACTACTACCAGAAATCGCAGCAACATCAAGTCACAGCAGGGAAAACAAGCAAGTTTAGAACTGGAAAATTCCCAGATCAAACATGAGCTAGCCACCACCAAAGAATATCTGCAATCGATCATTGAGGAGCAGCAATCCACCAATCAAGACCTGAGAGCCGCCAACGAAGAAATCCTCTCCAGCAACGAAGAGTTGCAAAGCACGAATGAGGAACTGGAAACTGCTAAGGAAGAAATTCAAGCAACTAATGAAGAACTGAACACAATTAACGACGAACTACAACGGCGCAATCTCGAATCTATTCAGATTAGTAACGATTTGCAAAATCTCCTCAGCAGTATCAATATTCCCATCCTCATGTTAGGTGGCGATCTGCGGATTCGTCGTTTTACTCCGGTAGCTGAGAAAATCTTCAACCTGATTTCTACTGATGTGGGGCGCAGATTTAGTGATATCAATCACAAGTTGAACATTAGCAACTTAGAGGAACAAATTTTCGAGGTAATTCGCACCCTCAACTATAAAACCCAGGAAGTTCAAGATGACCAGGGTCATTGGTACGATTTGCGAATCCGACCATATCGGACTATCGACAACAAAATTGATGGTGCTGTGGTAATTTTAGTAGATATTGATGTCCTCAAACACAGCGCCCTGCAGCTAAAAATATCCAGAGATTACGTCCAAGCAATTGTGCATACCATGCGGGAGTCTCTAGTGGTGCTGGATACAGATTTACGGGTGATCAGTGCCAATCAGTTTTTCTACGACACATTCGAGGTGGAAAAAGAACAAACAGAACAGCGCCGAATTTATGAAATCGGTAATGGACAGTGGAATATTCCCCAGTTGCGATCGCTCCTAGAAGACATTCTCCCCCATCAAACCCAGTTTCAAGGAATGGAGGTTGAGCATAACTTCGATAATATTGGGCAAAAAATCATGCGGGTAAATGCCCGAAAAATGACAATAGAAGATGATCGGCAAATGATTCTGTTAGTGATTGAGGATATCACCCAGCAGAAGCAATTGGAAGGAGAACGTATTCAACTGTTGGCACAAGAACAATTAGCCCGGAATGCAGCTGAAGCAGCCAACCGCGCCAAAGATGAGTTTTTATCCATTCTCTCCCACGAACTGCGAAACCCGCTCAATTCTTTGTTGGGTTGGGCGCAACTGTTGCAAAAGCAGGAAGTTGATCACGCTACCATTAATCAGGGGTTGGAAGCCATTAAGCGCAGCGCTGAAGCTCAAGCCCGTCTGATTAACGATCTGTTGGACACCTCCCGCATTAGTTCCGGTAGGCTGCGTTTAGATGCGGAAACCGTTGAACTTGCACCAATAATTCAGGCTGCAACTGACGTTGTCCGCCTCTCAGCAGAAGCCAAAAACATTGAAATTGTATCCACCTTAAATACTTCACCCAGAAGCATCATAGCCGATCCAACGCGGTTACAGCAAATCCTTTGGAATTTACTCTCTAATGCCATCAAATTCACCCCATCAGGCGGTAGAATTGATGTCAGACTAGATTATGTTGGCAATCAGGCGCAAATCCAAGTGAGTGATACTGGTATAGGTATCACTGCTGAATTTCTCCCCTTCATATTTGATCGCTTCCGTCAAGCTGATGGTAGTAGGACGCGCACCAATACTGGATTGGGGCTAGGGTTAGCGATTGTTCGCCATTTGGTAGAACTCCACGGCGGTACAATTGAAGCCCAAAGTGCAGGTGTTGATCAAGGGGCAACTTTTACAATTATCCTACCTCTGCGAACTGAGCAGCAACAGAGAGCAGTACCAATTTTACAAGAGTCAACCGTCACCACAGATGAGCCAGAATCGCCAACCGATGACATTCCATCCCTAGCAGGTGTGCGGGTACTCGTCGTAGATGATCAAGCAGATATCTGCCAGTTATTTAAAATCATACTGGAAGATGGCGGCGCACAAGTGACACAGGCTGCATCAGCAAGGGAGGCGCTATCATTGATGAATTCTCACCCAGGTGGGTACGATGTACTTTTAACAGACATTGGGCTACCACGGGAAGACGGTTATGCACTGATTCGTCAGGTCAGAGAGTTGAGTCCCCAAGTCGGGGGACAAATTCCCGCTGCAGCCCTTACAGCCTATGCTGGAGATGCAGAGAAACAAAAAGCTTTAGCCGCAGGATTCCAAATGCACTTCGCTAAACCCATCGAACCGTTGCAATTGTTATCTGTAGTTGCTACCTTGGCGGGAAGAATCTCCGGGACTGACAGTTAACAAAATCTCCAATAAGTAGGGTGCGTCAGGAGCGAGAAAACTTGTCAATCGCAAGAGATTGCTGGTACTGACGCACCCAACGGACTTACAGCCATTTTCAGGTAAATAGATCACGCTTTTGGGGCGCAAGGCCTTGCGCCCCTACGAATATCTGTGGTTATTGTGTGAAAATTGCTGTAACAGGACTTACGCTAGTCCCGCGATTTCAAACTATTTGTTTAGCCGGATAAATTTTGAGATACCCCTAAATCCACACGATATGATACCAGCTGTAGGGGCACGGCAATGCCGTGCCCCCACTCGCTCCTACATGTGTCAGCGTTTTAGTGGTATTGTATAAGACTTTGAAAACACGCCCTAGTGTCACATTTAAAGAATGGTGCGTGACGCTACAAGTCTTGTGACTACGTACAATATTTATCGCTGCGTCACGCACCCTACTATTATTAATGTGCCCTCAGCGCGATACTAAAATTGAGAAATATATTGCTGCTATCTGAACAGATAAATGAACACTAATATCGTCAGTTTACCTGCTACCCTCGAATTAAATATTGACTTAACAGACGAGCAATTTTTTCAGCTTTGTCAAAATAACCGTGACTTGAGATTCGAGCGTACAGGTACAGGGGAATTAATTATTATGCCACCTACGGGAAGTGAAACTGGACTCGGAAGCCTACACCACATTGCTTGCAATTGGTGTAGGAGTGTCACCCCAAATCTGGTGAATATTTTTTGGGCGTTGTTGAATTGAGATATGAATTTATCTGACCATCACCCCACCCCCAACTCCCTCCCCGCAAGCGAGGAGGGGGCTATATTTTCGGTAACTACGAACAAATCAAATTTTCATGCTGGGTACATCCTGCTCATCGCCATGATATTCGGGAAGATCATTCGGGGCGCCGCAAGCGGAAATATTCCCAGAGAAATCCACATCCGCTTTCATTTCTGGATGATGTTGTTTCAGTTCGGCGATTTGTTCGCGAGTCAGAATTTTGGACTCATCAAAACCTAATTCTACCTCAGCGTGTAGCCCTTTATATTTGACTCGTTTGAGATTGTAGAAGCGCTTATTCAGGGTTGTCTGAGCAAAAGCCTTTAAGCAGCCTAACAGATACTTACGCTTAAAGGGGTCTTTCACAAACCAATACTCAAAAGTCTTTCGTAAGTAAAAACGGGCGTAATTCCGCAGAACGCCTTTGAGAACATCCTCCCGTTCCATTGCGTCTGGCTTCATGATTGGGGTGACGAAGTTGTATTGAGAATAATCGCGAACCTCGACGCGATCGCCTAATTCTTCAAACAACTCGGAAAATGGCCAAGGTGTAAACATATTCCAGTTTACCATATCTGGTTTCCAGTCCAAAGCCATGTGATAGGTTTGTTCAATTGTTTCTGGGGTTTCGTTTTCCAAACCCATAATAAATTGCGCTTCCGCAATCATCCCATTTTGCTTTAACAGTTGAATCGCCCGTTTATTCTGTTCAATTGTCGTTTCTTTGCGGAACAAATTCAACTTTAATTGTGCGGCGGCTTCGGTTCCCAAGGAGACGTGAACTAATCCGGCTTTGCGGTAAAGGGGTAATTCTTGTTCATCTCGCAAAATATCTGTAACTCGCGTATTAATTCCCCAATGAACGCCCAAATTTCGCTCAATTAATTCGTTACACAAGGCGATAAATTTGGGTTTGTTGATTGTCGGTTCTTCATCGGCGAGAATGAAAAAGCCTACCTTATGTTTTTTCACCAAAATTTCAATTTCGTCAACAAAACGCTTCGCACTACCAGAGCGGTATTTGCGCCAGAATTTCCACTGGGAGCAAAAACGACAGGTGAAAGGACATCCTCTCGCATAATTAGGAACAGCAACCCGCACATTCAGCGGAGTGTAGATATATTTACTCCATTCCAACAAATCCCAATCTGGGGTGAGGGTATCGAGATCAGCTATCGGCGGATTCGCTGGTGTAGCGACAACTTTACCATCTTCCAGGTAGGCAATGCCTAAAATATTTTGGCGATCGCTCTTGACAGTACCATTAGCGATCGCTTTGAGCAAATTCACCGTAATCTCTTCACCTTCTCCCCGAATAATGTAATCTACCCAAGGTGCTTCGTTGAGAACTTCATTATACATATAGGTAGGGTGAACCCCACCCATAATTGTCGTCGCTTGCGGACAAACTTCTCTGACAATTTTCAGAGTTTTCTGAGATTGGTAAATCATCGGCGTAATCGCCGTAGCCAGTACTACATCTGGTTGATGTTTAGCAATAATATCCGCTAAAACATCATCGGGAATATAATCCGTCATCGCATCAACAAAACGGATATTATTAAAACCAGCCGTTTTTAACGCCCCACCAACATATGGTACCCAACTAGGCGGCCAATTACCAGCAATTTCCGCACCACCAGAATGATAGTTGGGTTGAATCATCAAGATACGCATAATCTGTTTCCTGCTTTTTTACAGATGACCGAACCAATTTTAGATTTTGCATTTTCGCTTAATTCCCCTCTATTTCGTTTCGTTTCCTTGGGTCAATAGTCCAGAGTCCAGAGTCCAGAGTCCAGAGTCCAGAGTCCAAATATTTTATTTACCCTTGACCCTTGACCATTGACCCTTGACCCTTGACCATTGACCCTTGACCCTTGACCCTTGACCCTTGACCCTTGACCTTGATTAAATGGCTTTAGAAAAAGCTGCGTGTTTTCGCACTCTGGTGTGAGCATCAAAAATTGACGCAATATTTCGCACCAGTAATCTGCCTGTTGGTGTCACCTCAATGCCATTTGGTAACAGTCGGATTAACCCATCTGATTCTAGCAATTGAAGCTCAGATAATTCTCTGCTAAAATATTCATGAAAATCTGTATCAAAAGCTATATGATATTTTTCTTCAACGTCATTAATTGACAGTTTAAATTGACACATTAATTCCATAATTACAGCCCGACGTAAAATGTCATCTCGCTTGAGACTGACACCTTTTTCAATCGGTATTATTCCTGTATCAATTGCTTGGTAGTAATCTTTTAGCCGTTTATTATTTTGTACATAGACATCATGCAGCATACTAATAGAAGTGATGCCAAAACCAAATAAATCAGATTCTGGTTTTGTTGTGTATCCCTGAAAGTTTCTGTAAGGTAGCCCATAGATTAAATCAACATTAACACTCTCAAATCCTGCATCCCTAATCCACTCCATAACATCAAAAAGCATAGATTCTGGTTGCACGCGATTAATTGCGGTTTGCACTTGGGGGTTAAAGTCTTGAATGCCAAAACTAATCCGGTTAAAACCTAAACTCTTTAAGAAAAAGATGTAATTTTTATCTACATATTTAGGGTTAATTTCAATGGAAACCTCTGCATCTTTAGCCAAACTAAAATGCCGATTAATCAGATTCCATAAAACTTCTACATAAAAAATTGCCAAAATCAATGATTTACCTAAATTACTCTGCTGCAACTATTTCTACTGAAGTGCTACGGTTGTGCGTTCGGTACTACCTGGGGTATCTTGGCGGGTAATCAAATCAAAAACATGATCACCAATTGCGGCTTTGACATCTCCCTCTAAATTATGGACAACATCGCGATTGAGTTGAAATGCATAATTTGCCTCAGCTACAATTTTTTCAGCCATCGCATCGTCAATTGGTAGCGAATTCAAAGCATCACGATACTTAGCTTTAAATGCTCTGATAGCTTCGACAGTAGGAAGTTGCTCAAATTCATGTAGTCCAGTTCCTTGATCTGGTGGTAAACTTAGTGCAGAACGCACAATTTTTTTCAAGCTTTGACCTCCAGAAAGGTCGCCCATATAGCGAACATAAGCATGGGCGATTAACAGCGTGGGTTCCGTCTTTGCTAATTCCTGAATCCGGGCTACATAGACCTTACCAGACTCTAACGGAAATATTTGCTCTCGCCAATTTTCACCGTAATAAAACGTGAGGTCTTTCTCTAGATTAGCCTGGCGATTCAGTTCAGCAAAATAAATCAAACCGATGACAGAATCAGCACTATGACGCTCTAATTCAGCTTCCAAAGCACTATAGACAAGATACAAGTTCGCTATCAGCTTGCGGAATGGCTCTCTTTCCACAATCCCTTTGAGGAAACACTTCATAAACGCTGTATTTTCAGCCATTGTATGGGATTGTTTCGTTCCTTCCCGCAACTTGCTAGCTAAATCGCTACTCATACTCTCAACCTTGTTCTTTAGTTCCTTCCATAACTCTATGGCTATATAGTTACTCAAAGAAGCAAAATTTTTCAAAACTTAACAGTTCACATGTTGTGACGGCGATTATAGCAATTTTCACGCAATAACCACAGATCTTGGTAGGGGCGCAAGGACTGGCGCCCCTGTAGAGTGGTCTATTTAGATCTGAGAAATGTGATCCATTCTGGTGATTTTCTTGGCATAATGTTACCAATTTAATTGGTAATGTTTCAGTAATCTTGGTACGATTATACCAAGCCTCAATTCATGAAAAAATTCCTCAAAGGGCAGTTTTCCTATGAACAGAAGACAAATTATTGCCTTGATTGGTTCAGCAGTTGCTAGTTTACTGATATCAATTGCATTACCAACGCTTACGCCATCCCCTGTAGTAGCACAGTCTAATACCAACCTCCTCGTGTCTGCTGCTGCTAGCTTGAAAGAGGCGCTGGAAGAAATTAAGCCTATCTACCAACAAACTAAACCAAATACCAACGTTAATTATAACTTTGGCGCGTCTGGTGCATTGCAACAACAGATTGAGCAGGGTGCGCCCGCAGATATATTTATTTCTGCAGCTAAAAAGCAAGTTGATGCGTTGCAACAAAAAGGGCTATTGGTTCCAGGAACTCGTACCATCATAGCCAAGAACCGCTTAGTTTTGGTTGTGCCCAAGAATGTTGTCGGCGTCACCAGTTTCTATAATTTGAAAGATGACAAAATTAAGAAAATTGCCATTGGCGAACCTCGGAGTGTACCTGCAGGACAATACGCCGAGCAAGTCCTCGATAAATTGAAGATTTTGCCACAGATAAAGTCAAAATTGGTCTATACTAATAATGTACGCCAAGTTCTAGCTTCGGTAGAAAGTGGTAACGCCGACGCAGGTTTAGTTTACGCTACTGATGCCAAAATCTCTGACAAAGTAAAAGTGGTAGTGGTGGCTGATGAAAAATACCACTCTCCAATTATCTATCCAGTAGCTGTGCTGAAAAACAGCAAAAATGTGGATGCTGCTAAGGAGTTTGTCCAGTTTTTATCTAGCTCTCAGGCTAAGGCTGTACTCAAAAAATACGGCTTTATTCTGCCTTAAATTTTTCATGAGCAGGACTGATGCAACTGGCTCATTAGATAGGGTGCGTCATATCGTCTTCAGTAAAAACTTGCAGCATTTTTCAGGAAAATGAGTAGGGGCACGGCAATGCCGTGCCCTTACGATTCAAATCACTTTTTCATCCGCAGAGTGAAGACATCACCACTACGAACAGAAAAATACTTGCTTGTAGGAGAATTTACCAAACATCAGAATATCAATCAATTATTAAATATCTGAAAATACTTAAAATTTCGGTAAATATTTGAATTTATACAGCTATAATATTGATTATAACATGAGTATAGCTTGATCATTGAGTTCTAGTCTAAACCTACTCTTCCTAACAGAATTTTGATTTTGAATTCAAAATTCTGTTAGGAAGATAGCGGGGGTAGCTCGTTCAAGAAGATAAATACTGTTCAATGTTGGGTTGTTGACGACGCAATGCAGTCATAGCCTGTTGCTGGATTTGACGCACTCGCTCTCGACTGACATTTAGCTTCTGCCCAATCTGGGCTAAACTTCGTTCTTGATTATCTAAAAGTCCAAAGCGCAAAATTAATACTTCACGCTGCATGGGTTTAAGTGATGCTAACAAATCGCTTAAGTCTTGTCGCAACATTTCTTGGGTGATCTGTTCATGGGGTGATATACCCTCATCCGCTAGAAGTTCACTCAGTTCTGTATCTTGGTTATCCCCCACTTTTAAATCTAAAGAAATTGTCCCACCAGCAATACTCAGATATTCTCGAATTTGGCTTGGTTCTAAGTCCAATTTCTGACCAATTTCTGCAACCGTGGCACGGCGTCCCAGGGTTTGAAACAATTCTCGCTGTGCTTTTTTAATTTGATTCAGTTTCTCGTTAATGTGAATCGGTAGCCTTACCGTGCGAGATTTTTCAGCAATTGCCCTGGTGATTGCTTGAGTTATCCACCAGTAGGCGTAGGTTGATAACTTATAACCTCGGTTAGGATCAAACTTTTCTATCCCCCTTTGTAAACCGATTGCCCCTTCTTGAACCAAATCCAGAAACTCCAAATTGCGATGTTGGTATTTTTTAGCTATTGAAACCACCAGTCGCAGGTTTGCTGTTACCATCTTTTGCTTGGCTCGTTGTCCAATCTCAAGTATTTGAGTTACTTCACTAGAACTCTTATTGACAAAATCCGCTAATTCTGCTAGTGTAGGTTCCTGCTCCAGTTTTTGACCAAGCTCCTGTTGATGTTGTTCAATGGCAATCATTTGTTGTACTTGTCTGCCATAAGTTATTTCTTGGTCTGAGGTTAATAAAGGGAACTGACCAATTTCTTGCAAATAAACACGTACCATGTCAGAACTTAGGCTGGACATACAACTTTAAAAATTCTCCACAATTAGACAGTCTTAAGATTATAAATCAAATAGCCCCATAAAAAATACCACCTGAGAAATGCAATGCACCCATAGAAATCTGTTTTGATTTTTGAACATCCCTAAGAGGATGTTTTATAAGTATTATTTATTACCAAATAAAATTATAAACTTACCCCCCCAGCCTCCCTTCCCTGCTAGGATACCAATGGCGAATGGTAGGTCTGACCCATCGCTGTACGGTAAAATCAGGGTTTTTGGCTTCGTTGAATGATCTTCCAGGGCGCAGGGACTTGCGCCCCTACCCATAATCTTCCTGACATAGGTGAGCGAAAATTTGGGTTGAAAACGCCGTCCTTCAGCGATTGCAGCTAGAATCAGTCTATAGCATGGTTTTTTTTAATCAACAGCAATCATCACATCTGATGATTTGATGACGGCATATACCTGTTTTCCTGGGGCTAGTCCAAGTGTTTCTGCTGAGGATTTGGTGATAATTGAAGTTATTTCCACACCAGGGTAAATTTCTAAAATTATCTCATCATTGACTGAGCCGGTGATAACTTGTTTCACAGTCGTCTTGATAGTATTACGGGCACTAATTTTCATAACCGAATTTTTCCTTAGTGATTTTAACTGCTACATAAAAGCTGGACAAATCCAGACATTACTTGACGTTTCAACGGGAGCATGGGAGCGGCTATCCCTTAACGTCCAGGCACGGTTTAGCCAACCGTGCATATTTTTCGAGATTTTTAGACGCATTTAAATCTCGATCTTCAGTATGCTGACAGTCCGTGGAAGTCCAGCAAATACTTAACTAGGAGATTACTCACTAATCGTACCAAATTTCTGTTTGGACGGTTAAATTCTTGGCAACTACAGCAATTTTCATTCATGTGAACCACAGATCTTCGTAGGGGCGCAAGGCCTTGCGCCCCAAAAGCGTGGTCTATTTACCTGAAAATGGCTGTAATGTCTAAATTTTTCGTACACAAGTGCGTAAGTCCTACGCAGCTATTTCCATAAACCGGTTTTTCTGAGCCGATGTCCCAAATTTCGATATAATGGCAATGCCCCTAGGGGGGATTCATAAGTGTGATATCTTAAATAAGATAAAGTTTAGTAACAAATATTAAAAACATTGATTAATAATACATTGCCCCCATACAGTGCTTCTACCGCCTCTTACAATACCGAATACCGTTCACTCGTCAAACCTGACATAGAGGACACCAGACAAATTTCCCCTCTTCCCACCCTCTGGTCCTCATATCGCCAAGCTTGGTTAGTCTTAACAGCAGCGGTGTTTCTGGTAACAGTACCAGTATTTATAGAAGCGCCACTAGTGCGATCGCTACCCAGTCTGTGTTTAGCGATGACAGGGTTTTGGGTGTGGCTGAGTTTTAGGTTAATGTCACGTCCCACAACTTATGTTTGGGGGGATTTACTCTTAGGGTTCAGTTGGAGTTGGTTAGCAGGCTCGATTTACTGGGGTTGGTTACGTTGGGAACCTGCATGGCATTTGCCTGTAGAATCGATAGGACTACCATTTGCTCTTTGGTGTCTGAGGCGAAATTGGGGCAAAGTTGGTAACTGGTTTTATTTAGGTTCTTTACTCGGTACAGTTTTAACTGACGTATATTTCTATCTAGTAGATTTAATGCCCTATTGGCGGCAAATCATGCACGTGGAATCAGATGGTGCAGCGGAAATTTTACACAATGCTTTAAAACAAGTAGACACCCCTTGGGGCGCCGCTTGGGCGGTAATTCTCGCCCTAGTGCTGTTAACAGTAGGGATTTTGCCTTTAGGTCGAAAGCAGCGTCAGTGGTATGCTTTTAGTGGCGCAGTTTTGAGTACAATTCTGGTAGACAGCCTATTTTTAGTAGCAGCGATCCTTGCTTAATTGTAGGGGATTGGGCATTGGGCATTGGTGATTCTTCCCCATTCCCCATCCCCCCAATTCTGGCGATGTTAGAGAATTTAGCCAAAAAATAGTATCAACTGTTACAAAAACCTAGCGTTTGTTGATAACGTCGCGACTTCGGAATATCTCAGAAGCCTACACCTACTCGAACAGAGGTGTAGGAGCTTCACCTAATGCACCCTAGTACTCTGTCAAGATAAAAATGATGGACTGTAGTGCGGGCATCTTGCCCGCGTGAGCGAGACGCTGTAGTGCGGGCATCTTGCCCGCGTGAGCGAGACGCTGTAGTGCGGGCATCTTGCCCGCGTGAGCGAGACGCTCACACTACCAAAAATCCCTCAAAACAAAATTGACAGACTACTATCTGACATCTTGCACCTTCTCATTAAGAGTAGGGTGGGCAGTGCCCACCCTACGAAAAAATAAGGGTTTCAGGCTACATTTTTCGCAATAAGACGGTGGTGCAAGATATGAGCTAGGAATGAATTTAAGCTGCGACTTTTTCCTCAAGAGGTTTAAAAGTTTTCTTGGTAGCACCGCAGATGGGACAAGACCAATCATCGGGAATGTCTTCAAAAGCTGTACCTGGTGCAATACCAGAATCGGGATCACCAGCAATGGGATCGTAAATCACACTGCATTGTCTGCAAATCCATTTGCGAGTGTTGGGGTCATCGCTAGCAACTCTGGTTACTGCTTGTCCACCATTTAAAACGTTATAAGCTTCGGCGTAGCGGTCGGCGTGGTAATTTTCGATGAATTTTAGTAGACCAAACCGGTGTGCTGCTTCGCGAAAAGTGTTAGCATGATCGGTGGATTCTTTTGCTTGTTTGAGGAATTCTTCTGCAGCGGGATTATCGCGATCGCGTTGAGCAGCTGCGGCAAATTCTGGATACATTATAGTGTATTCGTAAGTTTCACCTTCAATGGCCAAAGATAAGCAACGAGATACAATTTCGCGCTTTTGTTCTTCAGTTAAAGCCTCTGGATCTGCCACTACTAGTTCTGGATGTAACAAAACAAAATGTGCAAAAGCATGTTCGGTTTCTTGGTCTGCTGTTTCTTTAAACAGTTTTGCTACATCCTTAAACCCAAGTTTACGCGCCACCTCAGCAAAAAACAAATACTTCCGATTCGCCATCGATTCGCCGCCAAAGGCTGCTTCTAAGTTGTGGAGAGTAGTAAAGTTGGAAAGATCCATAATTTTTGAGTGCCGCCTGCGAAGTGATATTTTGAGCAGAAGATCAACGCTAAAATCGGGTAAATAAACTGATTGTTTTAGGTTTGAGAAACCTTTTATACAAGGCTTCTAATTTGATGTTTAGTTACCCGTCGCGTTAGCTGTTCTAGGATAATTATAAAACCGAAAACTTGTGCAACTAACAAATTTGCATTTTCCAGATATTTTGAGCGAATAACCACAGATACTCGTAGGGGCGCAAGGCCTTGCGCCCCTGATGCGTGGTCTATTTACCTGAAAAACGCACCAAGGTTAAATCTATCAGCCTTGTTGAAGCAGTTTCTCAAAAGCTTTTGACAAAGCTGTTTGAAATCGCTGGCGATGTTTGAGTTTAAAAAAGGGTCGAACAATTTCCGCAGTCACCGTCGATTCCTCTCTGTTATCGATAACTTGTATGGTTCGCAAAGTTCCAAGTTGCAGTTCTTTTGTGACCATCAACTCAGAAATACCAGTCGCACCCACACCGCTTTCTACAGCAGCTTTGCTCATCTCCCCACTGTTGAAAACTAAAATTACATTGAGTTGACAGAGATTAATCCCCCAATTGAGCAAGGCTTCCTCAAACCTTTGCTGGGTTCCAGAACCGGGTTCGCGCATCACCCAAGGGGTTTTAGTCAGTTCTGTTAAGTAAATTTCGCCCCGCTCAAACCAAGGGTGAGTTTTGCCAACTACAATTTTTAGGCGATCGCTCCCGACAATTTCATAGTCAATAGTATTTTGCAGTGCTGGTTTCACATCTCCTTCTACCAAACCCAAATCAAACTGTCCCATCGCCGTACCGACACAAATAGTTTCTGCATTGGCGAGAGTACAGTTAATCTGGATACGGGGATATCTGCTTTTAAATTCACTAATCTTACTTGGTAGCCAGTAGTTACCAATTGTCAAGCTTGATCCTAATTTTAATTCACCCCGTTGCAGATTATTCAATTCCCGCAATCCCCTTTCTGTCAAGGTTACTTGGTCGAGAATTTTTTGCGCTTCCACTTGTAGTAACTTACCAGCCTCAGCCATCTCAATATGGCGCCCTATTCGATGGAACAGCTTGACTCCGTATTCTTGCTCTAAACTCTGGATCGCTGCACTGACCGCCGGTTGAGTAATATAAAGCTCTTCCGCTGCGCGAGTGAAGTGTAAATGTTCCGCCACAGCGACAAAGATTTTTAGCTGATCCAGCGTCATCCCTGCCATTTAAGATATCCCTAAAATTCCGTATGAATTTTTTAATCAATTTTATTTATTATACTGACAAATAATAATATTTGATTCTATTTGTCGATTTGTTTACAGTATAAATCACAGCTTTTCGCACCTGTGATCAGCGAAAATCCCGGTTTCTGCAAGAAACTGAACTCTCAGACCCAAGCCAAAATCAGGCTTGTTTTATGGAAATATCTGCATTAAAATAGATCTTGAATAAAAATGTACAAGCTAATCAAATATATTTTCGGAGTACAATTATCCCACCAAATGCAAATCCTTTGGCAGGAGATTTGCTTTTATCTTGGCATTTTTTGTAGACGAGTCTTATTGGGGATAAGGGTGTTATTGATGCAGTTAAAGTTTAAACCCACAGCACAAACAGAAGACCAAAAAAAGCTAGCACGACTGAATCCGTCGCGAGTGCGGGATCATTTGGCGAATGAACGCACCTACCTGGCCTGGATGCGAATAGCGATCGCCCTTTTGGGTTTTGGTGTCCTCATCGTCCGTCTGCGTGCATTTCAAGTACCCCTATTAACCCATCCTGGTAACGGCTGGAAGTTGGGTTTAGTCTTCTCTCTGGTCGGTTTGATCACGGTGTGGTTGTCAACGACGCACTATTTCGCCGTGCGTCGTGATATTGAGGAAGATACCTATGAACCATCAGACCGTTGGGTGATCCTCTTTAGTATGGCGATCATGATTCTGGGTGCTGGGGTTGTCTATTTTGTGTTTACAACCCCTTTAAGCCCATTGAGTCCAGTCATACCTGAGTGAATGAGTAATGAGTAATGAGTAATGAGTAATGAGGAATGAGTAATGAGTGATGACTTATACGGTTTTAGTTTAAATATGATACAAATACCTTGGTAGGGGCACGGCAATGCCGTGCCCTACTGGCTTCTATATGTATGAGAGTTTTGGTAAAATGGTATTAGTCCCCAGTCCCTAGTCCCTAGTCCCGCGATTTCAAAGTCTTATACAATACCACTAAAACGCTGACACATGTAGGAGCGAGTGGGGGCACGGCAATGCCGTGCCCCTACAGCTGGTATCATATCGTGTGGATTGAGTTGAGGCAGAGCCTCATGATAGGCATTTCCAGCCGGAGGCTGGAAACGAGACTGCCCAAGGTTTTTAGCTTAAGTTGACACCTATGGGCATTGCCGTGCCCCTACAGCTGGTATCATATCGTGTGGATTTAGGGGTATCTAAAAATTTATCCGGCTAAACAAATAGTTTGAAATCGCGGGACTAGTCCCCAGCGATGCACTGAGCTTGCCGAAGTGTCCCCAGCGATGCACTGAGCTTGCCGAAGTGTCCCCCCCTGCTCATCGCCACTCGCCTTGTAAGGTGAAAGCAGCCCAATACAATGGACTGCGCCAATCTTTTTGTTCCCATAATTTCAGCTGTGCGGCTCTGAGGGCAGCAATGGGAGATTTGCCTTGCTTCAACATTTGCTGATAAAATTCGCTCATCAATAATGATGTCCCCTCATCGCTGACATCCCATAAAGAGACAAGGACTCGTTGAGAACCTGCATACATTAATCCCCTTGTCAAGCCGACCAATCCTTCCCCTTGGACGTTTTTACCAACTCCGGTTTCACAGGCACTCAAAACCACTAAGTCTGCGGGAAAATCTAGATTGAAGATATCGTTTAACCGCAGAAAACCTCTGATGGGCTGTCCTTGTTGATTGACTAACGATAGTACAATCCCTGATAATTCTGGGTTGATGCCATCAGCAAAGCCGTGGGTCGCAAAATGAATGACTCGATATTGACTCAGTTGGGGGCTAGTTATCCAGCCGTAGTTTGCATCAAAATTTAAGGCTTGGAGGCTATCTTTGGGCGATACAAGTTTGAGAATCGCCTCGGCTTCTTGGCGAGTACCATCTAGTCGGTTCCAACCGTCGCGGTTGAGATTTTTGGCTGACCTTGCTAAGTCAGAATTTTGTCGGTCGAGTTCTGGTTCCAATTCATTTTCAGGTTTACCAGTCACTCGTGGATCTTTAGCACTGAATACAGGGTCAGCGAGGATGGCTAAGGCTTTGGGTGGGACTTTGCGTCCTTTGGCTTCTTGTCTGAGAATGGCTATAGTTGAGGCGGAAGGGAGATTGACGATTTCATGATTGACTAACAGGGGTTGGTAATTGACCTCTGGCTTAACCTTTTTGCTAGGAGAAGGGAGTTGGGAATTTAAATCAGCCAAGGCTGCAAAAGGAATGTTTTGTAAAGCACCATCGGCGACAATTACTAAGCGTTTTTTCCCTAATTTGTTGGCGACAGGTCCAAGAATCTGTTGACTCAGTTCTGTTGCGAATTCAGGGAATTGATTAGCGGCTATTTTCGCTGCTAAAATTTTGCGGAAACCATTAGACAAGTTTTCTATTTTTTCCCGTCCAGGGAGTTCATAACTATCAAAAGAATTGGGAGTGACAGCCCAAAGATAACTGCGTTCCTCCCCTAGAGAATATTGCAATAACAGGGTATCTTTATCTAGTTGCTGTTGAATTTCGGGTAACTTTAAAGGTTCGGGATATTGCAATGCAGCATATTTAGGGCTACTGGTGCGGATTTTTGTTTGTAGTTCTTTTTGTTGATTGAGCAGAGTTGCAATTTCTTTTTGTAGGGCGGGTCTTTGGTTTTCTTGATTACTGGGTAATTCTTGAAGTCGTTTTGCTAGAGCATCAAGTTTCCAAAGTAAACGGCGTTCTTCTGCTAACAGTTTTGGGTCAACGCCTTGACGAATATCCGCCCGTGCTTCGGTTAACAGTTCTATTAAACCCCTAGCGCGGGAGCGTTCGCTGGCGTTGAGAGCGAGGGCGTCGTATCCTTTTGAAGGGTCTTTTTTGTGCAGTTCCATCAACAAATCGATGTAGAACTGATAGTAACCCTGGACGGTGGCGAAATAGGAAGTACGCAAATTTTGGTTGAGTATTTTGGTGCGTAATTCTTCAATGATTTTAATTGCAGCTTCAATTTGGGTGAGGGCTTGGGGTAGGTTTCCTCTGTTGCGTTCTAGGAAAGCTATGTTGCTGACAGTGGTGGCTTCCCCAGACCTGTCACCCACTGCACGCAATATGGGTAGAGCAAGATTTAAGAATGTCAGCGCCTGCTGCTTTTCTCCTAATGAGTGGTAGACTAAGCCAATATTGTTGAGAGTGCCGGCTTCCCCAGACCTGTCGCCCACTGCACGCCTTAAGGGTAGGGCTTGATTGTAGTATGTCAGCGCCTGCTGCTTTTCTCCTAATGAGTCGTAGACTAAGCCAATATTGTTGAGAGTGTTGGCTTCCCCAGACCTGTCGCCCACTGCACGCAATATGGGTAGGGCAAGATTTAAGAATGTCAGCGCCTGCTGCTTTTCTCCTAAATCGGAGTAGACAGCGCCAATATTGTTGAGAGTGTTGGCTTCCCCAGACCTGTTGCCCACTGCACGCGATATGGGTAGGGCTTGATTGTAGAATGTCAGCGCCTGCTGCTTTTCTCCTAATGAGTTGTAGACAGAGCCAATATTGTTGAGAGTGGTGGCTTCCATTCTCCTGTCGCCCACTGCACGCAATATGGGTAGGGCTTGATTGTAGTATGTCAGCGCCTGCTGCTTTTCTCCTAAATCGGAGTAGACAGCGCCAATATTGTTGAGAGTGGTGGCTTCCCCAGACCTGTTGCCCACTGCACGCAATATGGGTAGGGCTTGATTGTAGAATGTCAGCGCCTGCTGCTTTTCTCCTAATGAGGAGTAGACAGAGCCAATATTGTTGAGAGTGGTGGCTTCCCACTTTTTATCATCGACTTGTCGCCACAGCTTCAGCGCTTCTTCCAATTTTTTAATCGCCTGTCGCTGAGATTCTGCTGTCCCTTGTTTGAAAAGTTCCAACCCCTCTTGAGACAATTTTTCAGCCGCAGCGCGATTTGCATCTTGTGGCGTCCCTGACTGCTGCGCTATTTGTAATTGTGTATTTCTCGGTGTCGCACCCACAGACTCAGCAAGCATTACCAAACTCAGCAAAACTGTTAAACTGTAACGGGTCAAATTCGGTAGCCAGCACCAAACAATTGAGCGAGATTTTGCACTCCCCATTATTCACCTCAATGAGTAATTTTTATACCGTTCTTTCTGCCTGCGCTGTCTGTGAATAGGTATTTTTGAAATTGTCAATAGGTCAATAGAGATATTATTTATATTTCGCTTTGATTATATAACGTATTTTTAGTAGGGTAAATTGCGGTTACGATTTTAGTAACAAATTGGCGATGGTGTTCAAGGTTTGGATTTTGGATTTTGGATTAAATCTAAAATCTAAAATCTAAAATCTAAAATTCTGCGGGGCCTGCAAGGAACCGAAACAATCTAAAATCTAAAATCTAAAATCTAAAATTGGCTTGGTGAACCGACAGAAATAGACCATGCGCTAGGGGCGCAAGGCCTTGCGCCCCTACAGATTATCGATGTGTTGCAAATATTTGCAGAAATAGACCATGCGCTGGGGGCGCAAGGCCTTGCGCCCCTACAGATTATCGATGTGTTGCAAATATTTTTTGAATTGGTACAATATAGCGCAACACATTCAGATTCGGTACAATATCATATCGCGATGTGTAGGGGCACGGCAATGCCGTGCCCCTACGAGTGTACCTAACTAGGGCGAGAAACGCTATATCAACCCAAATCAAATAGCAAGATTTCTGCGCCGATATCACTGCTAATTTCCAGGTGTTCTTCCTCGCTGATTTGCACGCCATCACCTGCTCTGAGTTCTTCACCATTCAAGGTGACAACACCTTGAGCTATTTGTAACCAGGCATAACGACCAGGTTTAACATGATAATTGACAACATCACCACTTTCTAAAATAGATGCATATAAATCAACATCTTGGTGAATTGTCACAGCGCCATCACGCCCATCTTTAGCGGCAATTAAACGGAGTTTACCACGCTTTTCTTCTACGGGAAAAGCTTTTTGTTCATACCTGGGTGTCAATCCTTGTTCATCAGGAAGAATCCAAATTTGCAGTAAATGGAGTGGCTCCGTGGGTGAGGGATTAAATTCGCTGTGGCTGATACCAGTACCAGCACTCATGATTTGTGCGTCACCGGGACGAATTACCGAACCTGTACCCAAGCTGTCTTTATGCTCTACCGCACCTGACAGCACATAGGTAAGAATTTCCATATCGCGATGACTGTGGGTAGGGAATCCAGCACCAGGAGCAATGCGATCATCGTTGATTACTCGGAGGGTGCGAAATCCCATGCGGTTGGGATCGTAAAAACTACCGAAGGAAAATGTGTGGTAACTATCGAGCCAACCAATCTGAGCGTGACCGCGTAAGTTGCGATCGTGAATTAGGTGAAGTTTTGTGTTTTGCGACATAAATTTACCTCTGGTTTGATGGTGGTTATACAGCAGTTTTCAGGTATTTAGACCACACCTCGATATCTGTATTTCTTTCTTCCTTTGCGCCTTTGCGCCTTTGCGTGAGATATAAAAATGTGGTTCATTTACCTGAAAATCGCTGTAAATGTGGCTTCTAGTTAAGGAAATTACTTCGCTTACGAGACTTGTAACTCGATTAATGAAGCTAAAAGCTCCGTCCACGAGGCTAAAAGCTCCGCTCACGAGGCTAAAAGCTCCGTCCACGAGGCTAAAAGCTCCGTCCACGAGGCTAAAAGCTCCGTCCACGAGGCTAAAAGCTCCGTCCACGAGGCTAAAAGCTCCGTCCACGAGGCTAAAAGCTCCGTCCACGAGGCTAAAAGCTCCGTCCACGAGGCTAAAAGCTCCGTCCACGAGGCTAAAAGCTCCGTCCACGAGGCTAAAAGCTCCGTTTCGGATAAATATAGCAGGGGACTGACGAAATCAAAGGTAAAAGGACTGTTTTTTAAACTCAAACAACTTGGTATAACATAAAAAATGAAGCTGTAACCCGAGGGATTAGTGCCAGTACTTGTTGAGGAATGGGGACGGCGATTGAAATCGCCCGTGCCTAGTCCCGCGATTTCAAAGTCTTATACAATACCACTAAAACGCTGACACATGTAGATTTCGCGTAGGGGCACGGCAATGCCGTGCCCCTACAGCTGGTATCATATCGTGTGGATTTAGGGGTATCTAAAAATTTATCTGGCTAAACAAATAGTTTGAAATCGCCCGCGCCTAGCCCCCATAAATAGAATTTAGGGGCTTGCTCGGCGCGGATAACTCGGTCATCGCTAGCGTTGCGTTCGCATGGTGGGTGACGCCACAAGTCTTGTGACTGGGTACAATATTTATCGCGGCGTCACGCACCCTAGGATTATTAATGTGCCGGGAGAGTAGGTGCCATGATAGAAGAAACACTTATTCCCTATCATCATTCTGTTGATTGAACACCTCTAAAATATGGCGACAAATCTGTTTTAGCTTATCCCCAACTTCATCAGAAGGTACAGAATTGCCGACAAAACTCCAGTTTTCTACCGTAGACAGTCGCCAAGCTTCGCCGCGATGATCAAATCCAGCCACCTCGACGCCAATAGCGCGACGTAAGTTGTTGACGGGATCTTGATAAAATCGAATTTGAATCAAGATACTGCGACTGCGCCAGGATTTGCTGATTCCTGGAAAGTGAAAGCCGATGTCTATCGAGTCGGGATCAACTAACTCCCTGGTTTCTCGGTCGTTTTTCCAAGGTTTGAGATCCGATTTAGCATCAGGAAACTCGAATTTGAATAAGTTAACTACCGTCGCAATCTTGCTGGCGAGTTCAAGGTTGGTTGCTTGTTCAGCTGCATTCACGAAACAATACTCCTGGATTGCGTCTGCTTAAGAAAAATCTGAGCTATTAATCGCCACAAGGTTTATATTATCAGTGTTTTAGGTTATCAATATTATTTGTGTTTAGCAACTATAAATTATGCTTTTGTGACATGATTTTGACCAAAAGCTACCAAAATGTGCTGTTTGAAAATTTGTAGGGTGCGTCAGGAGCGAGAAAACTTGGGGCTAAGAACTGTAACCTAAAAGCTATTCAAGCCTCATCAAAGCTCGTCAATTTTGAGTAGGTATCACGAAAAGATGGTAGGATAATCAATAATAATTAACGGTTAACAACTGTGCCGTCAGAGGATAAACCTTCCAGCATAGACTGGCGTTTGATAAACGTGCCATAGGCGAAGTGCAGGCGACCTAGACAGAGGGTCGTTAGTAGCGCCTCAAACAGAAGTTATTCTGTAACTTCGACACATATAGCGATCAGTTAGATCGTGTTAGCCTGTGGACTGGTTAACGCCGACGTTGCCAGAATGAAGCAGGAAGTAAGCATCAAACTACACATGAGTAGATTTGTCTATTTGTGAGTAGTTATGAATAGGTCTTATGTAACGGATACTGACGCACCCTACGGACTGAGGTCTTGAGGGACAAGAGAACGCCAGGAGACGAAATTTTTCGGTAAAATCCTTTCCACGGAGGAACGATAAATTACCCTATCGATCTAAAATTACACTTGTTAGTGGGCAAACAAAAAACCAATTACTTGACTGTATGGCGCGTCAACGCTCTGTTTTTTCCTTGATTTTAGTATTATTGGCAACGTTCCTCATTAGTTGTAGCGGTGCTAGTGTCGCAGTTGCACCTCCAACTTACACAGCACAACAAGTGGCTAAAATTCAGGAATACGTTACACCAATTGAGGCTGTGCGCGATCGCTCGCCAGAACTTCAACAGCTGATCGAAACAAAAGATTGGATAAATGTGGGTAATTTTATACATGGCCCCATAACAGAAGCCAAGCTGGCGATCTCTTATATCACTCCCAATCTCCTACCCAAAGACCAACCCGCAGCTCGTGAGATTTCGCGAGATTTTCTCAAACATTTGGTGAAAATCGATCAAGGTGCTACCCAGGCTAACTCTCAACTAGCCTTGAGTAACTACCAAGCTGCTTTCGCCGATCTTGACAAATTCCTCGAATTGCTTCCCAAGACAAGCAGTCAATCAGAAGCAAGTTAGGCGCTAGGGGGGAAAATGAGATAAGGGGACAAGGTGATAGGGAAAATTCTCCCTCCCCCCCCTATCCCCTCCTCTCAAAAAAAAGTTATGAATGTAGTTATTATCGGTTGTGGTGTGGTTGGGGCGGCGATCGCCTATGAACTGAGTTTAGTTAAAGGTCTGAAAATCATGGTTTTTGACCCTCAACCACCAGCACAAGCTTCTACAGGTGCTGCACTCGGCGTTTTAGTAGGCGTGATTAGCCAAAAAATCAAGGGTAAGGCTTGGCAAATGCGACAAACTAGCATCCAACGCTATGAAACCTTGATTGTGGAATTAGAAGCTTTAACAGGTCGTAAAATCCCTTTTAACCGTCAGGGAATTCTCAGTCTTTGTCTGGAAGAGGAGAATAATTTAGCAGAGTGGGAAAACTTGCTGGCTATTCGTCACTCTCAAGGCTGGCAATTGGAAGTATGGGACGTTGCTAAACTTAAGCGCATCTGTCCACAGGTAGATAATGAAAAAATTATTGGCGCTGTCTATTCTCCCCAAGACCGCCAACTTGATCCTACAGCCCTGACTTTAGCTTTGGTTGAGGCTGCTCAGGGTAACGGTGTTATTTTCAAATTTGGCGTGACTGTGTTGGGAACGAATACACCGCTTGCGAGGAGGGGGGAAGAAGAAGGAATAAGATGTGATTTAGTTGAAACTACAGAAGGTAAAATTGCTGCAGATTGGGTTGTGGTGGCTGCGGGACTGGGTTCGACACCATTAACGGCGCAATTAAACGAAATGGTTGATATCCGTCCTGTTTTGGGGCAAGCTTTACAAGTGCGCTTAGGACATCCATTAGGAAATCCTGAGTTTCAACCGGCAATTACGGGTAATGATGTGCATATTGTACCTGTGACAGATGGAGATTATTGGGTGGGTGCAACGGTGGAGTTTCCTAGCAATGGGAATGAGATTCCACCCAATCTTGAACTGCTGGAATCTGTCAAACAACAGGCGATCGCCTTCTGTCCCGAATTAGCACAAGCAAGCATTGTCCGCACTTGGTCAGGTTTACGTCCCCGTCCCGAAGGACGCCCCGCACCAGTTATTGGTAAGCTACCTGGGTATAGTAATGTCCTCCTGGCTACTGGACACTATCGCAACGGCGTTTTGTTAGCACCTGCAACAGCTTATGCAATTCGTGAGATGATTATTTCTTAGGGAGTGGGCATGGGGCATGGGGCATGGGGCATGGGAAGATGGGGAGATGGGGAAAACTCCTTACTCCTTACTCCTTGAATGAGTAATAAGTAATGAGTAATAAGTAATGAGTAATAAGTAATGAGTAATAAGTAATGAGTAATGAGTAATGAAAGAATTATTAAGATATTAACAACTTCAATCAACAAGTTGAAAGAAAAATAAAAAATAATCCACTCCTTACTCCTTACTCCTTACTCCTTACTCCTTGCTCCTTACTCCTTGCTCCTTACTCCTTGAATGAGTAATAAGTAATGAGTAATAAGTAATGAGTAATAAGTAATAAGTAATGAGTAATAAGTAATGAGTAATGAGTAATGAAAGAATTATTAAGATATTAACAACTTCAATCAACAAGTTGAAAGAAAAATAAAAAATAATCCACTCCTTACTCCTTACTCCTTACTCCTTACTCCTTACTCCTTACTCCTTACTCCTTACTCCTTACTCCTTACTCCTTACTCCTTACTCCTTGAATGAGTAATAAGTAATGAGTAATAAGTAATGAGTAATAAGTAATAAGTAATGAGTAATAAGTAATGAGTAATGAGTAATGAAAGAATTATTAAGATATTAACAACTTCAATCAACAAGTTGAAAGAAAAATAAAAAATAATCCACTCCTTACTCCTTACTCCTTACTCCTTACTCCTTACTCCTTACTCCTTACTCCTTACTCCTTACTCCTTACTCCTTACTCCTTGCTCCTTACTCCTTACTCCTTACTCCTTACTCCTTACTCCCAATTTCCAATCTATAAGAAAATAGCGTGTCATTAACAGAAAATAAAATAAAAGTAGATTCTCTAGAATGGTTTTATCGCGAATCTTCACCAATTGGTAGAACTGATTTGCTACCTGTGGTGTTATTGCACGGCGTAGTTTCTCAAAGTTACAGCTGGCGCAATATCTTACCTGCTTTGGGGAACCAGGGAACAAGAGCGATCGCCCCTGATTGGATTGGTTATGGCTTTTCTGCAACCCCAGAAAAACGCGATTTTGCTTACACGCCAGATGCATTTATTACAGCTTTGTCAGGCTTTGTTAAAGCCCTAGAACTAGAGCGTTTTTCTTTAGTCGTGCAAGGATTTTTAGGTTCTGTGGGATTACAATATGCTTTGCGTCATCCAGAACAAATAGCCAACATTGCGATTTTAAATACACCAATTTCAACGGCTGCTAAATTACCCTGGAAAATTAAACAAATGGGTTTACCTTTAGCAGGGGAAATGATGACCCAAGACCCTCTTTTAGTTGATAGAACCCTAGAAGGTGGTAGCCGTTATCGCATAGAAGATAAAGATTTAGATGTTTATCGCCGACCTTTTTTGAAAAGTTCTGCACCTGGGCGGGCTTTATTAGCAACAATTCGCAATTTGCAATTAGACTCAGCCACGACAGAAATTGAATCTGGCTTTAAACAATGGCAAGAACCAATGTTAATTCAATGGGGTATGATTGACCCTTGGTTATCTGTAGACATCGCTGAAAATTTCGCTAATTCTGTACCCAATGCCGAATTAATAAAACTTAATAATGTTGGGCATTATCCCCAAGAACACTACCACGAGACGATTTTACAAGACCTTTTGTCCTTTGTGCGGCGGGCATAACCTTGATGATAATCCAATACGGTTCAGTTAGAGCCAAAAACCTCAACCCAACCTACAATTTTCCTTAACTGAACCGTATTGGATCATATTAGAATCCCCCGCGCTTCTAGCCGGGGGAGATGTCAAAATCAAAAGATGAGGCAAAAGTGGAGGTAGTTATGACTGTACAATTACTAAGACGGAAATTCACAGTTGAGCAATACCACAAAATGGTTGATTCGGGAATTCTCACAGCGGATGACCGGATAGAACTGATAGGAGGAGAAATTATTGAGATGTCACCTATTGGAACAAAACATGCTGCTTGTGTAAATCGATTAGTTAATCTGTTGGCTCAGTTATCGAGAAAACGCATTATTCTGGCTTCTCAAAATCCAATTGCTTTGAACGAGAACTCAGAACCTCAGCCAGATGTAGCATTACTTAAACCCCGGGATGATTTTTATGAAACCGCGCACCCCCAACCTTCAGATATATTTTTGCTGATTGAAGTCGCAGATTCAACGGTGAAATATGACAGAAAAGTGAAAATTCCTTTATATGCACAAGCAAATATTATCGAAGTTTGGTTAGTGGATATTTATGGGCAAGTTATCGAAGTTTATCAACAACCAATAGCTGCAGGATATCAGCATATTCAGAAGTTCGCTAGGGGTCAAAGTTTATCAATTCAAGCCTTCCCTGATGTGAATATTAGCGTTGATGAAATATTCGGCAGATAAGCAATAGTGGAGGTAGTTATGACTGTACAATTACTAAGACGGAAATTCACAGTTGAGCAATACCACAAAATGGTTGATTCGGGAATTCTCACAGCGGATGACCGGATAGAACTGATAGGAGGAGAAATTATTGAGATGTCACCTATTGGAACAAAACATGCTGCTTGTGTAAATCGATTAGTTAATCTGTTGGCTCAGTTATTGAGAAAACGCATTATTCTGGCTTCTCAAAATCCAATTGCTTTGAACGAGAACTCAGAACCTCAGCCAGATGTAGCATTACTTAAACCCCGTGATGATTTTTATGAAACCGCGCACCCCCAACCTTCAGATATATTTTTGCTGATTGAGGTCGCAGATTCAACGGTGAAATATGACAGAGAAGTGAAAATTCCTTTATATGCACAAGCAAATATTATCGAAGTTTGGTTGGTGGATATTTATGAGCAAGTTATCGAAGTTTATCAACAACCAATATCCGCAGGATATCAGCATATTCAGAAGTTCGCTAGGGGTCAAACTTTATCAATTCAAGCCTTCCATGATGTGAATATTAGTGTTAATGAAATATTCGGCAGATAAATTGATTTTTTAGCATTTTTTAGTATTCAGGGTTGAGTCAAACAGGCTGATAAATATGGCAGGTTTCAATTTAAATTATATCAATTCTCAGTTAAGTTGACAATTTAAGGTGCGTTACGCCTAACGCACCCTACTGGTTTTTATGAGTAAATTTAGATTTATAATTTTATCAAAAGCTGCAATGGTGATTTTTTTAAACTGAAAAGGCATCACAAGCACACTGATGGAGGTTACAATTCATGGCTTATTTGTGGTTTAAAGCGTTTCATATTATCGGCTTTGTAGTTTGGTTTGCTGGATTATTCTACCTAGTACGCCTGTTTATCTATCACGCTGAAGCTAATCTAGAACCGGAACCTGCGAGGACGATACTGAAAAATCAGTATCAGATTATGGAAAAACGCCTGTACAATATTATCACCACTCCAGGAATGTTGGTGACAGTAGCGATGGCTATCGGTTTAGTAAGCACCGAACCGGACGTATTAAAAGAAGGTTGGCTACATTTTAAACTACTATTTGTCTCCCTGTTAATTGGTTATCATCACTACTGTTCTCGTCTGATGAAAAAGTTAGCAGTCGATGAATGTAACTGGACCAGTCAGCAGTTACGTGCTTTAAATGAAGCACCTACAGTCATGTTATTAGTGATTGTATTGTTGGCTGTGTTCAAGAATAGTCTACCGACTGATATCACTGTCTGGGTTATTTTTGCCACAATTATTTTGATGGCTGTTTCTATTCAACTTTACGCTAAAAAACGTAGGCTTGATAAAGAAAAGCTCACAGCACAAATAGGACAGGTTCCACAAGAACAAAGTTAGCTACATCAATAATAGCAGTTTGTAGGTTGGGCATTGCCTTACCTACTAATTACTTACCTATTGATTTGGCTGTAATTTTCAATGAGGTTAAATAGCGATGCAAAATCAGCGACTATTTAGTAATCGCGTGGCTATACTAGCTACAATGCACCAAAAAGAAAGGGTGATAGCCCCAATTATTGAGCAAGAATTAGGCATTAAAGTTATAGTACCGCCTGATTTTAATACTGATATTTTTGGTACATTTACTAGAGAAATAAAACGTCCTGGAACTCAGATTGCGGCTGCTAAATTGAAAGCACAAAAAGCCCTGGATTTAACAGGAGAAACACTGGCGATCGCCAGCGAAGGCAGCTTTACACCTCATCCGATTCTGCCTTACATTTATTCTAATAGAGAAATTGTCATTTTATTAGATAAAAAAAATGATCTAGAAATTATTGGCGAAGAATTTTCTACTGAAACTAATTTTAATCATCGTGTGGTAGAAAATCTTGACGAAGCATATAATTTTGCTCAAAAAGTCGGCTTTCCTGAACATGGACTAGTTGTTAGTTTTCAGCCATCAGCTAAAGATAATAGCGAGATAATTAAAGGGATTACTACAGAAGCAAAGCTTGTAGAATCTGTTAATTTTGCCATCAGTAATTCCTGGGATGGCAAAGTTTATCTTGACACCGATATGCGGGCACTTTATAATCCCACACGAATGAAAAATATCGCAAAAGCTACCCATGACTTGTTAAAAAAGATTAATAGTCAATGTCCAAAATGTTCTGCGCCTGGATTTGATATAACTGACACAATCCAGGGATTACCCTGTGAAATGTGTAATATGCCAACCAGCTTGATTTTAGCTGTAACTTATCAATGTCAAAAATGCGGTTTTAGTCAAGAAAAATTATTTCCTCATGGTCGAAAGTTTGCCGAGCCAGGGCAATGTATGTACTGTAATCCATAGTACATATGTACGTAATTTGTAATTCGTTACGACTTAGGCACGGACTAGGATTTTACAAAGGCTGATTTTTACCTTTACAATATTTTATCACCATTTTTGGTGGATTCAGTTGTGAAAAAAAAATCCCCCGCTGCCAGATAGCAACATGGAGATGTAATGTTAAAGTTCGTCAGGTGATCGGAATATATAAATATTAAATATCTATCCGAGTTGACTAAATTCCTCCATTAGATAGAGAAAAACTTCAATAGTAGATTTATAAATGTATCAGCCAACACTGGATGGCGAATTTTGCTTAAATATAGATAAATAACTGAAGATTTAAACTATAAAAAAAGCCCTGTCGCTTTTGAACAACAACAGGGCAGTGGTATGGTGTGAGGAGCAAACATTTTGTTTGCTTCATATTAGCTTACCAACTAAATGTGGCAGTTGTGTAACAATCATGTGAAAATCATGTGATTATTTGATGGGGCTGCAAAAATTTAGCGCGAATTTTATGGCTTCTAATTTATGGCAGAATACGAGGACTAAAGTCTTCACTAGCAACCCCTATCCAGAGAAAGAATTAGCTGAAATCTAGGGCGTGATTGCAAGAGGAGGATGGGACGGTAATAAGTGCAAACAGGATTTAAATTGACAAAATCGCACTACAATGCTTCGTATTCAAGCGATCGCAAAGGTAATGGTAGTATGATTAAATCTTGGATAGTGATTGCTGGTGTAGCTTTTGTCGTCGCCTTGGCGGCTAACTGGATTACACCAAGCGATATCCAGTGGTTCAAGCGCTTACAAAGACCGAGATGGCTAACTTTTGAGTCCGCAATTCCAGTCATCTGGACTGTAATCTTTATTTGTGGTGGTTGGTCGGCTTATATTGCTTGGGAACACAACCCTGGAACCACCGCAACCTGGTTACTGATGGGTTTATATCTGATTTTGGAAGTTTTTACCATTGCCTATACACCTGTGATGTTCAGGCTTCGCAGTCTCAAAGCGGGTACAATTATCGGTGGTACAGGTTTCATTATTTGTGCTTTATTGATGTTGGCATTGTTACCTATTTCTGGTTGGGCTGCACTGTTACTAGTTCCTTATTTGCTTTGGAGTCCCATCGGTACTTATACCACGTGGCAGATGATTAGCCTCAATCCTCAAGATTCCTAGTACAGCTTTGGGTAAAATCGTGGCGCATTGAGGGTGAAAATTTAAACGCAGAGGAGCGCAGAGGAGCGCAGAGAATTCGCTACGAATTAATGAAATATTGTACTTAGTATTCTGTCTCATTCATGATGATGCTTAGGTAGTGATATCATCATGAATTAGACAAATTGCTATACCAGACGCCCATAGCGTGCGGTAAAAGCATTATTTGAATGAGATTGATTATTCAACCAAGCCCACATTTGATCACCAAAGCAAAAATGCCACCATTCCCTGGGATTGCGTTGAAATCCAGCTTTTAGCATAACATCGTTTAACAACTGGCGATAGGCATGATACTGTTGTGCCTGTGGATGTTCACTATTGCCATAGTAATCGGGAAGCGATCGCTGTGACATTTCATCTATTGGTGAACCCATATTCACAATTTGTCCTAGATCATCCACTAGGGTAACATCTACCGCCGCACCGGTACTATGGGGCGGGGGAGTTTTTTCATCTAAACTCGGTACAGCCCAAATTTGATAAACCGCTTCCCAAACCTCTTGACGTTGGTTTGGTGATAACTCTTCCTCAGTCAGCCCCCGTTGCTGCAAAGCTTCTGCAAAACTATAATCAACCATAAACTGCTGCACAGCTACTGGTCGATAGGCATCAAAAATTTGAATGTGCCAGTTAGGACACTCTAATTGTAAATAATTTTGGGCTTGGATCAGGTTCTCAATTACACTTTGGCGCAAATAATAGGGAGAATGTCCCCCATAGTCAGCACCAAGCTTTTCATAAGGATGGGGCGATTCCACCGCAAACAGTTCCAACGGAATGGCTACCAGTGGCTCACTACACTCAATAATCGGGATATTGTGATAGGGTCTCATTTGTCAGTTATCAGTTGTCATTTGTCATTTGTCAGTTGTCAGTTGTCATTACTCATTACTCATTACTCATTACTCATTACTCATTACTCATTACTGATTACTCATTACTCATTACTCATTACTCATTACTGATTACTCATTACTCATTACTCATTACTCATTACTCATTACTCATTACTGATTACTCATTACTCATTACTCATTACTCATTACTCATTACTCATTACTGATTACTCATTACTCATTACTCATTACTCATTACTGATTACTCATTACTCATTACTCATTACTCATTACTCATTACTCATTACTGATTACTCATTACTCATTACTCATTACTCATTACTGATTACTCATTACTCATTACTCATTACTCATTACTCATTACTCATTACTGATTACTCATTACTCATTACTGATTACTCATTACTCATTACTCATTACTCATTACTCATTACTCATTACTCATTACTGATTACTCATTACTCATTACTCATTACTCATTACTCATTACTCATTACTCATTACTCATTACTCATTACTCATTACTCATTACTCATTACTCATTACTCATTTGTCCCCCCTCTTTTCCCCTTTCCTCTGGGACTGGATCATAACCACCGGGATGAAATGGATGACAGCGGAAGATGCGCCGCAAACCCATCCAGCTACCGCGCCAGGGGCCAAATCGTTCAATGGCTTGAATGGCGTACATTGAACAAGTGGGTTGAAAGCGACAAGTCGGAGGAAACAGTGGGGAAATAAACATCCGGTAGCCCCGAATCAGGGAAATAAATAATAGTTTCATAGGCGTCACCTAAATCTTATAGAGTAGTAACAAAGGTAAAAATTTTCCAGCAGCATCTTGAGTTGAGTACATTTCCCGGTTTCGAGTCAATTTCCCCCATATGGCTGCAAATTGCGATCGTTGCAGCTTGGGTGTTACTCATCCTCATCATCTCATGGGGAGTAAAACGCTTTGTCAATGACGATCCAGAAATTATACGCAAAATAGTTCATATTGGTACTGGGAATGTAATTTTACTCGCTTGGTGGCTAGATATCCCGGCAATTGTCGGTATTACCGCTTCAATTGTAGCGAGTGTAGTTACTTTATTATCTTACCGATTTCCCATTCTCCCTGGTATTAATAGCGTTGGACGCCAAAGTTTGGGGACATTTTTTTACTCTGTCAGTTTCGGTATTTTAGTTGCTTACTTCTGGTATTTGCAACAACCACAATACGCAGCCCTAGGAATTTTGGTGATGACCTGGGGAGATGGACTAGCAGCCTTAATTGGGCAGCGTTTTGGTAAGCATAAGTATAAGGTCTTTGGGGGGCAAAAAAGCTGGGAAGGTTCTTTGACTATGACGCTGGTTAGTTATATCGTTAGTAATTTAATTTTCCTGGGTGTGCAAGGTAATATCTGGCAGACTTGGGTGATATCGTTAATAGTGGCTGTAGTCGCTACTGCCTTAGAAGCTGTTTCGTTTTTAGGGATTGACAATTTGACAGTTCCTTTAGGTAGTGCAGCCCTTGCGTTCTTTTTACATCAATTATTGCAGTAGAACGGCTATTTAACGGCTGGATGTCCACCCCACAAGATAGGATAATTTATTTGTGGGAAATCCCTTAATTTACCTCAAACAAACTGCGGGGTAATCCAGACTGGCGAATAATAGACCGCAAAGTGCCCACGCGAAGTTCGTCATAATCAGGGACAGGAACAGTAATTGTTGAGTCTTCTGTTCTTTGCTGCATAATAATATGGCTACCGCGCTGACGCACTTGCACAAACCTATGCTGCTCTAGAATTTGGCACACTTCCCGACCCGAAAGCACCCGCAACTTACCCAACACTCACCTCTAAGCGCGTGATAAAGACTTCTGTTTTTAGCCGTTCCTGAACTTCCGAGGGATCAGCCGTCTCAAAAAAGAGTTCTAATGCTTCAAGCAGATTATTTCGTGCTTCTTCAATAGTATCGCCTTGGCTGGCAATATCGAGTTCTGGACAAAGGGATACATATCCATCTCCCTCACGCTCAATAATCGCAGTGAGTTGTCTTGTTTGCCTCATCTTCAGCCTCTAGTTGAATAGTGGTCATAGCATTTGACCAACTGCTTGTAAAGAGGTCATTATAGCTCCTACACACTCTATAATAACCTTTCTTTTACGCTTTAGAATTAAGGCGACGCCTGCTGGGTGATGAACATCCTGATGTTGCAACTAGCCTCAACAATTTGGCGTATCTCTACGACTCCCAAGGAAGATACAGGGAAGCTGAACCTTTCTACCTCCAAGCTCTGGCAATTTGTGAGCAACGCTTAGAGGGAATTATCCCAATAGTATTACAGTGCGTGAAAATTTGGCAGCTTGTCAAGCGAGTTTAACAAAAATTAGCGAAGAACCGGAATCGGAATAATTCAATAGACATGATAATTATTTCGTTTGGTGTTCGGAACTCGAAGTTTGGTGTTCCAAGTGAGAATGTTCTCGTTTCAAGTGAGAATGTTCTCGTTTCAAGTGAGAATGTTCTCGTTTCAAGTGAGAATGTTCTCGTTTCAAGTGAGAATGTTCTCGTTTCAAGTGAGAATGTTCTCGTTTCAAGTGAGAATGTTCTCGTTTCAAGTGAGAATGTTCTCGTTTCAAGTGAGAATGTTCTCGTTTTGAGGGTGAATGATGGCGTTATGCGGTAGGATGGAGAGCGATATTGCCTTTTAAATCTTCTGTCAATGAGATATTTTGCGTGATTTTATCTAGTGGGTTGGGGCACAGCGGTGCTGATGCCCCTACGATTATTTATATAATGATGGTGTTTGGCGGTGGGATGGAGAGGGATATCACAGAAGGGCTACGCCTAAGTCTGCGATGGTTGAGAGATGGGTGGAATTGCGATACCTACGGTAAGCTACGAATATCGCATTTGTAGAGAAAAAAATGAAAATTAAAGTGATTAATGAACAAGAAAATATTCAAGAGGTAATGCAGGTTTTATTTACTCACTTAGAACCATCGAAGGTAATGAAATTTTGGGCGACGTGTAAACTAAGTGAAGGCGACTATTTGCAAGTTAAAGAAAAACTGTTTGCTCAAGAAACCGTTGCCAGTTTATATGCCAAAATCAAAGCATATCAAGATGAGGATAGTAAACAATCGCCAGAATAACGCCTATAGACCTTGATGAAATGTTCTGTAAGTCAGAGATTTTGCGTGATTTTATCTAGTGGGTTGGGGCACAGCGGTGCTGATGCCCCTACGATTATATGCCGAATGCGTGAGACAAAAATATAAATAAAAAAATCCCCACCCAAGCAAATGCTTAGATGGGTAATATGAGATAAGGATGGGATGCCTAAAAAGTCCTGCAGCATCCCCAAACAGGAAATTATTTGGTTTCAGTGAAATCAGCGTCAATCACATCATCACCGCCACCAGAGGGGGGAGTCGGTCCACCATCGCCAGGGCTAGGGCCACCAGGAGCAGCACCACCAGCTTGTTGATAGATGTTGCTACCAACAGCGAATAGCGCTTGTTGTAGTTCTGGTGTCAGCTTCTTGATTTGCTCGTCGTCTTCCTTGGCTACAGCTTCCCGGATATCTTTGACCAAACCTTCAACTTTGGTTTTGTCAGCAGCGGGAACTTTATCGCCCAATTCTTGCAGCTGCTTCTCGGCTTGGTATGCTAAGGAGTCGGCTTGGTTTTTGCGTTCAATTTTCTCGCGACGTTCTTTGTCACTAGAAGCGTTTTGTTCAGCTTCTCTGACCATCCGGTCAACGTCAGATTTATCTAAGGTCGAAGCCCCAGTAATGCTGATGGACTGTTCTTTACCAGTACCTTTGTCCTTAGCGGTGACGTTGAGGATACCGTTGGCGTCGATGTCAAAGGTAACTTCAATTTGGGGGACGCCGCGTGGTGCTGGGGGAATGCCATCTAAGCGGAAGGTTCCCAAGCTCTTGTTATCATTAGAGAATTCCCGTTCACCTTGAAGGACGTGAATTTCTACGTTGGTTTGACCATCCACAGCGGTGGAGAAGACTTCCGATTTCTTGGTCGGAATTGTGGTATTACGGGGGATAATTTTGGTCATCACACCACCCAAGGTTTCTACACCCAAGGATAGTGGTGTTACATCTAACAATAAGATGCCCGTAACATCACCCGCTAAAACACCCGCTTGAATAGCAGCACCAACTGCTACCACTTCATCGGGGTTAACGCTTTGGTTTGGATCTTTACCCAAAATCCGCTTAACTAACTCTTGGACTGCGGGAATCCGGGTAGAACCACCCACCAATACCACTTCATCAATATCGTTTTTGGTTAACTTTGCATCTCTGAGGGCGTTTTCTACAGGGATACGTGAACGGTCGATTAAGTCTGAGGCGAGTTCTTCAAACTTGGCGCGAGTTAGAATGGTATCCAGGTGCTTGGGTCCATCCTGGGTAGCGGTGATAAATGGTAGGTTAATTTCGGCTTGGGTAACGCTAGAAAGCTCAATTTTGGCTTTTTCTGCAGCTTCAGTCAACCTTTGTAAGGCTTGTCTGTCTTTGCGGAGGTCAATGCCTTCATCTTTTTTAAACTGTTCTGCCAAGAAATCTACAATTTTCTTATCAAAGTCGTCACCACCGAGGTGAGTATCACCAGATGTGGCTAATACTTCAAATACGCCGTCGCCCACTTCTAGCACGGAAACGTCGAATGTACCACCACCAAGGTCAAATACCAGGATGGTTTCATTGCTCTTTTTATCAAACCCATAAGCCAGAGAAGCGGCGGTAGGCTCGTTGATAATCCGCAATACTTCTACACCAGCAATTTTACCAGCATCTTTGGTAGCTTGGCGTTGAGAGTCGTTGAAGTAGGCTGGAACAGTAATTACTGCTTGTGTGACAGTTTCGCCTAGATATTTGCTAGCGTCTTCAACTAGTTTGCGGAGAACCTTAGCAGCAATTTCTTCAGGAGCAAATTGTTTACCAGCACCGGGAGAGTCTACCTTGACGTTACCACCACTGCTCAGTACTTTATAAGAAACTTCTGTAGCTTCGTTTGTAACTTCATCATAGCGCCGTCCTATAAAGCGCTTAACTGAATAGAAGGTGTTTTCTGGGTTCATCACCGCTTGGCGCTTGGCAATTTGCCCTACCAAAGTATCGCCGTTTTTCGCAAATGCCACAACTGACGGTGTTGTGCGGAAACCTTCTGCATTAGCAATAACCGTGGGTTTACCACCTTCCATCACTGCTACGCAGGAATTCGTTGTTCCTAAGTCTATTCCAACTACTTTTGCCATTTTAGGTGCTGGCTCCGTATAACTACAAATGAATGAATGGGACTATAAAGGACTAAATTTTGAACCAACTGGTTAAAAACAGCAGCCAGTCCAGCATAAATACCTTGTGATTTGGCTTTTCTGGGGTTAGAACCCCATATGCTGATATATATACTGAAGCTCAGTTGTAGCCGGTCCATGAAGGAGGGTTTCCCGAACCTTGTTTGGGACGGTCAAACTTGAGTATGTCTCTAATCGGTTCATCGATGATTTACTTACACTTTGTCTAATGTATGAGAATTAATACTTTCAGCAATTGGGGTGAACCGTAACATCAAAGTCGTGTTTGCCGTCTTTTAGTCCACCACAAAGCACGCACAGGTTACATAGAGCGGTACAATCACAAGAGCGCCAATCATTTAAGCCCTGTTCTGCTTCACCGCGCTAAAACATCTGCGAGTTTTTCACTCTGAATATTATTGAAGAGTGGGAGGAATTTTTATGAAAAACGCAGTCAAAGTAACTCAACTTGAATTAGTACTTCTGGAATTAGTCGCCAAAGGCGAGGGAAATTGGAGTTGGTATGAAATAGCTAATCATCTTTCTCGCCTAGACGTGCCTAGAGAACCTGACATGATGGTGGTGTTAAAGAATTTAGCTGCGAAGGGTTTACTGACAAGATATGTGCAGCCAGGATCGCCCCGAGATCGCTGGGATTTGACGCCAACAGGTACTAAAATCTTGATGGAAAGTCTAACATATCAAAGTGTTGGGTCTCAAACCTAAATTCTCCGATTGTATGCTAACCCTCTCCCCCGCTCTCCAAGCTAGACTCTCCCAACCTCTGAAAATCGGCACGTTTGAAGTCAAAAGCCGAGTTTTGCAGTCGCCTTTATCTGGGGTGACAGATATGGTGTTTCGCCGTCTGGTGCGTCGCTATGCGCCAGAGTCGATGCTGTACACCGAAATGGTCAATGCCACGGGGTTGCATTATGTCAAGCAGTTGCCTAAAATAATGGAGGTAGACCCTAACGAACGTCCGATTAGTATTCAGCTGTTTGACTGTCGTCCCGATTTTTTAGCCCAAGCTGCAGTTAAGGCGGTAGCAGAAGGCGCTGATACTGTGGATATTAATATGGGATGCCCGGTAAATAAAATTACCAAAAATGGTGGTGGTTCTTCCCTGTTGCGACAACCAGAAGTAGCTGAGGCGATTGTGCGGGAAGTAGTAAAGGCTGTGAATGTCCCTGTAACAGTCAAAACCCGTATTGGCTGGAACGATCAAGAAATTACGATTCTCGATTTTGCCAAGCGGATGGAAGATGCTGGGGCGAAAATGATTACGGTGCATGGACGCACCCGCGCCCAAGGTTATAATGGCAATGCCCGCTGGGAATGGATAGCCCGTGTAAAGGAAGTGCTTTCGATTCCAGTTATTGGGAATGGAGATATTTTTTCAGTTGCAGCTGCGGTGAAATGTTTAGAGGAAACTGGCGCTGATGGGGTAATGTGTTCCCGTGGGACTTTGGGTTATCCGTTTTTGGTGGGAGAAGTTGATTATTTCCTCAAAACCGGGGAACTGTTACCTGCGCCAACCCCAATTCAACTGCTGGAATGCGCTAGAGAACATTTGCAAGCTTTATGGGAATATAAGGGCGATCGCGGTGTGCGTCAAGCCCGTAAGCACATGACTTGGTATGCTAAAGGTTTCGTGGGTGCGGCTGATTTGCGGGGTAAATTAAGTTTAGTTGACAATGTGCATCAGGGTTTAGATTTAATTGATCGCGCAATTGATAAACTTAGCAAGGGTTATGAACCGGATATGGATACAGAATCTGATTTTTCTTTGGTATAGATAAAAGGAAAATTTGCTCGTAGTCACCGCTTTAGGGCTAAAGTGTTGATTACAAACTTATTATTAATGAACTGGTAAATATCGGTAGCATCCCAAATGTTTTGTATTTTTCAACGCAAAGGATCGCAGAGTTTCACGCGGAGGGACGCGGAGGTTTAAGGAAAGCTTTGTATTTCGTGTTAAAAGAAATTGTGATGCTGCCTAAATCTTCTTCTGCTACCAATTTTTTTATAGAATTGGCATTAGGCTTTCCAATTAACAAACTGGGCATAAATATACGCTATAATTTCATTAATCACTGACCGTACACCTTGGCTGGAAACCCACCATTTGTTTGGGTTGTAATCTTGCGTTTTCGCAGCAATCACACCAACTTTTATTTTGGGAGCAAGTACTTTTTTGAATAATAGCCAACTCCTGCGAGTATGAACGTCCCCGGAAAACAGATTAATTGATTCTATCTGGAAATTTGCCTTGGATAGCCACCGCCCAAATTCGGCTGCAGATTCATAACTACGATCTTTAATTACAAAAGGTGTGGGAACAGCTATCACCTTGTCTGTTTCTAGTCCTAGTTTTTTGAAGGTGAGTGCTGAGACTTCGGCAAAATTTTTGTATGGAATCAGATAACTTCCTTTGTCTATGGTGCCTCCTGTAGTAATTATTTGCCGATAAGCACCACTTTTAAATTCAGTCAAGGCTTGTTGGATTGCATAGTCTGGTAGCCATCCTTCTACAACCAATAATTCTGCTGATTTTATGGGGGAAGTTACTGCTAGAAATGGTTGTACATGAGTAATAATAAAAAATATTAAAGATGCGACTAAAATGCTCGCAATTCCCCATCCCCAAAGTGTAAGTGTCCAGATTTCTCGGCGTTTTATCAGCCGAATTTTGGGAATTTTTGGCCGCTGGCGACTCTTTTTTAACATTAAACCTTTGCTAAACGCTGTTTTTTCAAATAAGTAAATACAGACTTATCGCCTATATCCGCCGGCATTTCTTGTATTGTTTTCCGCAAAGCAAACACCAAAAACAAAATCGCCCAAATTGCTAATAAAATCTGTTCCCACTGAGTTGGTAAAATCCCCACCAAATGACCCAGCAATAATAGCGGCACGGTGACGGTTAATACCTTGGTTTCCAGACGATTGAAGCAGAAAGCTTCTTTGAAATAAATGCCTGTTAAAGCCACAAAGGTAAAACCAATGCCGAATAATGTCAGAGGTTGATTGTAAACAGTGACAGCTAAAGGTGTACTGCTAGTCAGTGCCAGTACCAGTGATGTAATGCTTCCAATCGCCCAAAAAACTTGCAATGCTCGCTGCAATAATACCATATATATATGGATAGTAAATAAACTGACACCGAGAGCCAGGCTAAAACAAGCATATAAAGGCGTCAGTGTGGTGAAAACATTTGGGTTATTTTCTAGCAATACCAAAGCGCTACCTATCCCAAAGGTCAGTGCGGCTACCATTAAGCCAGTGCGGTAGATAATCACACCCAGGCGATCGCTCTGAGTAATTGTAAATTCCCCAAACTGACCTTGATATACTTCTGATGGAGATAGTGTTTGTGTAGTCATAGTCAACCAGTGAGGAGTTAGGAGTTGGGAGTTGGGAGTTGGGAGTTAGGGGTAGTCCCTAGTAACTAGTTTACAGCCATTTTCAAGTAAATAGACCACGCGGTAGGGGCACGGCAATGCCGTGCCCCTAGCAATGTATTGGTATCATGATTAAAGTGAAACTGTATAAGCTCTTGACTCTTGACTCTTGACTACTGACTAATGACTTCCAGTCTATCTTGCAAGTTTATATGCAACTGCAGGTGTGCATTCCGGCTATTGATGGCTATTTCTACCCAACCGTGGCTACCAATTAAAGCGATCGCCTCTCCTGCTCTAACATTACTGTAAGTTTCACACCCTGGTATAGTTAATCCAGCTACTTTCACACTCCAAGCTTTATCTTGGACGTAACTGGCGGGAATGTTGCTGACTAAGTTACCAAAGTGGTCAATATATTGAATGTAACCCACTACACCGGTTGTTGTCTGGGTGCAGTCGCCTAAATCCATCTGTACCAAAGTGCTGGGATCAATTTCTCTTCCTAGCTGTTGGAGGGGGAGACCACTGGCGAGATTTGCCCCTACTGGTGCAAAGATATCTCTACCGTGGAATGTCCTGCTTGGTTGAGGAGTTCTCCAATAATTAAGATTTGTCAATTCGACGGCGGTAATTACTGAAGTTTGACTGAGTACCCCACTAAATATGCCATTATCTGGCCCCACCAAAAACCCCTGAGCAAATTCTACGGCGATCGCCCTTCGCGTACTTCCCACTCCCGGATCTACTACCGCCACATGGACTGTCCCCATCGGGAAATAGGGGTAAGCGTTCATCAGGCAAAATCTGGCTGCGGCGATGTTTTGGGGGGAAATTTGGTGGGTTAAGTCTACTATTCTTAGCCTGGGGTTGATTTGGGCGATTACTCCTTTGATTACGCCTACATACACATCGCGATCGCCAAAATCACTGAGTAACGTCAGCATTCCTTGTTGACCGATTTAGTTGTCTAACATGAATAGATTATTAAAATGTATTAAATCCAGATTTTCTGTAACAAAAGCTACGAAATATGTGTTATGTTAAGAATACAAGACAATAAGACGAAAATTTAAAAGGTAATCACTATGGGCAACAATAGACTACAGGCGGCGACAAAAGCACAAGAGGCGCATAGACAGAATATTCAAAGAAGCCTAAAGCATCGCCTGGAAGTAGCCAGAGCGAATGGCGACGAGAAGTTAATACATCAATTGGAAGCTGAAATGAAGCATTTCAGCTAAATCGAGTTTTCATAGTTCATAGTTTTGTTGTGTTACCCCGCTACAGCGGGTTTTTTTGTTTTAGTCCTTGCTGCCTGAGAGGCACAGTTATATTACCAGGATTTACGCAAAACAGCACGAAAGTAGCGGTAATTCATGAATTACCGCTACGTAAGAATGAGGGTTTCAGTCACATCTTGCGTAAGTCCTAATTACAACTTTTGCTTCTACAAACAGGACATATGTGAGTCATGTTAATTCTACATACCAGATGTTAACTAAAATGGCAACATTTCAGTAAAAGGTTATCTTTGGAAATTTTAGGAGATTTAGAAACGTTACATACATGTAATATCTCCGCATCTCCCCCTTCTGAGAAGATGCGGAGCTAAGTATTAGTACGCGCCTGACTTTTGCAGGACAACACCCACAGTTTTCACCAAAATTTCCAGATCTAGCCAGAACGACCAATTCTCAATGTAGGAGATATCTAATTTCACCCCATCTTCAAAGTTATCGATATCCGAGCGACCAGAAACCTGCCACAATCCTGTGATACCTGGTAGAACTTCTTGTCGGATAAAATGCTTTGTTTTGAACTTCTCTACATCTCGGATAGGGAGGGGACGCGGACCGACTAGACTCATCTCACCAAGTAAAACATTAAACAATTGTGGCAATTCGTCTAGACTATAAAGACGCAGGAATTTACCAATTCGTGTGATGCGAGGGTCGTCTTTGAGTTTAAACAAAACACCATCTTTAATTTCATTCTTGGCTTCTAGGGATGCTTGTACCTTCTCTGCATTTACAATCATTGTCCGGAACTTCCAGATCTTGAATTGCTGACCATGTAGACCAATTCGGTTTTGCTTGAAAAATACTGGTCCGGGAGAATCTAGCTTAATTAGGACAGCAACTACGAGATAAACAGGTGATAGCACTAATAACAATATCGCCGCACAAATTAGGTCGAAATACCGCTTTAACCAAAAATCGCTACCTGCGAGAATTGGTGCTGGAATTGTCAGACATGGTACTTGTCCAATCATCCACAATATAGTTTTAGGCGGTAGGACTTCCCTCTCTGTTGGCAGAATTCGTAGGGTAATTCCAGCACTCAGGAAATGCCAAGAAATAAATAGACGGTTTTTAATGGCATTCCAAGAGACAAAAACCTCTACAATACCTTCTTTACGAAGAAATTCTAAAGTAGCTTCGCGGTTATCTCTATCCAACGAGCTAGCTTCAGACACTCCCAGAAGAGTGTAGCAGTTCTCTTGGTTGATTAATCTGATGCTACTCTCTTGGTCTTCTGCATCCGTGATCAGAAAAATAGGATAACGAACTCCTCCAGCTTCACGAACCCCTTTAGTCGCCACATCAAATATAAAGCGACCAGTACATATGAAGGCTATAGATAACATCCAAAACAGTAGAAAAGTTGCTCGTAGTAAATAGTGATTAGGTTCGTAAACGAAGGCAATCAATAATAGGAAAAATGCCGCCATTGAGATGGTTTTTATCACCTGGGTATATTGACGACGATTAATTCCCGCATTATAAAGGCTTTTGTCTGCCATCATACCTATTGCCACGGCAATTATTAGCGCTAAAAATGGCGATTTTTCTGTCCAAGTCGAGTCTAAGGGATTGCCATAAAATATCGCCAATTTCCAAGCTAATGCCAGAGAAATAGCATCTATTAAAATTAGTGTTACTATGCGGATTATCCTAATGGCTAATCCTCTCTGAATCTTATTCCCTTGAGATGCTCTTAAGTCCGGTCTAGGATTAATTAACGGCAGAGATTTTGTTGTCATTAGTTCTATCCTTTCTGTGTTGTAGATATTTGGTATACCCAGGTTTTTTGTGATTTTATCAACATTTCGTGCCCTCACGCACCCCTTACCTACAAGGGAATCGGTGAAATTTCCAGATTCTCCCCAATAAAAAGAGAAGGTTGGATAGAGGTTTTACTGAGTGATGTGAAAAATCAGGGGACGGTGGGGGTAGGGAAGTTTTTTTATGCTTCTTACTGGTGTAAGTAGCTCATCAGGGCTACTTCACCTTGGATTACAAATAACAGGAAATTTCCACATCAGTATTGGTTTTTATTATACAGATTATTATTAAGCATATAGCAAAAGTGAGCAAACTTTGCCAGAACTTTAAATTCAGATTTTGTACGTAACATTATAACCTGTTACAATGTAAAAATTGTGTAGAGAATATACTTATATGTCTTGACTTTTATCGCTAAATCAAAGTTTTTTGTTTAATACGGAGTCATAAAAATACATCAACTTTTATTGATGCATGATATAAGATAGCAAAGATTGGGAATTTTATCTTTCGTAGGTTGGGTTGACTTATATATTGCACAGCCATGTCATCCACAACCAAAATAACCAAGTATTTATAGATTTACACAGTACGAACAGATACGCCAGGGGCTGTAAGTCCCTGTGTCATAGCTTATAGGGATTGTCAGGTAAATAGACAAGACGGTAGGGGGGCCTGCGGTAATGTACCAGCATGAAAATCAAAGGCACTTAGCTCTCTTGTTTCACTTTCCGAGAGAGCGATCACTAGAAGCCTCATCAGGCAATTAATACAAGCTA